>JBDTLA010000066.1:0-21581 GCA_039935035.1 Rudaea sp. | reverse complement strand
CAGCGGCGAAGGCGAGATTGCGCAGAACGGCATCAAGTTCGCCGCCTATCCATCGACATTTACGCTGCACGCCGGCGAAACCAAATCGATCCTGCTGCGCGCCGATCTCACCGATGCGCAGTTTCGCCACGACGGCACCATCAATGTCAGCAACTCCGAGGAAATCGAGTTGTGGAGCAACGTCGTTTTTACGCCGTCCGACAACACGATCCCGTCCGCGCACTGGCCGGTCTCGGTCAATTTCGATCATGGCGTATTGCCGAAGACGCTCGAGCTCAACGCACACCGTGACCAAGGGTCTTACCGCCTGCATGCAGTGAATCTGCCGGCCATGACGAGCGTGAGCTATCGCGATTACGGTTTGGTCGCGCCAAACGTGCAGACTCTGGCGTTGAATCAGGATATCGACCATATCCCGCCGATCTACGACGGCGACTACAGCAACAACAATACCTACACCACAACCATTGACGTGCCCGCCAACAGCGCACGCCTGATCGTGGATGTGCTCAAGAACGTCGCCACGACAGCCGACCTGCGCTACAAGCAGGGCTGGGCAACGGTCTACATTGGCATCGACAGTAACCACAACGGCGTCCCGGATTTCGACGACGAAACCTTGTGCGTTTCCAATACCGAAGTCGAGCTGAACTATTGCAGCATCAGCCATCCGGATGCCGGCACCTACTGGATTTTCGTCAACAACGTGCGCACCGGTTTGTCCGATGGCGATCCGGAAATCATTCTCGACACCTACCGTATCGCAACAGCAGTCGTACCCGGAACATCCAGTGCAAGCTTGCAGGTCACTGGGCCTGCCAGCACGACCGGCGCACCGGTCGATCTCGACGTCAACTGGACATTGCCAGCGATGGCGACCGATGACGTCATGTACGGTGCGTTCGATGTCGGCGATGGCGCGGCGCCAGGTAGCGTCGGCTTCGTTCCGGTCAAGATCACGCGCGGCCTCGATGACATCAGCATGTCCGTCAGTCAGACGGCTGCGAAACCTGGCGATGTGATCGACGTCAATGTGCATGTGCGCGAGAACGACAGCGGCGTCGACCGCACGTTCAACCTGCAGTCGATACTACCCTCAGGTCTTACGCTGGTGCCGGGCTCGGCCAAGGTCAGCACCGCGGTGCAGCAATCGAACTTGAGCATCAACGGTGAAACGCTGACGATCGCCGGCGCCCAGCTCGACTCGGAGAACTGGCCGCGCGATTACAACGTCACCACCAGTGACACCGACGCGCTGTGCCGCACGCCAATCTTTTCGGCAAACGGTCAGACCAGCGACGGCGGCTTTGTCGGCCTGGTCAAGCGTTTCGGGCTGACACCAGATTTCGGTGGCCACCCTGATGCGTACGCGACAGACTCGGTCACCGTGCCCCTGTCGAATTTCTGGGACGGCGGCTACTCGCTATACAACAACAACGATTTCTTCAGCTACCCGGATCTGCAGGTATCGCCGCAAGGCTGGGTGATCATGGAACCGAATTTCGGCGACACAATGTATTTGTCGCAGAAGTTTCCGTACTACACATTCCCGTACACGCCAATGATCGGCGTGCTGTGGAAAGGCGTGGGTACGGGTGCAGGTTGGTTCGGCCCGAGCGCAATCGACGCACTGGCCACGCCACTCAACGTCGATTTCCTCGACCCGAGCCAGACCAGCGGCATCAGCGTCGCGTATGGCTCCTCCAGCCATGACCTGATCATGGAATGGGTGGGCGCGCGAACCGAACACTCCGATTTCGACACCGGAGAAACCACGACACTCGACGACAAATATGACTTCGAGTTGCTCATCAACCGCGACTACCGCTACGGCGACGGCCAATACGAGATGATCATGGCATACGACAATCTGAACTTCGGCACCCAGGGCGGGCTAGGCTCGATCGGCGTGCAGGGCTATCACGGCCCACTGACCTCGTTCGGCCCACTAGACGGAGACCTCGCCGTCAGTTACGCCTACAACGATCTGCAGACCAAGCTGCACAACAACATGCTGGTCTGTTACGACTATCGCGGACCCGAATCGACGCAATTCGATTTGAGCTTCAAGGTGCGCGTCGCCGAAACCGCAGCCGGCACCGACCAACTGCTACGTTGGAACAGCCATGTCGATGGCATGGTCGACCGCAATGTCGATGCAGTCATTCACATCAACGGCAACCTCGCGATCGCGCCAATGGGCAACTGGACGACGGCCGTGAATACGCCGGTCACCGGCATTCCGGTCGTTTACCACGACAACGACCCGGTCCCCAACACGATCAGCGTCAGTGGCGATCATTTCACCGCGGTCGTCCACGACAGCCCGATCGGTGCCACGATCGACCTGATCCCGGAGGCCGATTTCGTTGGAAGCACCGTCGTCACCGTGACCGTCACAGACCAGAACAATCCGTCAGACAAGGTCTCGACCAGCTTTACCCTTACCACGGTACTCAGCGACGCGATCTTCCAGAACGGCTTCGAGTAATCGTACCGACCAAAAAGCGGGTGGGCGCTGCAATGGCGCCTACCCGGAATCAACCGGCGACGACAGCCGCGCCGCAACAGTCATGGACACGTTGGTTGTCCGAAAAGCGCGCCGAGGATCCCCAGGAGCGGCCGGCGGCCAGCGACCAGTGCCTGCCTGACGTCGCCTGAGGTTTGACTTCAGAATCCGGCCAACGAAATCGCTGAATTTCAAGAAGTTGAACGGAAGTGATAATCGCCGTTCACTAGACAAATGGCTGTCGCGTAGCAACCGGCCAGGAGCGGGCGGTCGCGCCCGCAGTCAGATCACCCGAATTGGGCTGTCGGAAGATTGAATCCAAACCGGCAAGCAGGATGTTTTGGTTGTTCTAGCGCTTGCGTACTTAGGCTGACGGTATGATCGAGCCGCGCGCTCGGGCACTTGCGCCCGCTTCGGAGAAGTCATATGCCAATCACCATGCCGACGATCTTTTTCGGCCACGGTAATCCGATGAATGCGGTGCGGGCCAACGCCTGGACGCAAGGCTGGCGCGCGCTCGGTCAGCGCCTACCGCGACCGCGAGCGATCCTTTCAGTATCGGCGCACTGGTATTTGCAGGGCACGGCAGTGACTGCCATGGCAGCGCCACGCACGATCCACGATTTCGGCGGCTTTCCGCGCGAGTCGTTCGAGGTGCAATACCCCGCGCCAGGCGACATCGAGCTGGCGCGCCGCGTGCGCGAAATGCTGAACCCACTGGAGGTTCGCGAGGATCTTTCATGGGGCTTGGATCACGGTACGTGGGCGGTGCTGCGCCACATGTTTCCCGATGCCGACGTGCCGGTGGTGCAGCTCAGCATCGACGAATCGCAACCGCCGGTGTTCCATTACAGATTGGGTCGGCTGCTGCGGCCGTTGCGCGACGAGGGCGTATTGCTGATCGGCAGCGGCGACGTGGTGCACAACCTGCACACCTACGCGTGGGGCAGGCATCCGGTCGAGCCGTTCGACTGGGCGCTGCGTTTCGAGGCGAAAGTGCGCGAGCGGATGCTGCGGGGCGATCACCAGGCGTTGCTGGACTACGAATCGTGGGGCCGCGACGCGGCGTTGTCAGTGCCGACGCCGGAACACTACCTGCCGCTGCTATACGTGCTCGGCGCCAGCGTAGAGGGCGAGCCAGTGACGTTCCCGGTCGAGGGCATGGACGGCGGCTCTATCTCGATGCTGAGCGTGCAGTACGGTTGATCGCGCCCTGCGCTAAGGCCAGCGCCCGATCCCGCCAGGATGTTGGCAGCAGTCGGCCACTTTGAGACAGTCGCGTCTTCAATCGAATTCCCCAAATCTGTCGTCCGCTGTGCAGGCGCTATCCCTCCGTTAAGAGAAACTTTGATTTTGAATTAAAGCATGCAGCGGTCCGACGATGTGTAGACGAAGTCCGATCAGCTGAGACCTTGACCACGCAAGCGTAGGGTGGATTTGAGACGCACCACGAGCGCCAAGTGGTGTCGAAATTCGGCGCCCGCGGCTTGGTATCTCACCTGCTTCCCGGACGATTATTCAAAACCCTCGCGAAAAATGAGATCGCCACCGCCCATATCGTAATCCCACAAGCCGCGGCCAAAGGTCGAAAACCGCGCCGCGTTCAGGGCTGGAAGAAATTCGACATTCCAGTAGCTGTTCGCGGGCGCGCCGGTGCCGATGAACGTCCAGCTCGACGCGCTGCGATCGTAGTAGTACGGGCCAACGTCGGTGGCCGCAAACAGGTTTTTGCCGTCAGGCGAGATCGCAAGGGAATGCACCAGCGTGTTTGGCATACCGGTATTCATTGGGTTAAAGCTGGTGCCAGAATCGATGGACACATACACGCCCGGATTGGAATACCCACTGCCGCAGACATAGATCACGCCGGCTGTTGACGGATCGGGCAGGATTGCCTGACCGGTCAGATAGTAGCCTTGCGGCAGGGTGGTGACGGTCTGTGTCCATGCACCCATTGGGTTCGCGGTCGTGAAGAAGCTGGCACCGCTGCCGTTGTTGGCAGTAGCGAAAAACGTGCCGCCGGCGGTGGCCATTGCGGTGACGCTGCTGCCAAAATTGTTCGTCCCGGTAGCGGCCGTAATCGTGTCCGCACCATCCCAGGTAAGCTGGGTGATATTGAAATTCTCGGTAGTGCCTGCTGTTGCCGTGCTCAGCAGGGCGCTATTGGGATTGCCGGGATAGGCCAGCAGCGGCGGCAGGAACAACATGTTGTTCTTGTCCAGATGCCCGTCGTTCACGAAATCCCAACTCGGGAAATTCAATTGCACTGAATTGAGCGGATGGCTGCCAGGCGCGCCATCGACGATTGTCGAGCCCGCATAGTTGAGCCACAGCGTGCCACCGTCGTTGCTGCTGGTCAGGCTCGCATAATCGCCGCTGACAACTTGGGCGAACGTCGCGTTGCCGGAGGACGGTGCAGAACTGTTCTGGTAGCCCTGATCCTGTGCGCCGATGGAAATGTAATAGGGCGCACTGCGTCCGGTGTAGCTGCCGTAATACTGACCGGAGCGCAACCCGGTCGGATTGTCGTTTTTGACAGTCTGCATGCCATCGGTGGATTCAAAGATGCCACCGTCGGTGCCGATGAAAAATACTTCATTGCCGGGCGAAATAAGATAGCTTTTCACGAAACTGAGATCGGCGTGCAGCTTGGTGCCGACATTGGCGTAGTAATCCGACCAGTCGTTGACGGCAGCGAATGTCGCGCCGCCATCGTGCGTACAGAACAGATTGACGCTGCCGTAGCAGGCAATCAGCGGATTGAACGACGACGTGCCCGCGGCGACGCGGATGTAGGAGACCGCTGGAACCGTCGCTGCGGCCGCCGTCCACGTCGTGGCACCGTCAATCGATGTGAAGACATCGGTCTTGTCGGTCGCGGAAGTGGCGCCATGGACTTCATAGAATGCGTAGAAGAACGGCGTGCCGGTGCCGGTAGTCAGGCCGCCGGCCAAACCAATCTGGTCGTTGGCGCCTGGCGTCGGTGCGCTGGAGATGGATGTCAGCGCGGTCAAGCTGTTGCCTGGTTCGATGCGATCGAACGTCGATCCATTAAGCAGATACACCAAACCGCTGCCTTGCCCCATCGCGAATAATGCGACCGTATTTTCGCCGCCTTGCGCGCCAAGATTCGTCCAGGTTGCGCCACGATCGCCAGATGCCAGCAAATAGACCTGATAGGGCACCGTCGTGTTATCGGCAACCAACGCATACACTTGGCTCCCGCCTGGATCGCGCGCGATCATGTACGAAGTTTCGATCCAATTCGCCGGATAGTTCGTTGTATCTGACGCTGTCCAATGCGCGCCGCCGTCGTCGGAATAGAAAAATCCGTGCGCGGTGTCGTCCGCCGCAATCAGGCGTTCGGGGGTCGTGCCGACTGCGGCCAGCCGCACAAAGTTCTGCATGGCGAAGTTGGACTTGAAATACCTGCCATCATTGAGCGATTGCCAGTTCAGATTGGCGCGCGTGCTGCGCCACAATTCACCGCCGTGTGCGAATACGGTCAGGCGGTCGGCAGTCGGATCGTAATCGACCGCAGACACTCGCCCACCCCAGTTATTCGCGCCGCGCTCGTGCCAGACACCAACGGGAACCGCGCTCAGCTCGGCCGGTCGAATACCGCGCGCGATTTGAGCAGTCTGCCGCGTACGCAGCAGTGTCAGGTTCTTGCGCGTGGCTGCATCCATCGAACGCCAATCCACACCTGGTGCGTGATTGTGCATGGATTCCATCCAGACTTGCTGGCGATGAAGATCATCGCTCGATTCGCCGGGTCCGCCGTCAGTGGGTGCAGGCATCGACTTCACAGCGTGTGTGCCTGGCTGCAGAACAGCCGCCGCGGCAATTGCCCCCGAAACTAAAATACCAAAGAACAGTGTCACGCGATTCATGGTGGACTCCCCTTTTGATCAAATTATTGAGCGCCGCAAAATATCGCACATTGGGTCGCGTCGATGCCTATCGGCAGAACTTTCAGCGATTGTATGGCACGCGTTGTTATCGCTTTCTATCTGCATGCCAATGGCGTGCCGATGAATTCGCCAACATGATCCTACGCCCTATAGGCGGATAGCAAACTCTGTGTGTAGACCTGCACGGAATGGGTAATTGCCTTCTCAGAAGTTGCCTGTCCGCCGCGATGGGTAGGCCGTCATCGCGCATCAATCAGGGCACAGGAGATCGGTTGACCGTTTCCATCGCTCTCAATGGCGCCCAACTGGCTCGAATTGGGACCCTGTGCCGCTCGCAAGAATGCGGATGCTTCACGAGATCGACCGTTCCCACCGGCAGGTTGTTAGCACACGAACAAGACCGTCGATATAACGTTGTCGCCGATCGGCCAATTCGAGTCACTCGACAACGCAAACTGCCTTCTCTAAACCTACCGTTCGCCGAACATGCAGGTAGCCGTGACCTGTCGGCCGAACCACGACAGGTCAAACACAAAGCGCAGCGCCGCAAAGGCGGCATGGACTCCGCAGACCCTCTACTCAAAGCCGTTGCGGAAGATGACGTCGGTGCTTTCCACCGACCCTATATCAAAAGGATCTCCTTGCGTCGGGCAGAAGACGCCATCGGTCACACGTGCTCCGGTCACGTTGATGAATCGCTCCCAGCGATCGTTGCCCGTTGCCCGGACGGCCCGTTATTTCCTTTGAGCGCATGTGTCTGTTGCGCGCGCGTAGCAATGGGCATAGCCTGACAATCAACTAGGAGGTGCATCATGATTTCAGTTCGGCGAAAAGATTGCGCTGCCCGTTTGGTTGGCGTTTTCACGGCACTTTTCGGGCTTGTTTTTGCTGCGACGGCATGTGCGACCGGCATTACCGGCACCTATACCGGAACGTATGGCAGCTTCACTGACGGCGGCGACTCGGGCACGGTCACCCTGACGGTTGATGCCTATGGCGCCGTGAAGTGCGATTTTTACAGCACAAAGCACAAGACACACTACATCGCCGACGGCAGCGCTAACGCGAGCCCATCCGGGACCTCCGTGTCGTACGGGTCGGCGGGCCAGCCGATGGGGACGCCCATCCCGCTGACCGCCACCAGCATCAATTGCGTGAACGGTCCGCGCATTAATTCCGGAGGTCCTGAGAGCGGGGCATCCAATCCGGACTCTTCGTCTACGTTTTTCGCCGCCCAGATCAACCTCAATTGGGCGCCGTCCGTCGGGGTGGCCAGCTTTTCGCAGGGAACATGGATCAGTGCCGACGGCGATGCCGGCGAGTTTTCGATCGATTTTCCGTCGAGCAGCGACTCGGCGGCAGCGGTCAATCCCAATGCACTGACGGGTTCGTGGTACGACCCCACCTACACCGGCGCCGGTTTCAGCATTACCGGAGCCGCCGCCGGTTTGATGGTCACCTATTACGGCTGGGACAAAACCGGCGAGCGGCTGTGGCTGATTTCGGCCGTCGGACCGAGCGAAATTTCCCTGGGCCAGAGCATTACGCTCGAGCTGGGAAAAACAGCGGGCGGCGGCTATGCGACGCCCGCACCGCCATCCACTATCGCGGTTTGGGGCACGCTGACGCTGACTTTCACCAGTTGCACGACCGCGACCGCGACACTGGACGGTAGTGACGGACGGCTGACAGAATCGCTGACCTTGCTCGCGGGCGTGGAAAACCTCGGCTGCCAGTAAAAAGCATCCGGCTGAACATGACGGAGTGCGCCGTCAGGTTGCAAGCGTCGTATATACGGCGCGGAGCGCTTTGCAGCGGCGTTGTGCCGCCATTGCGCAATGCCGAAGCAGGCGGTTTCCATCGTTCGGCAACCGCGTGCGATTGTCAGGTTCACTTACGGCTGTTGGCGATCGTGTGAATTTGACCAGGCTACTCGTTTTCCACTGACCAGCCGCTTGATCGGATGGAGCACAATGTTAGCGAAGACTGCTTGCGTTTTCGGCTGGTCAGTGGAAAACGAAAAATCTGGTCAATCTGACGCGCAATTCAACAGTCCAACGGTTCTCCATCGCATGTCGGAGCTGTCACATGGGGCAACGGCGACACCGGAACTCCCGCCGCGGTGGCTCCTGGCAACTCTCTGATTGGCACGACTGCCGGCGATGAAGTTGGCTTTGATTATTCTTACAACGGCGCTACTGCAGTTGCTTTGAACAATGGCGACTACGTGTTTCGGAGTTCGGGCTGGAGCAATGGAACCGTCTATCAGGCCGGAGCCGTCACTCTCCGGCGTGGCGCTGACTCCTTAGGAGGCATAATTTCCTCCGAAAACAGCGTGCTCGGTCTCGTTAGTGGCAGTGGTTACAGCATGACGTTTTCCTACGATAGTTCAAGCGACGTTTTAGTTGTGGGACGGCCAGCCGAAAATGTTGTTACGTTTTTCAACGCCGATTTACTGTTCCGCAACGGGTTCGACTGATCAGACGAGCCCAAAGTGCACCGGGGTATTTATTTCGATACGCAGATGGCAGGTGCGCAATTTTGGATATCCCGCAAGCTGCTCTTGGCGAATGTCCCGCAGCACAAAGCGGACAAACGAAGCAATTGGTTTGCCGATTATTACACCCGGATAATCGATCCGAATCCACTGAAATGCGATATCGGTTCCCATGCGATCAGCGTGACAAGGTCGCTTCAAGCAATTGCCGAATCATTGCCTGGGTCGGCGCGGCGACTGCTTCCTGATAGCTGAAAATATTTTCATCCATGTAATTGTACTGCGCCAGTTCAAGTTGCACAGCGTCGATACCGGCGTCCGGATTGCCGTAGTGGCGGGTGATATAGCCTCCCTTGAAGCGACCGTTGACGATGAAGGAATAATCGGACTGTGCTTGCAGCACTGCGCTCAAGCGCTGTTGCAATGTCGGCGAACAACTCGCGCCGTTTGCGGTGCCGAGATTGAAATCGGGTAGGCGGCCGTCGAAAAGGAAAGGTACGACACTACGGATCGAATGGCCTTCCCAGAGGACGACGCGGTCGTGCTCCTGTTTGATTCTTGCAATTTCGGCTGCCAGCGCGCCGTGGTACGGACGCCAGTAGCGCGCAACACGTTCGGCGATTTCATCGGCCGATGGTTCCTGGTTTGGCAGGTAAATCGGTTCATTGGAAAACTGCACGCGCGGACACAGGCCGGTGGTGTTCTGGCCGGGATACAACGAAACATCATCCGGCGGGCGATTGAGGTCGACGACATAGCGCGAAAACTTCGGCACGATCATCGACGCACCGAGTTCGCGCGCGAACGCGTACAGGCGCGAGACATGCCAATCGGTATCGGGTACGCGGCGAGCGGCAGGTGTCATGCGCGCGGCGATGTCGTCCGGCAGCGCAGTGCCGTCGTGTGGCAGGGAGACCAGCAAAGCTGCGGTACCCGGATAAAGTGTGTACGTTTCCACTTGTTCACTCATGGCGTGACCTCAAAGCCCGAATCGCGCCGGCGAGAACGGTGCCATATCCATCGTCGTCGGCTTGTCCTGAATCAATTCGCTAACCAGCATGCCGGTGGCTGCCGACATGGTGACACCAAGCATGCCATGGCCGGTCGCCAGAACCAGATTGCGCAGCTTTTCCGCGCGCCCGAGGATGGGCAAATCGTCGTGCGTCATCGGTCGCCAGCCGTACCACTCTTCCAGGACTTGCGGGCCTTCAGGTTCGCGCATGTACTGCGCCGCACCGTGCTTGAGTGCATCCAGGCGCTTGCGATTCAGGCGCGTGTCGTAGCCGGAGAATTCCATCGTGCTACCCAGGCGATAGCCGTCCTGCCAGCCGGTGACACAAACAGCGCATTCTTTCAGCGTGAGTGGAATACGCGGACAAACCTGCGGGCGCGTGTACGTGATCGAATACCCTTTGCCCGGCTGGATCGGAATACGCAGATCGAGCTGACGCGCGAGCAGCGGTGACCATGCGCCCAGTGCCATGACCACATCACGCCCGCTGAATGCGCCTTGATTGGTGAGCACCTTGTCGATTCGATCGGCGCCGAGCTCGAATCCGGTGACGTCGGTCGCTTCAAATATCTGACCACCCAAGGCCTTGACCTTGCGCGCCAGTTCCGCGCTGTAGCGATCTGGGCGCAGGTGCGCGTCGATTGGGTTGAAGTAGCCACCGACGATGCTGTCGTTCAATGCCGGCTCGCGTGCCCGGCAGGCATCGCCGTCAAGCAATTCGACCGGCATACCGACTTCAGACATCAATTCAGGCAGCCACTGCGATTGTTCGAATGCTTTTTCGTCGCGAAAGGCATTGATGGTTCCGAGTGTCTCGAAGCCGCAATCCAGCGATTCTGAACCGATCAACTCTTCCAGCGTTGCGCGCGACAATCCAAGCAATGGTGCCTTGATTGCGCTGATGCGTTTGAAATCCGCCGCATTGCAGCGTCGCGCGAATTGCAACAGCCATTCGAGCAAAGCGAAATCCAGGCGTGGTGCAATCCGGAACGGCGCGTCGGTTTTGAACAACCAACGCATTGCCTGGGCTATCTGACCGGGCATTGCCAGCGGCATGCAATGGCTCGGCGTGATCGTGCCGCAATTGCCATGCGATGCGGCGGCGCCGACGGTGGTGCGTTCCACGACGCATACACCGCGTCCGGCACGCAACAGGTACAACGCGCAGGCCAAGCCGATCACGCCGCCGCCGAGTATCAGTACATCCGCCTGGCGATCGCTCATCGCCCTGCCCCGCCACAGCGGATTGATTCTGCCCAAGACTCGGGGGGCCTCATGGTTGGCATCGAATCTGCATAGTGATCTACCGCCGGAACACGCCGGCCTGCGAACCCGGATCGACCATGAAACTTCCGACCAACGAATTGCTGCTTGCGCTGCGCTCGCCGACCTCGGGTTGGCTGGCCACCATGATCTGCGCGCTGGAAGAAGCGCTGCAAGACCCGGACTTCAGTGACCATCAGCGCGAACTGGTTCGCCAAATGCTTGATTCCAGTGCGATACCATCGAACGTCGCCGCTGCTGCTGAAGCACGTATGGTTCATTTCGAGCAATCCGTGGCCGACGAACAGCAACATTTGTTCAGCACAGTCGCCGAAGCGCAGTCGACTGCGAAAGCGCAGCGTCCAAAACTGACGCTGGTGGGCAGCGCCGCTGCCTGATACCGAATCGTAAGGGGGCGTCCCGAAAGGCCCGGTGCAAACCGGGCCTTTCTTTTTTGCGTAATGGCCGCGGTCAATGCGCGTGCCCACCTGACCCGTGCGCATGCCCGTGTGTCAGTTCTTCCGGGGTGGCGTCGCGAACATCGGTGATTTCGATGGCGAACTTGAGCGTCTTGCCAGCCATCGGATGATTCAAATCCACATCGACCACGCTTGAGCCGACTTTCAGCACGCTCACCGAGCGCGGGCCGTCTTTCGTTTGCAACACGGTTGCCACTCCGGGTTTGAGCTGGGTGGGGTCGCGAAAGTATTTTTTCGCAACGCGCTGAACGAAGTCTTCGCGACGCTCGCCATAGCCTTGTTCGGGTGTCACCACGACGTCAAAATGATCACCCGATCCGCGTCCCACCATCGCCTGCTCCAACCCGGGGATTATGCCGCCGTGGCCGCACAGCACTGCCATGGGCTCGCGTTCATGCGAGCTTTCGATTTCCGCACCATCGGTGTCGCTGAGGCGATAATGAAAACTGACGACTTTGTCTTTCTCGGCTCGCATATCGATATCCATGTAAGGGTAATTGCAAATTTTATCCGCTTTTTAGCCAGTGCGCCCATGATCCAGCGTTGACAGCGCATGCCAGATGACCGAACGTGATCGCAATGCGCTTGATTCGTGAATTCGTCGGTTGCCTCATCATCACGCTCGTGGTGATGCAGTTTGCCGCATGCAGTCGAAACAACGAGCGATCGCAGGCGCCGCAGTACGAACGTGGCGCACAGGCCAATCCGAACGATATTCTATTTCGCGCGATCAGCCTGGTTGGCACGCCATATCGCTACGGCGGTAATACACCGGATGGTGGATTCGATTGCAGCGGGCTGGTCGATTACGTGTTCCGTACTGTCGCCGGCATCGCCTTGCCGCGAACAGCAGACGAAATCAGTCACATGCGCGCGCAAAAGGTCCTTCGCAGCCAACTCGAATCCGGCGATATCGTGTTGTTCCATACCGGCGGTCGCGGCATAGGTCACGTCGGTATTTATGTCGGCAAGGGGCGCTTCGTGCACGCGCCCAATAGCGGAGGAACGGTACGTCTGGACTCTCTCGCTTCGCCTTACTGGAGCGAGCATTACAGCGGTGCCATGCGTGTGCTCAAATAACCGTGGGTTTACTTCTTGGATGGCGCAGGCATCGGTTCACTGCGCAAATTATCCAGTAGCGGCGTTTTGGGGCGCTGGATGACAAGGAAGGAAATCCCGGCAGCTCGATGACAACCGGTGCACGCCGCCGACAGTCCGTCATACGCGTTCTCGAATTGCTTCTTGTCGCCGTGATCAATGGCATCACGCAGCGTGCGAATTGGGGCGTTGGTCATTGCCGGCAGGATGTCGGCAAGACGTTGCGGCTGGAAATTCGCGTCGTCGGGGTTGTGCTCGACGACGGCCTCGAAGGCTTCCTTGAGTTCCTGCAACTCGAACGCCGCAAGAATCCAGTTTTTTGCCTCACCAGCAAACCACAGTCGCGCGTGTCGAATCTGGATAATCAGCATCTGATGGCCGAGTTCGGGGTGATACGCGGACCTCTGCAATTCAGACAATTGCTGCTTGAGCGCCGCGATCTCGGCCTTGTCGCCGCTGTCGGAAGCCTGGGCGGTGATGGATGCAGCGAAACACGCGAGCAACGCAACACCGATAAACACCAACACACTGGTCTTTTTCATGGATCGCCTCAAAATCAAAAAGTGACTATTGCTGACCATAGCGCAACCAGACTTCAGCTTCTTTATCGCTGGGGAACACGCGCATGGTCACGCCCACCTCGCGCACAGCCATTTCGCCGTACTCGAGGAAACGCAGATGCTCGGCCACAGGTTCATGGAACGCGATGCGCATGTTCGCGAAGATGCCACCGCCCAACGCATTGGCAATCTCTTCAGAATCCGTCTGGCTCGAAGGCTGGCCACGCAGGCGATCGCAAACCAGCAGTCGCGTGGTTTTACGGCGCTCGCATTCGGCCTCGATCGCGCGCCAATACGCCAATGAAATCTGCATCGAGTCTTCGGGACCGCTGACTTCGGCATACAGATAGTCATCACGATCTTCAAAGCGCAAGCGCCAAGAGGTATTTGAATCGTTGGAACTCATGCGATTCGATCAGAGGTGAGGGAGCGCGAAAGACGAAGTGGGCTGCCAGCGCCGCGCATTCATGGTGATGCATAAAGCAGTGATTGTACACGTCACGCCAGACTGATCATCCGCGCAAACGGACAGCGCGAAATTTCGCAGCAGGGTTGGAATCTTCAAATAAATCTGGATCAAGCGTCGCTCGCATCGTGACGCGAGCTCTGCCCCCCAACACGACGATTGCTGTCGGCGTTCATTTCGGTGCGGAATTCGCTGAACTCGCGCAACAGCGTTTCGATATTCACTTCGTTCTTCAGGTTCACATTGAAATCGGTGTCCGCGCGCGCGCGATCCTTGCGCGATTGGCGGTTCTGGCTCATCACAATCAATGGCCCCTGCAAGCTGACCAGAATACCCAGCGCAAGATTGAAGAACTGGAACGGGTAAGGGTCCGGCGGCGAGCCAAGAATCGCGGTGTTCCCCAAGCACCACACCGCAGTCAGCACCATGAGGAAAACAATGAAACGCCAGCTGCCGTTGAGTTCGGCCACGCTGTCGGCGAGGCGATCGCTCCAGGACAGTCGCTTGTCGAATTCCTCATCGACATTTTTCGCCGCGCGTGTTGTGAGCAGCGTATTGGTTTCGCGCAGGCGACTGCTCATCGTGCGCAAGATCGCCATCGCCGCGCGTGGGCGCTGCTGCAGGTAATCGGCAAGCGTGGCGTGCTTGAGTTCAAGCAATACGCAATCGCTGGTTGCCAGTGCACTCGCACTGCGTGGCTTTTCGTCGAACAAGGCCAGTTCCCCGAAAAATTCGCCACGCCCGATATCGTTGAGCGATATGCGTCGCGACGCTTCACCGGGCAGGAAAATATTCACATCGCCATCTTCGACGATGTACATCGCGCTGCCGCTTTCACCCTGGGCGAAGATCATCGAACCTACCTTGAAGGTCTGACGCTCGAGCGCTTGCGACAGCGCATCCAGATCCTCATCGGACAGGCCAAAGAACATGGGTATCGAGCGCAACAGCGGGGTCGCATCCATCAACTTCAATCCTCTCTCGAATTCAATCCAGCACCATCAATCCAGCGACGTACCCTTGGCCTCGGGTCCGAACAGGCTCAGCGTCGCCAGCAAAATCGCAACGATGGCAATGAAACTGGCCATGGCGAACGCGAAGTCGCCACCGCGTTGCGCTGCGTACCACGTCAACAATGTCGAAGTGCCCGACGCCAACAGATTGCCGATCTGGTAGACGAAGCCTGGCAACGTCGCACGTGCGCCGGGCGGGCACAATTCATTCAAATGCACCGGCACGATACCCCATGCGCCTTGCACCATCACCTGCAATCCGAACACACCCAGGCCCAACAGCATGATCGAACCGCCGTACGCCCACAGCGGAATCATCGGCAAGGCAAGCAAGGCAGCGGCAGCAATCGCGCGCCGCCGGCCGATGCGTTGCGACCATGCGCCGAAAATCAAACCGCCGAGAATCGCGCCAAGGTTGAGCGCAATGGTCAATTTGCTCACAGTAGCAGTACCCAGATGCAGTTGCTGCTTGAGAAACGTCGGATACAAATCCTGCGAGCCATGACTGAACATATTGAACACCATCATCAGCACGACCAGGTAAATCAGCAGCGGCCAGCGCCCGCGCACGACTTCCAGCAGACCCGGCGCATTGCGCTCGCGTGAGCTTTGCCACGCCGGAGATTCGGGCACGGCGCGGCGGATGTACAAAATCAGCAAGGCCGGTAGTATCCCCAGTGCAAACATGCCACGCCAACCAATTGTATCGAATGCAATCCAATAGGCGATGGCTCCGAGCAGGTAACCGGCGGCATAACCTTCTTGCAGGATTCCCGATACCAGGCCGCGCGCCTTTGCCGGAATCGATTCCAACGCCAGCGACGCACCGATACCCCACTCGCCGCCCATGGCGATGCCGAACAAGGCGCGCACGATCAGCAGCACCGTCAGCGATGGCGCCAGCGCGGAGGCAGCTTCGAGCACGGCGAACAGCGCGATGTCGAGCATCAGAATCGGACGCCGCCCGAAACGGTCGGCCAAACGTCCGAACAGGAATGCGCCGACCGGACGCATCGCGAGCGTGAGCATAAGCGCAAACGAAACCTCAGTCAGGCCGACATGAAAATCGTGTGCGATTTCCGGAATCACGAACACCAGCAGGAAATAGTCAAACGCATCCAGCGTCCAGCCAAGAAAGCTGGCAAATACCACATGGCGTTGCGCGCGCGTCAGATCGCGTAATACCGAGAAAAAGGCGATCAAGTCACCCTCCTGCTAGTGCCCAGTTTGCGTTGAGTTTGCCGCTGCACTCGCACCCGCAGACTGTCGCGGCGACGCGCAAGGAAGCCGGCACGATGCAAGCGCGCTTGTGGCGAGCTGTCGTCATCCTCAAGCTGCTCGCGATATACGCAAAATTCGTCGTAGGCCTTGAGCACGTGTCGCAGTCGACGCAGGACCAATTCCAGCACAACCGCGTCGTCGAACTGCCCGATTACTTCGACGTCGTCGGGAATCAGATCTTCGGGATCGCTGAAGTAGACCAAAGCGGTCAATACTTCACGGCGCTCCGGGTTTGGTAGAGCCCAGGCATCGTCTTCCAGCATCAAGATAAAACGTTGCACACCAACAAGACGTTTGCGCACATATTCCGGAGCCGAGCCCAACGGCCGCGTATCCAGAGTTTGCTTGGCAGCATCGATCACATCTACTTCGTCCATCGTGCGCGCTAACTCGCGCGATCGTTCCAGGGTGGACACGAATCTCTCGATGTCGGCTTGATCCAGCTCGATGGTGACGCGCATGGTGTGGGCATTCCGGAATTGTCGACAGCTCTTTGGGATTCCCCCAACCCGCGGGAAAAGTAGCATAGGCGGCAGGCAGTTGTATAAGGGTTGGTCGATGCGAATTGGGGCGAGCCTTGAATCGACCTACCGGCCCGTCAGCTTGCCTGCCGCGTGGACAGTGACTATTGGAAACAAGCCTGCTACACTTGCCCGGCTATACTGCGTCGACTTTCGTTTTTCCCTTCCGGCCGATTCCACACAAGCACTCGCTTGTGCGCTTCGCCCCGCACCACTCGGAAACGACGCCACCGGAATCACTGCAATCCAGCGCAGCCCAGATTCCACTTTTCGCCTGCGGCGCGGTTTCTGGGAACGCTCCGGGTTCATTTGGGAATGTTTGTAAAGTCGGGCCTAAGCCACGGCTTGCAGGCAGGCGGTCGCGCAAATCCCGCGTAACGCAAGTCGCATTGGCGTAACAACGCCGATACGTCGGCACATCCCTGTGCCGGAGAGAACTCATTTCTCTCGATTAATGGAGCTTTCCAAAATGTCTTTTGATACTCTCGGGCTTTCGCCCGCGTTGTTGCGTGCGCTCGCCGAGCAAAGCTATACCACGCCTACTCCGATCCAGGCAGCAGCCATTCCGGTCGCATTAAGCGGTCGCGACCTGCTTGCCGGCGCGCAAACCGGCACCGGCAAAACCGCCGCGTTCGCGTTGCCGTTGCTGGAGCGTTTGTACCCTAACGGGCAGCGCCCGCCCGCAACGTCACGCAAGCCGCGCGCGTTGATCCTGACACCGACCCGCGAACTGGCCGCACAAGTACACGACAGCCTGCGCGATTACGCCAAGCACTTGCACGTCAACAGCACCACGATCTTTGGCGGCGTCTCCATGGGTCCGCAGACACAGGCACTCAAGCGCGGCGTCGATATTCTTGTCGCCACGCCAGGCCGTCTCATGGATCACATGGAACGGCGCACGGCAGATTTGTCCGGCATCGAGATTCTGGTGCTCGATGAAGCCGACCGCATGCTCGACATGGGCTTTCTGCCCGCAATCAAACGCATCCTCGCCACTATTCCAAAGCGTCGCCAGACGCTGCTGTTCTCGGCCACGTTTGCCGAGGAGATCAAGCAGCTGGCCAACCAGTTCATGCGTGATCCGGAAGAAATCCAGATTGCCGCACGCAACAGCATCGCGCCAACTGTCACCCACCGCGTGCATCCGGTCGATTCCGAGCGCAAGCGCGATTTGCTGTTGCACCTGCTCGCCGCCGACAGCCGGCGCCAGAGCCTGGTGTTCAGCCGCACCAAACACGGTGCGGACAAATTGTGCAAATTCCTTGAAGTTTCTGGACTGCGTACGGCGGCAATTCACGGCAACAAGAGCCAGAACGCCCGGACTAAAGCACTGAAGGATTTCAAGCAAGGCAAGATCACCATTCTCGTGGCCACAGATATTGCCGCGCGTGGGCTGGATATCGATCAGTTGCCGATCGTGGTCAACTATGACCTGCCGATGGTTGCCGAGGACTACATCCACCGCATCGGTCGTACCGGCCGTGCCGGCGCCGAAGGATTGGCCGTCTCCTTGGTCTCTCACGACGAAGCGCGCTTGCTGCGCGACATTCGGCGCATGCTCAAGCGTGATATCGCAATCGAGCCAGTGGAAGGTTTTGCACCATCGCGCCCATTGAACCTGGAATCGCCGCCTCCGCGCCCGAATCCACGCAAGCAGGCGCACGCCCGTCGTCCACATTCACACGCGCCAAGCAACAAACCGCATGCCGCAGCCAACAAGCAGCCTCGGCCGTGGCGTGGCAATCGGGATGTGCGCAAGGCGTGATCAGCACGCAGTAAAACAAAAGGCGCAAGTTGCAAGCCTGCGGCCCGTCATTTTCGCACCAGCGAAATGACGGGCTTTCTATTTTACGACTCCCAGCATTTCATCACCGCTCCTGATCCGTCGGTCGGATCAGGATTTCATTGACGTTGACGTGTGCCGGTTGACTGACGCAATACAACACGGCATTCGCGACATCGACCGGCTGCAACTGTCGCATCGATGCGGCCCATGTGTCGATCGCCTGACGCGTTTGCGCATGAGGAATATGTTCGCGCAATTCCGTCTCGACTACGCCGGGTTCGATCACGCTGACACGAATCTGGTCTTTGTAAACCTCGCGGCGCAATGATTCGGAAAACGCGACCACCCCGAATTTCGTCGCCGCATAGCCGGCCGCATTCGGATTGGCGATGCGCCCTGCGGTCGACGAGACATTGACGATGTGCCCACCACCACGCTTGCGCATGACGGGTAACGCGGCTTGCGACGAGACCATCAATGCCAAAACATTGAGTTCCAGCATGCGGCGCCAATCATTCGAATCGGCGCAATCGATGGGCGACAAATGCATGACACCGGCATTGTTGACCAGAATATCCAACCCTCCGAAGTGCGCTTCGGTTTCGGCGACAATGCGCCGATTCTCATCCTCGCGCACAAGATCTGCGGGGATGGTCAGGACCCGCGCTCCCGCTAGCTTCAGTTCACCGGCGAGTGCGTCGATGCGATCTTTCCTGCGCGCAGCCATAGCCACTTTTGCACCGGCATCAGCCAGTACGCGTGCGGTTGCCGCGCCTATACCTGACGAAGCACCAGTCACCAAGGCAACACGGCCCTCAAGAATTCTTCCTGACATAGTGATTCTCCGGTTGTCCGCCGCGGATCATTGCGCTGCGCGACGGCTTGGTCAAATGCCTAGCGTCGTTGTTGCAGCGTTTCCAGTGCAGCCACGCAGCCTTGCAACTTTGGCCCGATGTAACAGTGTGACCCACAAGCACTCAAACCTGCCGCGGCGAACGTCGACAGATACCACTGTGGCGTTCGCGCGATGAATCCGTGCTTGTCGCCCTCGGGCGCATCGTGAGCCGTGAACAGTTCGATGAACGCAACGCCGGCCAGCATGTCCGCGATACCGGTGAGGCCGCGCTTGAGCTGCGCCGTGCGCACGTAGTGAACCACGTCGCTGCATACGATCAAATCGAACTCGCAATCGAAGCGCAGCTCACCGAGTTGACCGAATTCGACCAGCTTCAGATTGCGTGAACGCCCGTATCGCGCAACGGCATATTCGCTGCTGTCCAATCCAAGGTATTCAATATTCGGCCGCAGCTTGCGCAACGGGCCGCGCCATGCGCCTTCGCCACAACCGACATCGAGAACATTGCGCACCGGTCGGCCGAGGTAATACTCGGCCACTGCCACCGCCAACGCAGCCTTTCGCGCAAGCTCGCGTGGCGACGCCGGAGCACGCCGGGAATCGCGATACCAGCGATCGAAATAGGCGCGGTCGTAGACTTTTTGCACGCGGCAACAATATGTCTCAGCGCAACGCGGCGTTGATCTTGTCCAGCGCCTTCGCACCTGGACACAACTGCGCTTCGTCGAGCTGATTGAACGCGCCCGGCACGGTATTCAGGTGCGCGTGCAGGTCGTCGGCATTGGATTCGACGTACAGCAAACCGGTCACCACTTCGCCTTTCGCCTGCCATTTGTGCAGGAAGTTCATGGCACCGACGCGATCGTTGGAATCGTGGCTTTCCGGTAACTTGCGCAGGCGCAGGATGCTGCCATCGTGCTGGGCCACATCGACTGTTTCGCCGGGCGCGTAATCGGTGGTGATTTCGGCACATGCCGGAATGAAGTCCAGTCGATTCAAGGCATGATTGTGTTCGCGCACGTACTCATAACTCTTGGTGCTGCCGGCGTGGTTGTTGAATGCCACGCATGGGCTGATCACGTCGATGAAAGCCGCACCCTTGTGGGTCATCGCCGCCTTGAGCAACGGCACCAACTGTGCCTTGTCACCGGAAAATCCACGCGCAACAAACGTGGCGCCAAGCTGCAACGCCAACCCGACCATGTCGATCGGCGTGTCGGTGTTGATCGCGCCGCGCTTGGATTTGCTGCCTTGATCGGCGGTGGCGGAGAATTGCCCTTTGGTCAAGCCATACACGCCGTTGTTCTCGACGATATAGACCATGTTCACGCCACGACGCATGGAGTGGACGAATTGGCCGATGCCAATGGATGCTGAATCGCCGTCCCCTGAAACACCCAGATACAACAAGTCCTGATTGGCCAGGTTCGCTCCGGTCAACACCGACGGCATGCGTCCGTGCACGGTGTTGAAGCCATGCGATTGACCGAGAAAATATGTCGGCGTTTTCGAGCTGCAACCGATACCAGAGAGCTTGGCAACGCGATGTGGCTCGATATCCAGTTCCCAGCACGCCTGGATGATCGCCGCGGAAATGGAGTCGTGGCCACAGCCGGCACATAACGTCGAGACTGCGCCTTCGTAATCGCGCCGCGTGTGCCCGGCACGATTGCGTTGCAACGATGGATGGTGGAGCTTGGGTTTGGTGATGTAAGTCATCAGGCAACCTTGTTGTCACGCAGCGCATGGATGTTGCTGCTGTGCATGCATTCTCTGATCGCACGAGAAATGAATCGCGCCGTGATTGGCGTGCCGTCAAAGTGCAAAATGGCACGCAGGCGCGCCGGATCGATGTCGAACTGCTCGATCAGCAAGGTGCGCAGCTGTGCATCACGGTTCTGTTCGACAACGAAAACAAGATCGTGTTGATCGACGAAATCGCTAACTGAATCCGCGAACGGATAGCCACGCACGCGCAGCGTGTCGATGTTTGCTCCGTCATGATCGAGGATCTCGAACGCTTCCGACATCGCCGGTGCAGTCGACCCGAAATAGATCGCGCCGCACCGCGTCGGGATCGATGTCTTGTGCGAAACCGGCTGCGGCAGCAAGGCTTTGGCGGTTTCAAATTTCTTCTGCAAGCGCTGCACGTTTTCGACGTAGTCTTCGCCTCGTTCGGAATAGCGCGCATCGGCATTCTTGCTGGTGCCGCGGGTGAAAAAGCTACCGCGTCGCGGATGCGTGCCGGGGAAAGTCCGCACCGCGATGCCGTCGCCATCAATGTCGCGATAACGGCCGAATGGAATACCAGCCTCGAGCTGCT
>JBDTLA010000065.1:0-2205 GCA_039935035.1 Rudaea sp. | reverse complement strand
GTGCACTCGCCCTGACTGGCTCTGATGACCCGCATGCGCTGTGCGACAACATCATGGCGGCCGTGCAAGCTCATCAGGGCGGACCGCTTGGCACGGACGACCAGACCCTGATTGTGCTCAAGATTGCCCAGTAACTTGCCCACACCACAAATTCCGGGCATCGTGGCGACTTCAAACGACCGTTCGATGCCATGACCCAAGCCGCCACGCCGAATCCCTACTTCCCGAGCCTGTTCAACCCGATGGATCTGGGCTTCGTCACGCTCCCCAACCGCGTGCTGATGGGCTCGATGCACACGGGTCTGGAAGATCGCTCCAGCGATTACGACAAACTCGCGACGTATTTCGCCGAACGCGCGCGCGGCGGCGTTGGCCTGATGGTCACCGGCGGACTTTCGCCGAACATTGCCGGCTGGCTCAAACCGTTTGGCGGACGCCTGTCGATGCCGTGGCATGTTGCTCGCCATCGCAAAGTCACTGCCGCCGTGCATGCCGAGCACGGGCACATTTGCCTGCAGATTCTGCATGCAGGGCGATACGGCTATCAGCCGCTGTCCGTCGCGCCATCGAAAATCAAATCGCCGATCACGCCGTTCACGCCGCGCGCCCTGTCTGGCCGCGGCGTTGAAACGACCATTCGCGATTTCGTCAATTGCGCAAAACTCGCGCAAGACGCCGGTTACGACGGCATCGAGATCATGGGCAGCGAAGGTTATCTGATCAACCAGTTCATTGCTGCGCGCACCAACACGCGCACGGATGCCTGGGGCGGCAGCGTGGAAAATCGCCAGCGTTTTCCGATCGAGATCGTGCGCCGCACACGTGAAGCGGTGGGCACGAATTTCATCATTATCTATCGCCTGTCGATGTTGGACCTCGTCGACAATGCGCAGAGCTGGGACGAAATCGTGCAGCTGGCCAAAGCAATCGAAGCGGCGGGCGCCACGATCATCAACACCGGTATAGGCTGGCACGAGGCGCGCATTCCGACCATTGTCACCAGCGTGCCGCGCGCGGCGTTCGCCTGGGTCACGCGCAAGCTGAAAGGCGAAGTCGGCATTCCGCTGATCACCACCAACCGCATCAACATGCCTGATGTGGCCGAAAAGATTCTCGCCAATGGCGATGCCGACATGATCTCGATGGCACGCCCCTTATTGGCCGACGCGGACTGGGTGAACAAGGCCCGCGCCGGGCGCGATTCGCGCATCAATACCTGCATTGCCTGCAATCAGGCGTGCCTGGATCATGTGTTCGAAAACAAGCATGCGTCGTGTCTGGTCAATCCGCGCGCCTGCAACGAAACGCAATGGACGGTTACCCGCAACGCAACGCCGCGCAATATCGCCGTTGTCGGCGCCGGGCCGGCCGGTCTGGCCTGCGCGACTACGCTGGCCGAACGTGGCCATCGCGTCACCCTGTTCGACGCGGCCGCGCTGATCGGAGGCCAGTTCAACATGGCCAAGCGGATTCCCGGCAAGGAGGAATTCGCCGAGACACTGCGCTATTTTAGTCATCGCATCGACGACATGGGCGTAATTCTGAATCTTGATACTTTGGCAACTGTCGAATCGCTGCGTAGATTCGACGCCGTTGTTCTCGCCACCGGCGTCACGCCACGCGCGTTGAATATTCCCGGTGCTGATCGGCCAAACGTACTCAGCTACGTCGACGTGATCCTTCATGGCAAGCCCGTGGGCAAGCGCGTCGCCATCATCGGTGCCGGCGGCATTGGTTTCGATGCGGCAGAGTTCCTGACCCAGAGCGTTCCATCGGCGACGACGAACATCGCGCGCTGGTCGCACGAATGGGGCGTCGATCAGGACTATTCGCACCGTGGCGGTTTCACGAAGCCATCGCCTGAACCCTCTGAGCGCGAAGTCTGGCTGCTGCAACGCACACCCGGTCGGCTCGGCAAGCGCCTGAACAAGACCACCGGCTGGGTGCATCGCGCCGCGCTCAAAATGAAGAAGGTGCAGATGCACGGCGGCGTGAGCTACGAGCGCGTCGACGACAACGGATTGCACGTCGTCATTGACGGCAAACCGCAGATTCTCGGCGTCGACACCATCGTCGTTTGCGCAGGCCAGCAACCGCGCCGCGATTTGTACGAGGGGCTCAAAGCCGCCAACATCGAAGTGCATTTGATCGGTGGCGCCGATGTCGCATCCGAGTTGGATGCGAAACGGGCCATCGCGCAGGGGA
>JBDTLA010000064.1:0-9515 GCA_039935035.1 Rudaea sp. | reverse complement strand
ACGTCGGGTCGGTGAATCTGCTTGATCGGCTTGGATTCGTCCGCGAAGGCTTGCTGCGCGAACGCTGGCATGTCAACGGCGAGATTTGTGACAGCGCGATCTACGGCCTGCTCGCGCCGGATTATGCCGCGGCGACCAAGGCGGCGCTCGATTCCACCACGTCGACCCGCACAACCTCTCGGACCGCGTGACTTCGCGCCGTAGCGATTAGATCCGCGAACACGCCGGCCGCCGTCAATTCGGTACCTGCACCAGGACCGGAAATCGTCAACGGTGCGACGCAGTAATAGTGGCTGTGCAAGATCAACGCGTTCTCGCAGGGTGCCAGGCGCGCCAGCGGATGTGTTTGTGCAATCCGCTCAGGCGCCACGCGTGCGCGCACAAGTCCCGAGGCACAACGCTCGAAGCTGGCGCGATAGATCCAGCGCTCGTGACGCGCTTGCGCAATCGCAACGCGGGCACGCCAACTCAGGTCGGGGGCCTCCAGCGATTCGAGCAAGACGCCCGGATCGGCTACGTCGAGCAAGCCGTCATCGACCAGCGGCACGCGTTCGATGGCCTCGAAATCGATATCTTCGCCCAAGGCGCGCAACAGGATTACCAATTTGCGCGCCGCATCCTCACCGGACAGATCGCGACCTGGGTGCGGCTCGGCATAACCAGCGGCGATGGCTTCACGCAACGCCGTCGACAAGGCGGCACCTTCATGCACGCGGCCAAGCACGAACGACAGCGTGCCAGACAAAACCGCCTCGAAGTGTTCGATGCGGTCGCCACTGTCGCGCAATTCGCGCAAGGTACCGAGCAAAGGCAACTGTGCGCCGACCGTGGTGCTGTCGCGCAACGTGGCGCCGCTGGATGCTTGTGCTGCTGTTATCGCATCGGTCAGTACCCAGCCAGCCGATGGGCCCAATTTGTTTGGCGTGACGACATCGATACCTGCGGCCAGCAAGCGCGGATAACACTCGGCGATATCGGCGCTGGCCGTGCAGTCCACCACGATCAACGGCTTTGGCAAATGCAACAACGCATCGCAAAGCCCGATTCCGGAGACCGCAGCGGATTGACTCAGGGTTTCCGCCGCCGTGACCGCCGGCAGACCGTCGGCTACCACCAGCCAGCGCGTGGAATTGGCTGCCGCGACTAGACGCAGGCGTTGTGCGATGGGCCGCGTCGCGATCAGTTCCAGCAATTGCCGCCCAACCCGGCCGCTGGCGCCGATAACCGCGATGTTCACGCAATTCTGGCGAGATGCCGGCGTACGCGCGACACAAGTATTGATTTTAGCGGATTTCCCCAGCATGACGACTCGCCCGTTTTTGTGAATATGGAAGTATAGACGTCTAAACGTCCATTTATGAAAACACGGACAGCGTATCGCAGTCAAGCATAACCTCGCGATTGCCTCTGAAAACTCACGAAAGTTGCTGCCATACGGGGCGCGTCGCTCGCGCTTGCGCGGTGTTTGCCGATGCGTCACGATGGTAGTACTCGCCATCCGGAAGCGGCTAAACCGTGCATACGATCGATTTTATCCACGACCTGGCCGTCATCATGCTGACGGCAGGTGTGGTCACCGTCGTATTCCACCTGTTGCGCCAGCCAGTCGTGCTTGGCTATATCGTCGCCGGGGTGTTGATCGGGCCGCATACTTCGTCGTTCGCGTTAATCACCAATGAAGTTTCGATCCAGACCCTGGCGGAACTGGGCATCGTCTTCCTGCTGTTTTCGCTCGGCCTGGAGTTCAGCCTGCGCCACCTGCGTCAAGTCGGTGTGACCGCAATCGTGGCTGCCCTCGCCGGCATCATCCTGATGCTCTGGCTGGGCTACCAGATTGGCTTGGGCTTCGGCTGGCGCACGATGGATGCGCTGTTTCTCGGCGCCATGCTATCGATTTCCTCGACCACCATCACGATTAAGGCGATCGAAGAATTAGGGCTGAAGTCCGCGCCGTTCGCGCACGTCGTGTTCGCCATCCTGATCATCGAGGACGTACTCGCAATCGCGATTATCGCGTTGCTTTCCAGCGTCGCCGCGACCGGCACCCTCAACGCCAGCGAGGTGCTCGATACGCTGGGGGCATTGATGGTGTTCCTGGTTGCGGCGCTGGTGATCGGTATCCTCACCGTGCCGCGCCTGCTCGATTTCATTGCACGCTTCGAGCGCGACGAAATGTTACTGGTGGCCGTACTCGGCTTGCTGTTCGGCTTCTGCCTGTTGGTGTCGCGGATGGGCTACAGCATTGCGCTGGGCGCGTTCGTGATCGGCGCGATCGTAGCCGAAGCCAAATGCCTGCACCGCATCGAACGCGTCATTGCGCCGCTGCGCGATATGTTCAGCGCGATCTTTTTTGTCGCCATCGGCCTGCTGCTCGACCCGCACGTATTGGTCGACTACGCCGCGCCGATCGCAGTAATCACGCTGGCGCTGGTCTTCGGCAAAGTACTTTCGCGCTGCGGCGGTGCTTACGCTGCCGGTCAGAGCGGGAGATCGGCGCTGCGTGTGGGCATGAGCCTGGCCCAGATTGGCGAATTCTCGTTCATCATTGCCACGCTCGGAACCTCGCTGAAGGTCACTAGCGATTTCCTGTATCCGATCGCAGTGGCGGTTTCCGCAATCACCACATTGTTCACGCCTTATCTGATTCGCGCCTCCGACCCGCTGGCGCGTCGCATTCGCATCGTGATGCCCTACGGTTTGAGACGCATCCTGCGTCTGTACACGGAATGGCTACAGAGCATTCGTTTGTCCGGCGACCGCGCGGTGATCGCAGGAATGGTGCGGCGGATTCTGCTGCAAACCTTTGTCAACTTGTGCCTGGTCATTGCGATTTTTGCCGGCGGTGCCTATCTCGCCAGTGCACGCGGCCTGGATTTGTCCGCGCACTTGCCGAACCGAGTCATGGGCAATTCGCTGATCTGGAGCGCGGCACTGGTGTTGTCGATGCCGTTCCTCATCGCCGCCTATCGAAAGCTCAAGGCATTGGCAATGATGCTGGCCGAAGTCAGTGTGCACGCTGGCCGCCACACGCAACGCGTGCGCCGCATCGTCGCCGAAGTGCTGCCGATAGTATCGATGGCAGCCATGCTGTTGCTCGTGTGCGCTTTGAGTGCCAGCATCCTGCCGCCGTTTGAATTGTTGATCGCCGTGCTCGCGATGGGCGCGCTGATTCTCGCGGCACTATGGCGCGCCCTGGTCAGGCTGCACTCACGCCTGCAGATCGCGCTGCTGGATACGCTGCACTCGGAAAAGTAGTTGCGCTGGGTTTCGTGTCCCATCGCGCGAGGGTTTCACTCACCATCCGTGCGCAACTCACTTCCAAGATTGCAGAGCTTTCACTCACCTTCGGTGAGCGAGTCACTTCCAAGACTGAAGCGCTTTCACTCACCTGCGGTGAGCGAGTCACTTCTTCTTGAGTGGCCAAGAAGAAGTAACCAAGAAGAAGGCCACCCCGGTGGGGCGGTCTCCGGGCCTCCTGCCCTGCGACTACGCGAGCGTGCTCCCGGGGTTCGCTGAATGTATGTCCCTATACATGCAGCGAACTGGCGCGCATCGTGCGCGCCACCCTGCGGGCGTTCCTACGCCCACTCGCCGCCCCACAGGGGCCCCATTTGGGCGGCACTCCCTGCCGCAGAAGCGAAAGAACAAATGCGCAAAGCATAAAGCCCTCTCCGCCAAGCTCGCTTGGGAGAGAGGGTTGGGTGAGGGGGAGGTGCCTGGAAAACGACAGGCCAGAGTTTTCGCGCTTACTTACGTTGCTTGATCCAGCAAGAAAGGCAAGTGTCGACACGCTACGGCAACGTAATCACTTTCGTAGGGTGGGTCATGCGCGCAGCGGCGTAACCCACCCAACAGAAACTACTTCGCCGCCATCAGCGCCATTGTCATATCCAGCATGCGGTTGCTGAAGCCCCATTCGTTGTCGTACCAGCTCAACAGCTTGACCAGGTTGCCGCCCATGACGCGCGTCTGCGTGGCGTCGTAGATCGACGACAGCGGGTTGTGGTTGAAGTCGACCGAGACCAGCGGCTTCGTGTTCATACCGAGGATGCCCTTGAGCCTGCCTTCGCTGGCAGCTTTCACCGCGGCGTCGATTTCTTCCTTGCTGGTGGCGCGCGCGGCGACGAAGGTGAGATCAACCACGGAGACGTTGATCGTCGGCACGCGCATCGCGAAGCCGTCGAGCTTGCCGTTGAGTTCGGGCAATACGAGTCCTACCGCAGCGGCGGCGCCGGTCTTGGTCGGAATCTGGCTCATCGTCGCCGAACGCGCGCGGCGCAGATCCTTGTGGAATACGTCGGTCAGCACCTGATCGTTGGTGTAGGCGTGAATCGTGGTCATCAGGCCATGCACGATGCCGATGTTTTCGTGCAGCACTTTAGCCAATGGTGCAAGGCAGTTCGTGGTGCACGAGGCATTGGAGATGACGGTGTGCGACGCTTTGAGCTGATCGTCGTTGACGCCGTAAACAAAGGTGCCGTCCACGTCCTTGTCGCCGGGTGCGGAGATGATGACTTTCTTCGCACCGCCGGCGATATGCGCACTGGCTTTGGCCTTGGAGGTGAACAGTCCGGTCGACTCGATCACGACATCGACACCCAAAGAGCCCCAAGGCAGCTTTGCCGGATCGCGCTCGGCAAATACGCGAATCCGGTCGCCATTGACGATGATGTCGCCACCGTCGACGCCAACCTCTCCAGGGAAGCGCCCGTGCGCGGTATCGTACTGGGTCAGATGCGCATTGGTCTCGGCGTCGCCCAAATCGTTGACCGCCACGATCTGGATTTCGTGGTTGCGGCGGGCTTCGTACAGGGCACGCAATATGTTGCGGCCAATACGGCCATAACCGTTGATCGCGACTTTCACCGACATGGCATAGCTCCGAATACGCAAGGGAACGCGTATTGTACTTCAAGCCACCACAAAGTCTTGATCGAAGTCATTGCGCAACGTGGGTATGTTTTGGCTACCGTTTTTGCGGCGGCGACACCCGGATCACATCAAGCATGCGTGGATAATGGCAAAGTTCGTTTCAGCATTTCATTCAACTCCGGCAGGTGGCGCACGACAACATTTACGCTTGTAATTGATTGGTTGATTACGGGCGTAACGGTAAAAGTCAAATCGATGCAAACCTCATCGTGCAGGCGTCTGGGCTAGAATCCATTGATGGCCCAGCCGCCGTCCGCACGGGAGCCAACCATGACTGCGACAGTGCAATCGTTTCACCACGCGCCAACCGGCACGTGGTCGCATATTGTCAGCGACCCGCTTTCGCGTACCGCTGCGATCATTGATCCGGTGCTGGACTTCGATCCGGCCTCGGGTCGGGTCTGGACCGACACTGCGCAACAACTGCTGGCACATGTTCGCGAACACGCACTGCACTTGGAATGGATTCTGGAAACCCATGCACATGCCGATCATCTGACTGCAGCGGATTGGCTCAAGCGCGCATTGAACGGATCGCCGAAGGTTGCCATTGGCGCCGGCATCGTCGCGGTGCAACAGCATTTCCGCCAGGTATTCGGGCTCGACGCCGATTTCGCCGTGGATGGCTCGCAATTCGATCACCTGTTCGCCGACGACGAACATTTTCGCATCGGCAATATCGATGCACACGTTCTCGCCACACCTGGCCACACTGCCGACGGCATCAGCTATCGGTTCGGCGACGCGGTGTTCGTCGGCGATACGTTGTTCGCGCCGCAGGCAGGCACTGGCCGCTGCGATTTCCCCGGTGCCGATGCGGCCACGCAATACGGCTCGATCGAACGCCTGTACGCGCTGCCCGACGCCACAGGCGTGTACTTGTGTCACGATTATCCAGCCGCTGGCGTTCCGCCGCGAGCGCAAACCACGATTGCCGCGCAGAAGTCAGAGAACGTTCAATTGCGCGCCACCACCAGCAAAGCCGATTACATCGCGATGCGCACCAAACGCGACGCGACGCTTGCCGTGCCCCGACTTTTGTATCCCTCGTTGCAAGTCAATATTCGCGCAGGAAGACTACCGCCAGCGGATGCGCAGGGTCGCATTTTCCTGCGCATACCGGTGACGGTTGACGACTTGTAAATGAATCGAATATTCGATTTGTGTTTCTAACTAAAGCGCCCCCTTCCGGCTGCCGCCACCCTTCCCCGCAAGCGGGGGAAGTATTCAAGTGCGCAGCGTGAGGACTTCCTTCCAGCGCTCAACGAGGATGATCCATTTCTTGCCTTCCCCCGCGAGCGCGGAGGATCCATTTCTTCCCTTCCCCCGCGAGCGCGGAGCATCCATTTCTTCCCTTCCCCCGCCAGCGGGGGAAGGTGCCGAAGGCGGAAGGGGGCGCTCTTGATCTGTCTATCGACGTCAAACGCGAGCGGCAGAGTCAACGGACTAATTCTTCGCCGTAATCGCCGGACGAATCTCGATCGCATCGAGCGTACCGCCGACGACTTTCTGATTCGCGTTGGCTTTGGTGACGAATTTGATCGGCACGATGGCATCACTGGCGACCGCCTTGCCCCCGATTGTCGCAGGCTCGAACGACCAGCCTTTGACGCCGTTGAGCGCCGCCTGGGTCAGCGCCGGCACGCCGGTGGTGTTTCCTGGACCCGACTGAATGGCGGTTGATTCGACGTCGCCATCCGTACTGATGTGCGCCTTGACCAACACCACGCCACCTTGGCCAGCATTCGCTTCGGCTGCGGGATAGTTGATCGCTTTGAGTCGTTTGTAAGATGCAGACGTGCTGGGTGCAGATGCTGGATTGGAATGGGATTCGGCATTGACCGATTTCGCACGCAAGGATGGCGCGCTGGCGGCTGAACCAACCTTGCTATTGAATGGTTTCGCGCTGACCGAAATCATATCCAGCGCACCTGGTGGAGGCGAGGATTCGTACGTCTCCGGGTGTTTCGAATTCGCCCCGTCAATAGAGAAGTGCACAGGAACGACGGCGTGACCGGCAACGGCAACGCCATTGCTCTGTGCCGGATCGAACTGCCAGGAATTGACGGCGTCCAATGCCGATTTGCCAAGGATGCTTGCGCTTGCCGGATCAACGCTGAGAACGCGCGAACTCGCGACGGTGCCATCGGCACGTACATCAATGTCCACGTAGACAATCCCCTGGATATTCTGCTCGACGGCCGCTGGTGGGTAATTCGGTGGGCTCAGCTTCTTGTAGGCGACCGGCTTAGAATTGATGGTCTTTTCAATTTTCGCCAAATCGGCGGCGGTAAAAGGTGACAGCGTGAAATCCAAACGAATGCCTTTCGTGTCGCCAGTACCGCTGCCTTGGTCATTGGTGTAATGAATCACCTCATGTTGGCCGTAGCGTGCGATTAGCGGGGAAAGACTCATGCTTTTTCCATTGTGCGTAATCTTGACGTCGACTTGCGCCATGTCTGGAGTTTTTGCGGTCATGGTCGTTTCCAACACCCAGCTCTGAGCACCTTTGGTGACACTCATCGTATAAGTTTCACCCGATTTGTATTGAGGATGAACGAGCTCGTCAGTCACAACAAGTCGATTAGAAGTGTACGATGCCCGCCAAGATGGACGTCTCCGCGATTCCAGACTCTCATTGGTATCGATCACGACTTCACCGTCGACGGTCAGCTTGAAGTCCGATTGAATCTGGGTCTTCCCACTTTGGAAGGCCGCAACTTGACTCGCCGGCTGCGCAGCCCACGCGACGTAGGTTCCACCAACAATCAGTGTGGCGGCGAGCGCAGTTCCAAGCGCGCTGCGGGCGCGGCCCGGTAACGGTTGTTTCAACATGGCGATGCGTTCCTTCAATGGATGGGTGGCTTGCCAGTAGCAGCCGATGGGCAGGCCAATGCCGGCCAATTGGGTTTTGAGCATGGCGTCGGCGTAACTGCGACGCGCGTGCGGGAAGCGTGCGATAACGGTTGCATCACATGCCAGTTCCTGATCGAAACGCAGGCGCGGTGCGGCGAAGTGGATTAGCGGGTTGAACCAGAACACGCCGCGCAGCAACGCCACGAGCGCGTTGATTTGTGCGTCGCCGCGAGCGCGATGGTTGCGCTCGTGTGCCAGGATCAATGCGCGCTCGTCGCTGTTGTAACGCTGTTCAAAATCCGCCGGCAGCACGATGCGTGGACGCCACGCGCCGACCAATGCCGGACAACCGGCAGTAGTCTGCGCAATCGTGGTATCGGCGTCGATGCGCGACAATCGACCGAGGCCGCGAATGAATCGCTGCTGTTGGCGAACGAACAACGCGAGTGCCATGGCAAAGCCGGTCAACCAGGCTGCGAGTAGCCACGCAGAGATATCGATAGGCTGGATTGTTGGTGCAGCAACAACCGCGTTTGGCGTCGGTTGTGCCACCTTTGGCACAACCTCCATCGTAACCGGCAATACCTCGGTTATCACCGGTGCCGGCATCAACACGGACGCGGCCGCCAATGGCACCAGCAACCACAAAGCGTAGGTTGCCATCGCACCAAATCGCCGACGCAAGGGTTTGCGCAAAATCAAAACAAGTGCAATCGCTAGGCTGGATGCGATTGTCGCCAACACCAATGCATACAGCAGATTGTGAATCACAGGATCAGACATCATGGTCGATCTCCTCGATGAGGCGTTTTAATTCCGCGATATCACGCTTGCTCAATTTGTGCCGTTCGGAAAAATGCGCAACCAGCGGCGCGACACGACCGTCGAACAATCGGTCGAGCAAACCCTTGCTCTGCGTGTGCACGTAATCGGCGCGCTCAAGCAATGGTCGGTAAAGATAATGACGACCATCACGCTGTGCCGCGATCGCGCGCTTCTTCAGCAGCCGATTGAGCAATGTTTTGACCGTCGGCTCCTGCCAGTCGGTAGTCTTGGCCAGGGCCGCACAAACTTCTTCCGCGGTGCGCGGGTGGGCTTGCCAGAGGACGTCCATGACCACGCTTTCGGCTTCGCTAATCGACATTCAATTCACCATTTACAGTTGTAATCTATGTTATAGATTACGAGTGTAATTGATGACTGTCAAGCAAAAAGTAATGGGGTCGGAATTTGGCGCTTCTATCTCGCACTCAGCATCCTCGGCATCCCCGGGGTGCGCAGATCAAGAGCTCCCCCTTCCGCCTTTGGCACCTTCCCCCGCTTGCGGGGGAAGGGAATAAAAGAATGCCCCCCGCTTGCGGGGGAAGGGAAGAAAAGAATGCCCGCCGCTCGCTGGGGACGGGAAAAGCAACTTTTCTCAAGCTTGCTTGTTAGTCGGAATGGACAAACATCGAGTTGACCCAACAGGCGCACACGCAACTCGTTAGTCGCGAAAGAATTCCGGATGTTGGGCACTGCGGCTTTCGACCACTGCGGCGCGAGACACGGAAATCATCGAGCGGCGACACGGAATCCTTCCCCTGCAAAGCGGGGGAAGGTGGCGGCAGCCGGAAGGGGGCGCTTTCAGGATGGCGAGCACTACGTTTTGCGAAGCTTCAACCCATCGATTTCACCGCGTCGACCACAGCATCGACGGTAAACCCGAAATACGGGAACAGAACCTCGGC
>JBDTLA010000063.1:0-2567 GCA_039935035.1 Rudaea sp. | reverse complement strand
TGCTCGAAAGCAGCGATATCACCGGCAAAGCCGCTAGCACGCGCGTGCTGTTCGGCGTGCCCGGCATTGCTGCAGCGCGCGTACTGGTGGTGGGCCTGGGCGACGAGAAAACCTTCGATGCCGCGCGCTACAAGCGTGCTTGCGCGGAAGCCGCAAAAGCACTCAAGGCGTTGCCACTTGAATCAGCGACGTCTTATCTGACGCAGGTCGACGTTGACGGCCGCGACGACGCCTGGAAGCTGCGCACTGCGGCGCTGGCGACCGATGCAGAAATATACAAATACATCGCGACGTTCAAGCCCAAGGAAAAATCCAAGACACCGGAATTCGCAGCGATCGCGTTTGCCGGAAACGACAGCGGTACTGCTGCACTCACGCAGGCGGCCGCAATTGCGAACGGTGTGCGCTTTGCACGCGAATTGGGCAACCTGCCGCCGAACCTGTGCACACCCGCCTACATTGGCGAACAGGCGCAGAAGCTGGCGCGCGAACACGATGGGGTGAGCTGCGAAGTGCTCGAAGAAGTGCAGATGCGCGAACTGGGCATGGGCGCATTGCTTGGTGTGGCGCAAGGTTCGGCCAATCCGCCGCGTTTGATCGTCCTGCAATGGCGCGGTGGTGGTGAAAGCGATAAACCGTACGCATTCGTTGGCAAAGGCGTCACCTTCGACAGCGGCGGCATTTCAATCAAGCCGAGCGCGGGCATGGAAGAAATGAAGTTCGACATGTGCGGTGCGGCCGGCGTACTTGGCGCGTTCCTCGCCGGCGTTGAATTGAAGCTGCCGCTGAATCTGATTTGCGTGGTACCAAGCGTGGAAAACATGCCAGGCGCCAATGCGCAGCGCCCCAGCGACGTGGTCACCAGCATGTCCGGCACCACCGTCGAGGTGCTCAACACCGACGCCGAAGGCCGCCTGATCCTGTGCGACGCACTGACCTACGTACAAAAGTTCAAACCGCAAGTCATCATCGATGCGGCTACGCTGACCGGCGCCTGTGTCGTCGCCTTGGGTAGCCACGCGAGCGGTCTGATGAGCAAGGACGATTCACTGGCCAACGAGCTGCTCGCGGCCGGAGAAAAGACCCTCGATCGCGCCTGGCGCTTGCCGTTGTGGGACGACTACCAAGCCCAGCTCGATACCGGTTTTGCCGATGTTGCCAATATCGGCGGCAAGACCGCCGGTGCAATCACCGCTGGTTGCTTTCTGTCGCGATTCACCGAAGGCTACCGTTGGGCGCATCTTGATATTGCCGGCAGCGCGTGGGATTCCGGTCGCAAGGGTTCGGCGACCGGGCGACCCGTGGCGTTGTTGGTGCAGTACCTGCTGGATCAAGCAGGCAATCGGAAATAGGCAATGGAGAATCGCCAAGAACCGGAAGGCCAACCGTCGATTCCCGATTCGCGATTTCCAGCATTGCAATGCCGCGCGCCGACTTCTATCTGATCGACAAGCCGCGCTTCCGCGAGGACCCGCTGCTGCTGGTGTGCGAGCTGGCGAAGAAAGCGTTTGAGAGCGGGCAACGCACCCTGGTTCTCGCACGCAGCGCTGAACAAGCCGAACAGCTCGACGAGAAATTGTGGGAATTCGACGAGATGGCGTTCGTACCGCACCAGATTGCGGGCGACGACGACGATGCCATTACGCCGGTGTTGATTGTCCCGCCCGAGGCGCAAACAGCGGATCGCCTGCTCGTCATCAATCTTCGCGACGACTGCGCGCCGGGGAGCTTCGAGCGCGTGCTTGAGGTCGTTCCAGCCGATGAGGCCCAGCGCACCGGTTCGCGGCAGCGCTGGAAGACCTATCAGCAAGCGGGATTCGAGTTGAAGAAAATCGATATGTAACCAAACGCTCTTCATTCCTGTGCAAGCTGGAATGACGAGCTGACAAAGAGCGAACCCGGGAATAATAACCCCGACTGCGTCGACGCAATAAAATAGGGCAGCCATGGAAAAGAGTTTCGACCCCAAACCCCTGGAGGCCAAGTGGTATCAGCGCTGGGAAGATGCAGGCGTGTTCAAGCCGCATGGCGATGGCGATCCCTACTGCATCCTGCTGCCACCACCGAACGTGACCGGCACGCTGCACATGGGCCACGCGTTCCAGCAGACCATCATGGACGCGCTGATCCGCTTCAACCGCATGCGCGGTCGACGCACGCTGTGGCAGGGCGGCACTGATCATGCCGGCATCGCTACGCAGAAGATCGTTGAGAACCAGCTCGCCGCGCAAGGTAAGACGCGCCACGATCTGGGTCGCGAGAAGTTCATCGAGCGCGTATGGGAATGGAAAGCGCAATCCGGCTCGAGCATCGGTAACCAGTCACGCCGCATGGGTGCGTCAATCGACTGGTCGCGCGATCGCTTCACCATGGATGCCGGTCTATCGGCGGCAGTCAAGAAAGTCTTCGTGGAATGGTATCGCGCCGGCCTGCTGTATCGCGGCAAGCGTCTAGTGCACTGGGACCCGGTGCTGATGACCGCGGTTTCGGATCTGGAAGTCAACAGCGAGGAAAAAGACGGTTGGCTGTGGTCGATTCGCTATCCGGCCAGCGACGGCGGCGAAGGC
>JBDTLA010000062.1:0-28573 GCA_039935035.1 Rudaea sp. | reverse complement strand
CCGCGCTTGTCGAGCTTGTCGACCTCGCGCAACGCCAGCGCCTGCTGCTCTGCGTCGACAATGCCCAAGCCCTCGAAAAACCCGCGCATGATCTTGCGGTTGTTCAACCAGATCGTGAATGGCCCGATCGCCAGATCGCGGAACACGCTATAAATCACCGCTGGAATTTCCGCGTCGTAGCGGATCGACAAAGAATCCTTGCCGATGACGTCGATGTCGCACTGATAGAACTCGCGGAAGCGGCCGCGCTGCGCACGCTCACCGCGGTACACGCGCTGGATCTGGTAGCGCCGGAACGGAAAACTCAAATCGTGTTCGTGCTCGGCGACGTAACGCGCCAGCGGCACGGTCAAATCGAAACGCAGGGCCAATTCCGGTTTGTCGCTGCGCTCCAGCGCGCCAGTCGACTGCACAAAATACACCTGGCGCTCGGTCTCGCCGCCCTGCTTGGTCAGGAGCACGTCGGTGAATTCCATCACCGGCGTCTCGACCGGCAGAAATCCGAAGCGCTCGAAATTGCGCCGAACGGTGTCGATCATGGCCTGAAAAGCGATCTGATCGAGCGGCAAAAGCTCCATCACGCCAGGCATGGTGCGGGCTGGTGTCAACGCCATGGTTTCCTCGGATTTGCGCGGTAATTCATGCCATCGGCAGGCTGCCGGAGGCGGCGCATAGAGTAGCAGATAGGATGCGGTGGTTGCGCCGCAACAACGGCACGGCTACCATACGCGGCCTCGCGCGACGCTGTCGTTACCCGCGCGATTTCACCACACCATCGGGGTGTAGCTCAGTCTGGTAGAGCGCTACGTTCGGGACGTAGAGGTCGCAGGTTCGAATCCTGTCTCCCCGACCAGCATTGTGGCAATCGTGCAGGATCGCTGTATCAAATCAATTCCTTGCATAAAAAAACGCCCGACTTTGCCGGGCGTTTTTGTTTGTAGCGCGGATTGCAGACGTTACTTGGTGCAATCCTTGCCGTGCGCGGCGTGGTTACCCGCTGCCTTCGCGGCGGCCTCGCCCATGTACGAACCTTGCTTGGTCTTGCCGTACCACTCGTCGCTCTGGCAGTGGTAAACCTTTGAGCTTGCATTGACCCAGACCATGCCGGGACCGCCGCCGGGTTTCTGCGCGATCTGCGACGCTGGAGTTGGCGCAGTGTGTTTCTTCGCAGTGGACTTGGCGGCAGCGGCTGGCGCGGCCGTCGCGGCTGGCGCAGCAGGTGCCGCCGCTGTTGCCGTCGCTGCGGGCGCCGCAGCCTCCGCGGCCTTCTTGGATTTCTTCGCCGTCTTGGCTTTTTTGGCCGGCGTTGGCGTGGCCGCAGCAGCCTCAGTCGTAGCGGCTGTCGGCGCAGCTGCCGTACTCGCGGCTGCAGGCAACCAGGACTTCACGCCCTTGTGCCCGTGACAGGCGCCTTTATGCGTGGTGCCTGAATAATAGGTGCCGTCTTTGCATTGTGCGGTCGCACCGGCCGGTGCTTGCGCATACGCGCCGGCGGCAAACAACAGTCCTGCGCCGAGGGCGGCCGTGACCAGAATGGTTTTCATTGCAGTCTCCGTGAATGGAATGGATTCGAATTTGAAAGCGCGAAATCGCGCGGAGCGCAGCATGGCACACAACCGCGAGCTGTCAATCGATTCGAAACAAGAAAAATCAATGCCATTCAGGCTGTTTCGGAGTTTCGTTCAGGATTCCCAGAGTCTGCCATCCCGCGGCGTCGAAAACCCGCCATCCCGGCTGCTGTCTCGCCAGTTTGACGAAGCCCTGGGTGACGGTTTCGCCCGACGCCAGCGAGATCCTGCCGTCAAGCAACCCGGCATTGCGGTGCCAGCGCGCCGTCGTGATGACACTCCCATCGACAGCGCTGACCACTTCGGTTTGTCCGGCAGGTGAACCAGGTTGTATCAACCAGCGCGTGCTGCCTCGTGCCGATTCGAGGACAACGAACAACACGCGATGGCGCAACCCGCCCGCCAATCGATGCAAATCAATAATGACGGACAATTCCATCGCCTCGTGATCAGAGCCCAAGCGCAAAGGGTGGTGGCGACTCGGATCCGGCGCGGGCATGACCGATTGATATTCTTCGGTCAGCTTCGCGTAGCCGAGAAATCGTCTGCTGCTCAATTGCATCTGGCTCGTGTGCGCGAAAATTGCGGTCTGCTTTGTATCGCGCTGAGCCGCGCTGAGCGACACAATCGCATTATTATCATCCGGCGCATTGCCATGCACGCCAAACGTAAGAATTAGCGGCATCGAACAACCGCATTTCGCCAGCGCCACTCGCGCGAGGATGTGAGCGGCGCTGTGATCCGGATGCCGATCCGACAACGCCGGCATGACCAGCACGGTGGGCGCAAATTCCGCGAACTGCTCACGCAACACTTCAATGACCTGCGGTTGTGCCTGCATCAAAAGATCGGTCAATCCGGTATCGGGCAAACCGAGAAAGCGCATCTGGTCTTCGGTCATACCGAGAATTCGCATGGCCGCGCGCGCTTCGGCACGACGACGCTCGCCCCAGCGCGAACGATCGGCCGCCTCGATGCGCCAGTGCTTTTCAACCCAGCGTTGCGGCCATGGGTTGTTGTCGCCGTCGGTCAACACCACTACGCGCAGCTGCGCGCCAGCGTCACGGGCCACTTGCAGCAAACCGCCCGTGGCGATGGATTCGTCATCCGGATGCGGCGCAAGCACCAGCACTCGGTCGGCGGCGGAAAATGTGAGCATTGCGCTCAAGATTTGCCTGCCGCCAGCAAGTAGCGACTGCAGATCAAAGTTTTTCTCTTGGGGCGCATCGGATCATCGATCTGGGGGACGCTATATTCTAGCGGATCGTGGTTTACGCTTCCCGGCGATGCGATGCGAGGCGAGCCTCAAACACCCATGAACGCATCCAATCATGATCCAAGAAACACGATTGGCAATGCGATCAACGCCAGCGCAAACGCGATCCCAACAAGCACCAGTAAAACGCGCATCGGCTGGTCGCGCAGCACTGAAGAAAATGTCGGAGCCGTGCCATCGCGTTTTGCCGCCGCATAGGCATCGCGTGCATTGCGATGGCGTTGGTCCTGATATTGCGCCATCAATTGTTGCGCCTGCGCAAACTGCAAATCCTCGGTAATCCAGATCCCGCCGTGGGAAATACCCCAGCGATTCGGGCGGGTCTCATAAAACACGATCGCATGCTCGTTGAGCAGCGCGCGCACGTCGTCGGCCTCGTCGTCGGGCACCTGGTACAAGTTCAGCAGCAAGTTCGCCATGCTTGAAGTATATGCGCCTCGCCCACATGTTGGCTCAGTAAGACACGTCGGCCAAAGGCTGATCGGTTTATGCTGCTCAGCAAATGGAAGAGGTGATGCGATGATTCGATCCACACGTTTTTCCTGGCTTGCCACTGCCTGTCTTGGCCTGGTCGCAAGTTTACTGCTCGCGAGTTTGCCCGTGCGGGCCGCGCAAACGTTTGTCGCGCAGATCGATCTGAATGGACCGATCGGACCGGCAGCGGCCGAATACGTCGATCAGGCACTTTCTCACGCCCAAGCCGATGGTGCCGTCGCGGTGGTATTGCGCCTGGATACGCCGGGTGGTTTGTCCGAGTCGATGCGCACGATCATCAGCGCGATTCTTGCCTCACGCGTACCCGTGTTGTGTTACGTGGCACCGGAAGGCGCGCGTGCCGCATCGGCCGGGACGTATATTCTTTATGCCTGCCAGCTCGCGGCCATGGCACCTGCCACGCATCTTGGGGCGGCGACGCCGGTCTCGATTGGCGGAAGTACACCGATGCCCTCACCGTTCGGCGACAAGAAGCATCCGCTCGACAAAAACACGCAAGACAAACCCCCGCAAAGTATCCCGAACGACGGTGCCGAAAAAACCGCGGCCGATAAAACGGCAGAATCGCAACCGGCGACCGCTGGCGATGCGGAAGCGAACAAAGTGCTCAACGACGCTATCGCCTATATCCGCTCGCTGGCGCAATTGCGCGGACGCAATGCCGAGTGGGCCGAGCAGGCCGTGCGCGGTGCCGCCACCCTGACCGCCAACGAAGCGTTGCAAAAACACGTGATCGATTTGATCGCCAGTGATACCGCAGATTTGTTGCACCAGGCCAATGGTCGCAGTGTGAACGTCGGCGCGAAAAGCGTCGAATTGCAATTCAGTGGGGCCAGCGTGCGCGCTTACAAGCCGAGTTGGCGCAGCGGTTTTCTTGGCATCGTCACCAATCCGACCATCGCCTACCTATTGCTGCTCGCGGGAATTTACGGGCTCGTGCTCGAAGCATTCCATCCTGGCGCCATGCTGCCCGGCATCGCCGGTGGCATTTGTCTGCTGATCGGGCTATACGCGATGCAATTATTGCCGGTGAATTTTGCCGGCCTGGCGCTGATGGCGCTTGGCGTGGGCATGCTGGTTGCCGAAGTTTTCACTCCGACCTATGGTGCACTTGGTGTGGGTGGTGTCATTTCATTTGTGTTTGGTTCCATCATGCTGCTCGATACCGACATCCCTGGCTACAGCATCAATATCGGCGTCATTGGCGGACTCGCGTTTTCGGCGATGTTCCTGCTTGGGCTCATATTGTGGATGGTCATGCGATCGCGGCGCGCCCACGGCATGGGTGGCGATCGGCGACTGCTCGACGCAACCGGCAAACTGCTCGAACCGATCGCTGCCGGCGCCGAAGGCCGGGCAATGGTCGAAGGCGAATTGTGGCGCGTCCGCACCGACACCGAACTACCGGCAGGTGCTCGCATTCGAGTCACTCGCCGCGAAGGCCTGCTACTCTGGGTAAAACCAGAATAATCGGCAGGATAACCACACGATCAACACACGAACAACCGCCCGATTTCCAAGGAGAAAACCATGCCTTTCATTATCGTCGTCGTCGTCTTCCTGCTCTTTATCCTGTTCTCTGCGATCAAGGTGCTGCCCGAATATCAGCGCGGTGTCGTGTTGACGCTGGGCCGCTACACCGGCACCAAGGGGCCAGGCCTGGTGCTGCTGATCCCGGGCATGCAACGCATGGTGCGCGTGGATCTGCGCGTAACCGTCATGGACGTGCCGCCACAAGACATCATCTCGCGCGACAACGTCTCGGTACGCGTGAACGCCGTGGTGTATTTCCGCGTAGTGGATTCGGACAAGGCCGTGCTTCAGGTGGAAAACTTCCTGCAAGCCACCAGCCAACTGGCGCAGACGCGCCTGCGCTCGGTGCTCGGTCAGCACGAGCTCGATGAAATCCTGTCGCAACGCGATTCGATCAACCACACCCTGCAGACCACGCTCGACGAAGCGACCGATCCGTGGGGCATCAAGATCGCCAACGTCGAAATCAAGGACGTGGACATCAACGAAACCATGGTTCGCGCCATCGCACGCCAGGCCGAGGCCGAGCGCGAACGCCGCGCCAAGGTGATCCATGCTGAGGGCGAGATGCAGGCCGCTGAAAAACTGCGCGACGCCGCCGCGATGCTGGCACAACAACCACAAGCACTGCAGCTGCGCTACCTGCAAACCCTGGCCGACATGTCCACCAACGGCAAATCCTCGACCATCGTGTTCCCGCTACCGCTGGATCTGATCACCCCGCTGATCATGGGCGCGAAAAAGGCCATCGCACCTAACACGGATTCTTCGGCGCATTGATCGCCTGCCTTCCCCCGCGGAGGCGGGTGCATTTTGATCTTCCTTCCCCCGCAAGCGGGAGTGCATTTTGATTGCCCTTCCCCCGCAAGCGGGGCGCATTTTGATTTGCCTTCCCCCGCAAGCGGGGCGCATTTTGATTTCCCTTCCCCCGCAAGCGGGGGTGCATTTTGATTTGCCTTCCCCCGCAAGCGGGGCGCATTTTGATTTCCCTTCCCCCGCAAGCGGGGGAAGGTGCCGAAGGCGGAAGGGGGCGCTCTTGATCCATCGCGTCAAGAGCAAAAGCGCCCCATCAGCCCTCCGGACAGCTTCCCCGCTACGCAGGGGAAGCGAAAGCTGGCGTATCGCGTGTTTTAAATGCTCGACAACGCAGGCACCAAGTATCGCCCTGTCGCGTCAATGGTCCGCATATTTTTGCCGCAACGTATACAAAGGGCAGTTCTTCCAATTGCTGACGCTTCGTTTCCTTGCTGTCCTTCGTGGTAAATGATCCGGTCTTGCAATCAAAGCGCATCCAACCGCCCTCGTAATACCGACAAGCGCAAATCGCCCGCCGCGCCAGGTGACACGCGCGCAGCCAGGCTCGCTTCCGGTGTACGTCCCTGCCCCGCCGTGGCGTCGGACTGCGCAGCGTGTCGATACGCCTCACGAAACGGTACGCCGGCTATCGCATGTTCAATGGCGATGTCGGTTGCGTACATGGACGGCTCAATCGCGTCGCGCATCGCTTGCTCATTCCATTGCAGGCGCGCGAGCAAATTTGGCACCAATTCCAGCGCAGCCAGACCACGGCCGAATCCATGCACAAGACCGCCTTTGGAAAACTGTAGATCGCGCTGGTAGCCCGAAGGTAGCGATAGCAGTTGTTCAATCTCGCAACGCGACGCTGCCACGCTCGCATAACTTGCACGCATCAATTCGATGACGTCGGGATTGCGTTTGTTCGGCATGATCGACGAGCCGGTCGTGTACTCCGGTGGCAGTTGCACAAAGTTGAATTCCTGCGTGGTGAACAGGCTCAGGTCCCACGCCAGCCTGCGCAAGTCGAGCAGCGCTGTACCCAGTGCATCGAGCGCGGCCAGCTCGAATTTGCCACGCGACAGTTGCGTGCAAATCGGCGATACCTGCATGCGCGCGAAGCCCAGTGCCCGTGTGGTGTATTCGCGATCGAGCGGCAAATTCACGCCGAAACCTGCCGCAGTACCGAGCGGATTGGCGTCGACCCACGCCAATGTGTCACGGGAACGTTGCGCGTTGTCGATGAAACTTTCCGCAAATCCGGCAAACCACATCGCCGTTGACGAAACTACGGCGCGCTGCAAATGCGTGTAACCGGGTATCGGCAAAGATTCGGCTTGCGCACGATCCAGGCATATGACGGCGATCTCGCGACATAGCGAGACCAATACGCCGAGTTTCTCCTTCAGCCACAAGCGCGTCGCGACCAGAATCTGGTCATTGCGACTGCGACCGGCGTGAACTTTTGCACCGACATCGCCAAGGCGTTCAACCAAACGCGATTCGATGGCTGAATGGCCGTCTTCGAAGCGCTGATCGAGCACGAAGCGACCTTCGCGAAAATCCTGTGCAAGCGTGTCCAACTCGCGCACCATCGCGGTGGCATCGTCGCCGGAAATCACATCGATGCGAGCAAGCCCTTCGACATGCGCTTTGCTTGCGACAATATCGTGCACAAAGAATTCACGGTCCAGGATGACATCGTCGCCGGCGAGGAAGCGCATGATGCGTTCATCGACTTGTGTACCGGATTTGTGCCACAGCAAATCACTCATGCGCGATGCCCTCCAGTTCGGAAAATCCAAACGCCAGATTCAGATTCTGCAACGCTTGCGTCGCGGCACCCTTGAGCAGATTATCCAGCGTGGCGACGACGACCACACGTTTGCCGCCGCGCGCAACCGCAAATCCACCGATTTCAGCGTAGTGCCGCCCGGCAATGTGGCTTACCCACGGCGCTTCGTCGACGATATGCACCAGCGCCTCGTCTGCGTAGAAATCGCGGTAAATGCGCTTGATGGCATCGCCCGTCAGCGTGCGATCCAGCCACAGATTCACGGTCATCGTGATACCACGAAAGTGCGGCGCGACATGCGGCATGAATTCAACCGGCACGCCCAGATGCCTGGTCGCTTCGCGCTCGTGAAGATGATCAACCAGCGCATAGGGCATGAGATTGTCTTGCAGTTTGCTTGGATCGTTGCGATCCGAGGCAGTAGTGCCCGCACCGGAATAGCCAGAAACGCCGAAACAAGCTGGCGGCGCGGCGAGTCGATCTTTCAGCGGTGCAATCGCCAATTGCATGGCGGTGGCATAGCAGCCGGGATTGGCGATGCGTCGCTGTCCGCGCGCGCGTTTGCGCGTGAGCTCCGGCAACCCGTAATACCAGGATGGATCAAATCGGTAATCTGCGGATAGATCCACAATCACGCATTGTGGATTTTGCGCATCGAGCTCTGCGACGTAGGCCGCGGCCGCCCCGTTCGGCAACGCCAGCACGACCACATCGGCACGCTTGCCTGCGACACCACTTGCATCGAGGTTCTCGTAGCGCAAATCACCGTCGAACGAATCCACGCAATTGGCCACGGGTTGCCCATCCAGCTCGCGTGACGAAACGAAGGCCAGGCGCAAATGCGGATGCCCCGCGATCAACCGGATCAGTTCCGCGCCGGTGTGGCCCCGTGCACCGACAATGCCGATGGTTTTGGTTTTCACGCGGCAACCCCGGCTTTTATTGAATTGGTGGGTGGAGCATCCAGCAACGTCGCCGGACGCTCGCGACAATGCGCAACGCAGTTTGCGATTTCATCGAACCCATCGATGCCATACCAGAACGCCTTCCAGCCATTCAGGCGATAGCAGCCGTCGGATTCGATGAAGTAGAAATCGTTGGCAAGATTCGCGTGGCGTGAACGCCAGAACACGCGTGGGTTCTCGTCGCGCATCGCCTGCCAGACGGCGCGGCCAAGGCCCTCGCCTTGTGCATCATCGAGTACGGCAAATTTATCCAGATAGATGCCCGCAGCTTCGGCCGTAAGAACGATAGCGGCACGATAGTTTTCACTGACGTAGGCCCGATGTAGCCTTGTTCGTTCGAAATAGTCGGGCGACAACGTGCGCCGGAAGCTCGATTCGATCAATATGCGCAAGCGCGAGCAATCCAGCGTGCCCCACGATTCATGCGCATGGATCTTCTCGCCCAGCCGCACTAGCGTACCCGAGCCCCTGTGTGTGAACAGCTCCTTTGCCAATTCGGACGGCCGCGTGATCGATACCGACGATGTCGGCGGCAGACGATCCAGAAGCTGCTTGATCTGTTCAACCTTCACGCGCATGCCCGAATGCAGCCATGGCTGCGTCATCAGGTGCTCGTACTCACTGGACAGATTGATCGAATCGATGAGCTTGCCATCGGCATCGAGCAGCCCACCGGTTTCAGTCAGGAACACGATCTTGTACGGCTGTAGCACACGCACGAGTTCGTTCGCGGAAAAATCCGCATTGACGTTGAGAATCTGTCCGTCGACAGTCTCGCCGAGGCTGGCGATGACCGGAATCGAACCGGCGTGCAGGCTGGCTTCGATCGGCGAGAGCTGCACGTCTTCAACCTTGCCGACCAGACCGTACTTTTCGCGATCCAGATAGCCTGCCTCGAACACGCCCGAAACAATCGAGGTGGCGCGCGCGCCAGCCTCGCGCAATGCGGCGACCAGCATCAGGTTCTGCGCGAGAAACACGCGACGCACGATCGCCAAGGCCTGCGCCGATGTAACGCGCAGCCCGTCGACAAGTTGCTTTGGAATGCCCGCCGCAGACAATTCCGCATCAAGCTGTGGACCCGCACCGTGAACGACGATCGGCGTCAATCCAACTTCCTGCAGGAACGCGAGCGACGAGGTAAGCGCATCCAGATCGTCGCGCAGTACGGCCCCACCCACTTTGACCACGGCGAAGCGCTTGGCGTCCAGTTGCGAAAACCTTTTCAGGTATTGCGAGATTTCCTTCGCGCTGCCCATGCTCGAAAGCAGGCGCACGATGGTGCTGCGCGTACGCTTATTTGTGTCCACGATCGATGATTCCAATGTAGCTCTCGGTAATTTTGCGCAACTGCGAAAGTTCGACCCATTCATCGGCCGTGTGCGCCTGGGCGATATCCCCCGGACCATAGACGAATGCCGTCAGTCCGGCTGCCGAGAAGAGCGACGCTTCAGTCCAGAAGTCAACCGCGTTACCGATCGGCAAACTCAGTTCGTCTGCCAGGTCGCGCGCGACAAGACGGCGCGACTCCGCACTGGCGATGTCGCCCGACGGCAACGCCGGGCCACGAAAGGTCTCGACGAATGTCTGCGGAATGTTGTCTGCGCAGGCGCGAAAGCCAGCCAGCAAAACATCGGTATTCATCGACGGTAGCGGGCGGAAACCGAAGCGCACTTCAGCGGACGGCGCAATCATGTTGGCCTTGATGCCACCTTCCACACGGCCGATGTTGAAACGCAAACCGGTCAAACCACCGAATCGTTCGTGCGACTGCGCGGCAACGAAGTCAAGCGCCTCGGCGCCCCAGCGCATCGCCTGGTGTAGCGCATTCTCGGTCAGAGCATTCTCTGCCGATGCGTGGCCCACTTCGCCGACAAAACGCAGCATCGCGGAACTGATGCCGCGATGGGCCAGCACGGCTTCGCAGTTGCTGGGTTCGGCGACAATTGCAGCTTCAAATGCGCAAGCGCCCCCATCCGCCTGCGGCACCTTCCCCCGCGTTGCGGAGGACGGCGGACTTTGCAGGAACGCGGCGATACAACGCGCATCGTTGGCTTCCTCGTCGGTCGTGAACAAGAACGCTGCATCGCCCTGCGTATGCGCAGCCGCCGCCAACAATGCCGCGGCAGCACCCTTGATGTCGCACGCGCCGAGTCCGATCGCGCGATCATTCGTGACTTGCAACGCGAGCGGGTCCTGCGTCCAGCCAGGTGACGAAGGCACTGTATCCAGATGCACATTGAATACGATGCGCGGCTTGCCGCGTTGCGCGAACAGACTCACGGCACCTGCCCCGTGATCGGTGACGACGCATTCAAAACCAGGCAAATGGCTGCGCAGGTAGTCGAAGATTCCGCCAGTGCTGATGCTGCGTGGCGGGTTGCGCGTATCGAATGCGACCAGTGCGCGCAAATGTTCCAGCGTGGTTTCAAGCAACGCGCTCATTTTGACGTGCTCCGGTTCACGTTGGCCCACAGGCTCGAGCTCATGCCATACAAGCGAATGAAACCCTCCGCTTCAGCAACGCCCCAGTCCGCGGATTGCGCGTAAGTCGCGCCTTCTGCGCGGAGGATATGCGGTGATTGAATCGCAACCGCCGTCACGCTTCCACCGTAGGTTTCCAACGTCACTGTACCGTTGACGCAACGCTGGCTGGATGCAAGAAATGCTTCGAGATCTGCCTTGAGTGGGTCGTGGAAGAAACCTTCGTAGACCAGCTCGGTCCAGCGCCGGCCGACATCGGGTTTGAAACGATTCTGTTGCTTGGTCAGCACGGCTTCCTCCAGCGCGCGATGCGCCGTGTGCAGTGCGACCAGCCCAGGCGCTTCGTACACGATGCGACCTTTCAAACCGATCGTGGTGTCGCCGGTGTATACATTGCGACCAACGCCATAGCGCGCAAATTCACGATTCAGACGTTGCAGAATTTCGGCGCCTGGCAAAGGCTTTCCATCCAGCTCGACGGCCTCTCCAAGTTCGAAAGTCAGTGTCACGCGCAATGCTTCCGAAGGCCATTGTTCGCGTGATGCGCACCAGCCGATTGCTTCGCTGCCGGGCGATTCCCAGCGATCGACCTCCCCGCCGGACAAGGTAACTCCGAGCAGGTTCTCGTTGATCGTGTAGGCTTTCTGTTTGCTGCGCACGCGGAATCCGCGCTGTTCCAGATACTCGCGTTCCCAGTCGCGTACCGCCGGGTGCTCGCGCTGGATTTCGCGAATCGGCGCGACAATCGTGTAATCGCCCAGCGCCTTGACGCTCAAATCAAAACGCACCTGATCGTTGCCCATGCCAGTGCAACCGTGCGCGAAGTGCCGCGTGCCCAGTTCAACGCAGCGCTTGAGCGACTCTTGCACGATCACATAGCGATCCGAAACCAGCAGCGGGTACTGGCCCTGATAAAACTGGCCCGACCAGATCAACGGCTTGACGAACTCGTTCCAGATCGCCTGCGATGCATCGACTGTGCGATGCGACTCGACTCCAAGTTCATCCGCGCGCTGTTCGATATAGGCGCGTTCCTCATCGGCCACGCCGCCGGTATCGGCAAACACGGTATGCACACGATAGCCGCGTTCCTTGAGCCACGGCACACAGAAGCTGGTATCGAGACCGCCAGAGAATGCGAGCACGATGTCGGTTGTTGAGGGCTGGGGGCTGAGGACTGAGGGCTGCGAAGACATGAGCGTTTCCTGAAGGCGATTGGTAATTTCACGTTGTGTGTGTGCAAGACTGGCGGCTGTCGCGGCCCTCAGCCATCGGCCCCAGCATGCGCAGCAATCGTCACCATCACCGCCTTCTGCACATGCAGTCGATTCTCGGCTTCGTCGATGGCAATGCAGGCGGGCGAATCCATCACCGCGTCGGTGGCCTTGACGTTGCGGCGCAGCGGCAGGCAATGACTGAATACGGCGTTGCAGGTCAGTGCCATCTTGGCTTCGTCCACGATGAAGTTCTTGTACTGTTCGCGGATCGGTTTTTCCTGTTCCCAGCGACCGAAGTACGGTAATGCGCCCCAGCTTTTTGCGTACACGACATCCGCGTCTCGATACGCCGCGCGGATGTCATGGCTGACCACCAACGAACCACCGTACTCAGCAGCATTTTGCCACCCAAATTCCATGTAGCGCTCGTCGAGCACGTAGTCGGCCGTCGGGCAAAGCAAGGTCACATCCATACCGAAGCGCGTCGCAATCTGCAGGGCCGAGTTCGCCACCGCCGTGTTCAACGGTTTGGGATGGTAGGTCCAGGTCAATACGTATTTCTTGCCGCGCAAATCGGTCGTGCCGAAGTGCTGCTGTATTGCCTGGATGTGCGCCAGTTCCTGGCATGGATGCGTGATCGTCTCCATGTTGATCACCGGCACGCTTGCGTACTTCGCAAACGCCTTGATCGCAGCGTCTTCGCGATCTACGGCCCAATCCTGAAATTTGGGGAACGCGCGCACGCCAATCAGATCGACGTAGCGCGACAGCACGCGTGCAACTTCGGCGATGTGCTCTTCGGCGTCGCCATCCATCACGCCGCCTTCCGCAAATTCAATTGGCCACGCATCCTTGCCCGGCTGTAGCACAATCGCATGCCCTCCCAACTGGAATGTGCCGAGTTCGAAACTAGTGCGCGTGCGCAGCGATGGATTGAAGAACAACAAGGCAATCGACTTGCCGGCCAGTTCGCGATTGCCAAACTTGTCGTGCTTGAATTGTTCAGCACGCGCGAGCAAGTTCTCAAGCTCTGGCCGGGTCCAATTCTGGGTGGATAAAAAGTGCTTTGGGGTCATGGAGGCATCTCGAAAACTGGAATTTCGGAACAACAAAACGAAAAAACCCGACGCGAGGCCGGGTTTTTGTCGAGACGCAAATTCAACGCTCAGCAACTATCCGGCTGGATGCAATCTTCCCGGTCGGCGCGCGCGCGAAGTCATGCCAGCGGCCATTCGCGCGCTGGTCATCATGAAGAATTTGTTGCTGGAGCTTTTCATCGTGCGGCATCATCGCACGGAATTCGCCAGCCGCGCAATGGCCGTCTAGTCGGCCGGCGTGACGCTTACCCGCACGCGCAGGCGATTGCCGGGATCGTGCGGCATGCGTGAGGTGTACACCTCGCCGCGAAAGCGATACTCGACATCGTAACCCACGATATGACGTTGGCGCGGCGCGCTGGTCTCACGACAACGCCGCTGGGTCGTGTAGCGCGCGCCGTCGACGCGTTCGTCGTCCGCCGCAAGATTGCTTCCGATAACGCCACCGGCTACGGCACCGGCGGCCGTCGCGGCCTGGCGCCCGTCGCCTTTGCCAATGCGGTTGCCGAGCAGACCGCCGATGATCGCGCCGAATACCGTAGCGGCCGTGCGTTTGCCGTGGCGATCTTCGCTGTCGCTGGAACCAACCGGAACCTGTTCTTCCCAGCATTCGGTCTGCGCCGGTGTTGCCGCCGCATTATCGAAGACGGGATCCACGCGCAGCACATCAGCCCAGCTGTAATGAATATTGTCGTCGCCGGAATACGCGGGCGCCGGACGCTGCTGCGCCATGGCCTGCAGCGATCCAACCAGCAGCATAGCCGCGATCAGGATGCCGAAAATTTTCATGTCCTCTCCACCGCCATTCGCGCTGAAGCGCGTATTTTCCTGTCATTCAGTAACGATCGCATGAGGCAGATCAGACGGTATTTTTTTTGCCCACTCCGGGCACGTCGCTTGCTTGACCTGAGGCGGATTAAACCACGATGCGCCTGAATGTGGCCTAAGGATCAATGGTCTGCAACAGGCGGAATTCAAACGTGAAACATGAACAGCAACGCATCATTCCAAAGATGGTCCGCACCGCCGCCACAGGATGACTGTTATACAATGACACCATCATGAATTTGAATCTTTACAACTCACTGACCCACCGCGTCGACGCGTTCGCGCCACTGGACCCCAAACGCGTAACCGTGTACCTGTGCGGGGCCACGGTATACAACTACGTACACATCGGCAACGCACGCGGCCCGGTCCTGTTCGGCCTGCTGGTGCGTTTGCTCAAGCGTATTTATGGCGCCGACCACGTCGTGTTCGCGCGCAATGTGACCGACGTCGACGACAAGATCAATGCCGCCGCACTGGAAGCCGGCGTACCGATAGCCACGATCACGCAGCGCTATGCCGCGGCGTACGCCGATGATTTGGCTAAACTTGGCGAGGACACGCCGGATATCGTGCCGTACGCGACCGACCATATCGCGCAAATTATCGCGATGTGCGAACGCCTGATCGCATCCGGCAACGCCTACGCAGCCGAGGGGCATGTGCTGTTCGACGTCGCGTCGTACAGCGACTACGGGCATCTGTCGCGACGGTCCACCCAGGACATGATCGACGGCGCGCGGGTCGAAGTCGCGCCGTACAAGAGAAATGCCGCCGATTTTGTCCTGTGGAAGCCGTCCACTCCGGAATTGCCAGGTTGGGATAGCCCGTGGGGTCGCGGTCGTCCTGGATGGCATATCGAATGCTCGGCCATGATCGCGGCACATCTGGGTGAAACGATCGATATTCACGCCGGCGGCAACGACCTGTTGTTTCCCCATCACGAAAACGAAGTGGCGCAATCGACTTGTGCGCACGGTGGCAAGATTTTCGCGCGCTGGTGGCTGCACAACGGCATGCTCACGTTCGACGGCAGGAAAATGTCGAAGTCGCTGGGCAACAGCCTGGTGTTGCACGAACTATTGCGCCAATACGATGCGGAGATCCTGCGCTACATGCTGCTCAAGGCGCATTACCGCCAGCCGCTGGACTGGTCGCCCTCCGCCCTGGAACAGGCCCAGCGCACACTCGACGGATTGTACGGGACGTTGCGCGACCTGGCCGAGGTCGATGTCGATGTTGACGCCGAGTTGCCTGGCGATTTTGAGCAGGCATTGCTCGATGACCTGAACACGCCGGAAGCATTGTCCGTTCTGGCCCGGCTCGCCGACAACACGCGCAAGGCGGAAGATCCAAAAAGCCGGCAAACGGCAAAATCGGCATTGCTTGCGGCCGGCCGATTCATGGGTCTGCTTGAACACGATGCCGAAGCCTGGTTCAAGCGGTCCAGTTCGACGCTACAAGTCGATCCGGCATGGGTCGAGCGCCTGCTCGGCGAACGCGCAGACGCACGCAAGGGGCGCGACTTTGCCCGCGCCGACCGTATCCGCGATGAACTTGCCGAACACGGCGTGGTGATCGAAGACGGCCCAAAGGGAGCACGCTGGAAGCTGGCGCAACCGGGAACGAATCGTGATGAATGCGCAGCCTGAACGTCAGCAACCAGAATCCGCAGACGTCGCTCAAGACGCCATCGTCGAGGAATTTTCCTTCTTCGGCGATTGGACCCAACGCTATCAATACCTGATTGATCTGGGCCGCAAGTTGCCGCCACTTGCCGATGCGCTGAAAACCGAATCCAACAAGGTGCAAGGTTGCCAGTCACAAGTCTGGCTGGTCGCCGATGGTAATGCGCAGCAGCTTCAATTTCGCGCGATCAGCGATTCGGCCATCGTCTCGGGCCTGATCGCGCTCGTATTACGCGTGTACTCGGGTCGCAGTGCGCAAGAAGTCATCGATACGCAACCGCGTTTCGTCGAAGCCATCGGCCTGGCAAAGCACCTTTCGCCGACGCGCAACAATGGTCTGGCGGCAATGCTGGCAAAGATTCAAGAGCACGCGCGGGAAGTGCTGGGGGCATAGGCGCGAGTCGGAGCTGGGAGCCGGGAAAGCAAAGACTTTTCGTCATCCCCGCGAAGGCGGGAATAACGAGCCTTTGGTTTGACGAGGCCCGAGCCACGATTCCCGGATTCGGATTCCCGATCTCTGAATCGCGACGCACAAATCCGGAATCCCGCGCCCCCAATTCCCGCTCTTAAATCAATCCCCCATCTGCTTTTGCCGATGCTCCCAGCGTTCCTGGGCATCGAGGCATAGCGTGGCAATGGGACGCGCTTCGAGGCGCTGGATGCCGATCTCTTCCTCGGTTTCTTCGCAATAACCGTAGTGGCCTTCCTCAATGCGCTTGAGCGCCTTGTCGATCTTGGCAATCAGCTTGCGATAACGATCGCGGGTGCGCAGTTCCAGCGAGTTCTCAGTCTCGCGCGTGGCGCGCTCGGCTTCGTCACCGACATCGCGCACTTCGTCGCGCAGATTATCGATGGTCTGCTTGGATTCCTCGACCAGGTCCTCACGCCACTTCTGCAGCTTGGCGCGAAAAAACGCCAAGTGCTTCGGCCCCATGTATTCCTCGCGGTCTAGCGGATGGTAACCGGTAGGCAAATTGATGGTGACGGTGCTCGGGAGCGCGTAACGCCCATCTTCGCGGGTAATTTCATTCGTCCCTGATCCTGCTGCAACTGCTGCCATCTTTCCCTTTTTCGGTTTATTGGTGGCTTTTGGGACGGCCGCTTTGTTTTGCGCCAACTTACCCATAGCTTTCTTGGCAACAGGCTTGGAGGGCTTTTGTGCGACCGGCTTGTGGCCGGGCTTCGCCGATTTTGCCGGCTTTGCTGCGGCCGACTTGCCAGCGCTCTTCGCCGGTTTCGACTTTGCCTGAGTCTTTGTTGATTTGGGCAGTGGCTTCTTCACAGCCGACTTTGCCGGCGATTTCTTTGGTATCGATTTCGCTGGCGCTGCCTTGGATGCGGTTTTCGCGCGCGTGGCGGCCTGCTTCGCCGGGCGCGGTTTCGCCGCAGCCTTGGCTGTGCTGGGTTTCTTTTTTGCAACCGTCTTGGTCGCGGGTTTGCGTTTCGAATTCGCCATAATCCTTCACCATTGTTACGCGGCGGTCGCGTGTTATAGCCTATGTACCCTCAGGCGGCAACCATTTATCGATGCGCATCGGCGACAAAATATGTATATGTCCCGACAGCGGACAGCGTGATCGCCTGCCCGTGTCAGCACCCATTCAACTTCCTCGGTCGCAAACGCACACATGAAACGACCTATTCTAGCCTTTATTGCGATCTACAAGCGCGTATTGAGTCCGCTGCTCGGGCAGCGCTGTCGCTTCCACCCGAGTTGTTCGGAATATGCACGCATCGCCGTCGCGCGATTTGGCTCCGCGCGCGGCAGCGTCCTCGCGCTGTGGCGAATCGTGCGCTGCCAGCCCTTGTGCAAGGGCGGGTTCGATCCCGTGCCGGAAACGTTTACCATGCGCCGTACCTGTTCGCACCCACCCCAGGATCCACCCGCATGAGCGACTGCCTGATCGTCAACGCCGACATCGTCAACGAAGGCCGTCGTTTCCATGCTGACGTGCGCGTGTGTGGCGACCGCATTGCGGCGATTGGGCCATCTCTCGCCGCGCAGGCGAATGAACATGTATTCGATGCGCGCGGGCGCCTGTTGATACCTGGCATGATCGACGACCACGTGCATTTTCGCGAACCCGGCTACACCGCCAAAGCCGACATTGCCTCGGAATCGCGCGCGGCGGTCGCAGGCGGCGTGACCGCCTTTATCGACATGCCCAACACCAACCCGGCGACGCTGACGCACGCCTTGCTTGACGACAAGTACACCCTCGCAGCACACAGTTCGGTCGCCAATCACGCCTTCTATTTCGGCGCAAGCAACGATAATCTTGACGCAATCCGTGCACTTGATCCGCGCAAGGTTCCCGGCGTGAAAGTGTTCCTGTGCGAATCGACCGGCAATCTGTGCGTGAGTGATCCAGCCGCGCTGGAAGGCGTGTTCCGCGATGCGCCCGTTAACGTGGTGGTGCATTGCGAGGACGACCACATCATCCATGCCAATCTGGATCGCGCCAAGGCGCAGTACGGCGATGCCATTCCAATGCGGATGCACCCGGAAATCCGCTCGCGTAAAGCCTGTTACGAATCCACCCGCTGGGCGGTGGAAACCGCTCGTCGTCACGGCACCCGTCTGCATGTGTTGCACGTGTCCACGGCCGACGAATTGGCGCTGTTCGAGCCGGGCCCGATCGCGGGCAAGAAGATCACCGCCGAAACCTGTGTGCATTTCCTGCGTTTTTGCGATGAGGATTACGCCACGCAAGGCGGCCGCATCAAGTGCAACCCGGCGATCAAGACTGCAAACGATCGCGACGCCCTGATCCGCGCCTTGGCCGACACGCGCCTGGACGTACTCTCTACCGATCACGCGCCGCATCTTTCCGAGGAAAAGGCGCGTGCGTACACGCAGTGTCCGTCTGGCATTCCGCTGATCCAGTTCGCCATGCAGTGCGCGCTGGAACAGGTGTTCGACGGCAAATTGCGGCTGGAGCGTCTGGTCGAGGCAACCGCGCACGCACCGGCAACGCTGTTCGCAATCACCGATCGCGGCTTCCTGCGCGAAGGCTACTTCGCCGACCTCACCCTGATCGACCTGCATGCACCTCAAACGGTGCGACCCAGCGACGTCATTTCCAAATGCGGCTGGTCGCCATTTGAAGACAGCACATTTCGATCCAGCATCGCGGCTACCTGGGTCAACGGCCACCTGGCCTGGCATGACGGCAAGCTCGATGATAGGCAACTCGGCAGGCGCCTGGAGTTTGATCGATGAAGAAAACACTATCCTTTCCCCCGCGTGCGGGGAAACATCGGCAGGACCGCCGATGTTTGCAGCGAATGCTGCCCGCAGGGCGAGCCACAGGGAAGTGGCGAGTACAAGGCGCCGCAGGCGGATGGGGGCAATTCGTAGCGACAGTGCTCATTCTAGTTGCGCAGTCCAGCGCTTCGCTCTTTGCAGCCGAACCCACCGTGCAACTCCCGCAGCACCTCGAGCAAGGCCAACTGGTCATCGGCCATGCCCCACCGAATGCGCAAATCGAATTTGACGGCCACAGCTTGCGCATCGGCAAGGATGGCACGTTCGTATTCGGGCTGGGTCGCGATGCGCCCGCAAAGGCCGAGTTGGAAGTGCGCAACGCCGATGGCAAATCGCAAAAGCTCGAATTGAATGTCGCCCAGCGCGACTACCCCATGGAACGTATCAACGGTTTGCCCCAGCAGACGATCACGCCCAATCCGATAATTGCCGCACGTATCGCTCGCGAGCAAGCAGGCGTCGTTGATGCACGCAAGCGCGATGATGCTCGCGAGGATTTCCTGCAAGGTTTCCAATTGCCAGTCAAAGGCGCGCGCATCAGCGGCGTCTATGGCAGCCAGCGCGTCGACAATGGCGTACCCAAATCCCCGCACATGGGCCTGGACATGGCCGTACCAACCGGCACTCCGGTGCATGCTCCGGCCGACGGCATCGTCACCTTCGCCGCTACCGATCTGTTCCTGACCGGTGGCACGGTAATGATCGATCACGGCTTCGGACTGGACTCGTCGTTCCTGCACATGAGTCGCGTGAACGTGAAAGTCGGCGACCACGTCAGGCAGGGACAAGTCATCGGCGCCGCCGGCATGACCGGTCGCGCCACCGGCCCACACGTGCACTGGGGGTTTAATTGGTTCGAAGTGCGCCTGGATCCCGCATTGTTGCCGAAACAAGCGCTGACCCAGTAATTGCGGCTTCGGCTATTCCGCCTTCCACGGATCGTAGCTACCGAACCACCACAAGTGCCCCTGCGGATCGCGGCAGCCATAACCGGCGCCGCCGTATTCCTTCTCAGCGTATTCATCGATGATCACCGCACCGGCGGCCTTGGCGCGCTCGAAGTGCGCGCGGCAATCGGCGACGATGACGCACGGGCACTGCGTTTCGCGACCGTCAGCCTGGTCCGGTTGCAGGATGTGCTTGCCGAACTCGGTGTCCGTCACCTCGCCGAGCATGATCATGCCGTTGCCGAACGTGAGCTGTGCATGCGCCACGGCGCCGTTGGCATCTTCGTAGACGGCGTTCTTCTCGAATCCGAAGGCTTCGCACAGCCACACGATGGCTGCACGCACATCACGGTAGCGCAGGCACGGGATGATGGTGCTGGTGGTATTGGCTGGACCGGTCATCAGCTTGCTCCTCGTTCAATAGTGCAAAAGAGAAAACAAAGAACTGGATGACCAGCCCTCCGGCTGTTGTGAAGCGCTACCCGCCAGTACGGGAATGGCGAGCCCTTGATCTGACTACTCCCCGATTCCCTATTCCCGGCTAGTCAGCGCCTCAAGGCCGGCGCGCCAACTCCGCGTTGTCGCGGGTAACCGGCATCAGGTCCTTCTTCGATACGCCGAGCCAGAGCAGGATCGGGTTGGCAAAAAAGATCGACGACAGTGTACCGATGATGATGCCGATGATCATCGTCAGTGCGAACCCATGCACGGCCGGGCCGCCAATGAAGAACAACGCGATCATGGTCATGCCGGTGAATGCCGAGGTGATGATGGTTCGCGACAGCGTGCTGTTGATGGCCCGGTTGAGGATGTCTTCCGGATCGCCCTTGCGCGTGGATCGGAACAGTTCGCGCACGCGATCGAACACCACCACCTTGTCGTTGATCGAATAGCCAACCACCGCCAGTACCGAAGCCAGAACCGTGATATCGAACTCGCGATAGGTCAATGCGAAGAAACCGATCGTTATCAGCGTATCGTGGAATTCACTGGCGATCGCGGCAATCGCAAAGCGCCACTCGAAGCGCAAGCCGATGTAGATCATGATGCCGAGGATGACAAAGATGACCGCGGTCGCGCCGCTGCTTTTCAGTTCCTTGCCGACTTGCGGACCAACGAAATCGGTACGCGTCTTGGTCACGTCACTGCGCTTGGCCTGGAGGGCCTTGAGCACCTCGCCAGCCACTTGATCGTTGCGTTTCTTGTCGGCTTCAGATGATCCTTGCTCGCCTTTGCCGGCATTCGCCTGCAAGCGGATGGAGACTTCACGCGCACCGCCGACACTCTGCACCACGGCATGATCGAAACCCGCCGCACTGAGCGCACTGCGTACGTCCTTGATGTCGACCGGTTGCTCGTACTTGGCTTCGACCAGGATACCGCCGGTGAAATCCAGTGCGTAGTTGAGGCCACGCGTGGAGATCGCAAGGATCGAGCCCAGCACCAACAACGTGGAAATCACGATGCTGACCCGGCGCCAGCGCAGGAATTTGATGTTGCTGTCGTGTTTGAAGATTTCCATGGCTTAAGCAACTCCGCGCGCGTGGCCGCCACCGACCGACAAGCCCTTCAGCTTGCGCCCGCTGTGTATCAGGTTGGTGATGGCATGGGTGACGGTCACCGAAGTGAACATCGAGGTCAGAATACCGACACCGAGGGTAACTGCGAAGCCCTTGATTGCGCCTGAGCCGAAGGTCAACAAACCGACCGAGGCAATCAAATGGGTAACGTTCGCATCGAGAATAGTCGCCCAGGCTTTTTCGTAACCGGCACGTATCGCGGCCAGTGGCGTCAAGCCGTTGCGTAACTCCTCTCGTATTCGCTCGCAGATCAGCACGTTTGCGTCAATTGCCATACCCAACGTCAACACGATACCGGCAATACCCGGCATGGTCAGTGTCGCCTGGAATAGCGACAACACCGCAATCAGCATGACCAGATTCAGCACCAGCGCCAGGTCGGCAATCAGGCCGAACAAGTGGTAGTACAGCGCCGCGCAGATCAGCACAGCGATCAATCCGATGACGACCGCCTTCATGCCCTTGTCGATGTTGTCCTGGCCCAGGCTCGGACCAATGACGCGTTCCTCGACTATATCGACCGGTGCCGCCAGCGAGCCGGCACGCAGCAACAGCGCCAGTTCACTGGCGGTTTTCATATCGCCCAAACCGGTGGTCTGGAATTTGTTGGAAAACACGCCATTGACGACGGCGTCGTTGATAACCTGCTGGGTGGTCTTGAAGACACGCACTGGCTTGCCGTCGACCGTTTTCGTTTCCGGCGTACGCTCGATGTAAACCACCGCCATGCGGTGACCCACGTTCTGCGAGGTGAAATCGAGCATGCGCTGACCGCCGCGGGCGTTCAGGCTCACCGATACCGCGGCCGATCCGGTCTGTTGATCGGGCATGGCAGTAGCGCCAACCAGTTCATCGCCACCGACGATGATCTGCTTCTTCAAGACGATCGGTAATGGCTTGCCGTCCGGCCCGACGCGTTGCAAGTAATACAAGCGCGACTCCGGCGGCACGATGCCGGTTTTCTCGGCTTCCAGCGCGTTCGTGTCTTCATCGACGGCGTGGTATTCAAGGGTCGCCGTAGCGCCGAGAATCTTCTTCGCCTCGGCCGTGTCCTGCACACCTGGCAGCTCGACCACAATGCGATTGGTGCCCTGCTGCTGAATCAAGGGCTCGGACACGCCAAGCTGATTGACGCGATTGCGCAACGTGGTCAGGTTACTGCTCAGGATGGCTCGCTGCTGTTCGAGCAACGTTGCCTCACGGATTTTCGCGATCAGCTGGAATTCATCGCCGCCACCCGAACCGTCGCTGATTTCCATCGGCGGTTGATCGCCGAGTTTTTCCGCCTGATTGACGTCCTTGGCGATGACATTGCCGGCCGCAATGCGGTCGGCCTGCGAACGCAGCGAGACGAGGATTCCGGTCGGTGTGTTGTTGACAGATTTGTAGCGCACCTTCGCCGTGCGCAGGGCGCTGCGGATATCGTCCACGTAGCGCTGCTGCATCTTGTCCATCGCAGCCTTGTTGTCGATCTGCATCAGGAAATGCACGCCTCCCTGCAAATCCAGACCCAATGGCATGCGGTTCGCACCGATGGCGCGTAGCCAGCCCGGTACGGTCGAAGCAAGGTTCAAAGCGACAACGTATTTATCGCCCAGATCGGTCTTGATGACATCGTATGCTGCAAGCTGCACATCGGTATTCGGAAAGCGCACCAGCATGCGATCGTCATGCAATTCGACGTCCTTGAACTGCATCTTGTGGGTTTGCAAAACACCGATCACTTTTTCCTTCAGGGCTTCATCGATCGTGGCTCCGCGATTGGCAGATATCTGCACGGCGGGCTGCTGTGGAAACGCGATCGGCAAGGCGTAAATGAAGCCCAGCACCACGATGATGCCCACCAGAATATATTTCCACCTAGGAAAATCGTTCATCTAATTCACTCATAAGCCGCGCGCGGCACGGCAATTGTTTGTTTCGGGACGATTGAGGCTCGTAAATCAAGCCACTCAGGCCGATTTCAACGTGCCCTTGGGCAGAACCATCGAGATCGCAGACTTCTGCAACTTGATTTTGACGTTTGGCGCGATTTCAAGCGTGACAAAACTCTCGCCCATCTCGTCGATACGCCCGGCGACGCCACCGTTCGTCACCACTTCGTCGCCTTTGGCCAAAGCCGCCAGCATGGTGCGAACTTCCTTTTGCCGCTTGGACTGCGAGCGGAACATGAAAAACAACATTACCGCCATGATGCCAATCAGAAGCAACGGCGAACCCAGCAAACCCACGCTTGGAGACGCGGCAGCCGGTGCCTGCGCATATGCATTGGAAATCAGAAAATCCATGGTTTTCTCACTTTAATCCGCCCGGCAGGAAGTCCATCGGGCCCGTCAAAAGACCGCGGATTATGTCATGGGAACGGGCTTTGTGCACCTTGCGCAAGTGCCAGTGTTTGTGATTTCGTATGGTTGCGCCACTCGGATGGGGTTCGCCATGGCGCACTTCCACCCAGAAGCAAAGTAGCTTGCCCTATCTGTGCAGGCAGGAATCAAGTCAACCTGACAGCATTGATTCTGATTGCTCGTCATTCCCGCGCAGGCGGGAATCCAGATCTTGTCCGTCCGATTCAAAACAACAGCTTCGGCTCGACTGAGTCGAGCGGGTTACTCCCGAAAGTGCAAAGCTTTCACTCGCCTGCGGCGAGCGGGTGACTTTCAAGTGCAGAGTTTCCGCTCGACGATGTCGAGTGGAAGCTCTGCTTCTAGTCGAAGTAACGCTGGGTATCGCTGCACTCAACGCATCCTACGCCATACGAGCGCCGACTCAGGCGAGTGTCGGCACCACGCCAATCGTTTGGAAATCAGAAAGGCTGCCCCCCTCACCCAACCCTCTCCCTCAAGCCAGCTTGGGCGAGAGGGTTAGTCTCTCGATCAGTGCGCCGCCGGCACCAAAGCAGCGCGTACTGGCAATGGAACGCTGCACACATCGATATAACCCGCCGGTACTTTGTACCAGGTGTCGTGGCGATTGCGTCGGGATTCAACCAACGCGGTAAATGTCGGCGTGTCGCTGCGCAGAATTTCCAGATTCGTGCGTCGTGCCTTGGGAACGTCAGCGGCCAGGTGGATCGACTGGATCGATACGTATTGCGCGGGCTTCTCGTAAAAGCCCAACTCGCCGTGGCCACGCGGCAGCGCCGACAGCAAATCCATGCCTTGGACGACGCGGCCGACGACGGTGATGTTTCTGTCCAGCCATCGCGCTCCGCCGATTACGGCGTAGAGCTCGGCACCACTGCCGGAATCGGCATCGTTGTCGCGTCCGACGCCGATGCTGCCGTAGCAATGCGTCAGCCATGCGGTCTTGCTGGCCGGATCGCGTGCTGCGGGAAAGTCGCCGGAGAATCCAGTTTGCGGCGCATAGCCATCATGATCGGGCAACGCGGTGAACGCTGCGATGTCTTTCATTGGTACCGTGAATTCGGCCTTCAATGCGGAAGCCGCTGTGCCGAATGGACGGCGCTTGTCCTTGCTTTCGGCATTCGGATCGCCCCATTGCACGACGTAGTTGTCCTGCACGCGCAGAATATCCAGGCCATCGAAATACTTTTCCCGCACCAGGGTCTTGATGTTGGCGACATGATGTGGCGCGAACCGGGGTGCCAGTTCGATGACGACGCGCCCACCAGCCAATTGCAGGTACAAGGTGTTGGCCGGATCAAGCGCGTGCCAATCAGCCGGCTTGGATGCAGCCAGTACGTCAGACATCGTCAGCGGTTTTGCAGGCGTTGCGGCGAGGCCAAGGGTGGCGGCGGCACCGAAAACGCAGCCACACACCATCGTCGCCATGCCGGATTTGGTGAATTTCCCCTTGCGCATGCTCGTCTCCCGTGTTCGATCAGCAGCCTGTGGGTCAGCTGTTTATTGTGCCGGTGCGGCCGGCAAGGTGCCTAAACGTATCAGACGTTTCAGCGTTACCTTGCCACGGCGAATTGTCAACGTGACGTTGCGCCCCATATGGCTTTGCAGCAACGTTTGAAAAGCGACCTTGTCCTTGATGGGCGTCCGGTTGACCTTGAGAATGTAATCGCCGCTGCGCAGGTTCGCAGCCGACGCCGGTGTCCGCCCAATGACATTGCCGATTTCGACGCCGCCCTGGCCCAGACTCTGGCGTTCGTCAGCGGTCAAATCGCGGAAGTCTGCACCGAAGGGCAACTGCAGCCGAACGAAATAGGTTGCAACGAGTTCGGGCGGATTCGACGCCTGGCTATCGACCGCCGGAGCATAGACCTGCACGACATCGGCACCGACTTTGATGCCGCGCTGCACAGCTTGCTGCCGCGCTGCGTTCGCGTCGGCTGCGGGAAAATAGCCAATCCCGATTTCGACCAGGCCCTGCTCACGCAGGAAATTTTCATCGCCACCGCGCGTGTTGCCGTCGCTGACTCGGGGCTGTGCCGGAGCAGGTGCCGCACGCATGCGAGCGACGAGATCCGCATTGCGCCCCGCGACGACTTCATAGCGTGCTTGAGACCCCGGCACCACTACGATGCCGGGCGCTACTTCAATTATTGTGGGACGCGTGGCGCAACCGCCAAGCACGATCGCGCTGATCAGCAGGCCAGCGCGAAAGCCAGACAGAAGATTCAATCGAGGATTCAAACCGCCGCTGGCCGATCGGGTGTCTGCGGGCGCGGGCGTTTGGGCACGAGTTCGCCATCGAGAAGATTCTCAATACGCGTGAACACTTCGGATCGCGAGAACGGCTTCTTCATGAAGTCGTCGGCACCGATGCGCTGTGCATAGAATTGCTCGGTCGCCTGCTCGTTGCCGCTGATCATGATGATCGGGGTGCGGATGGTGATCGGATCGCGGCGCAACTGCCGCAGTGCGGCGAACCCGTTCATTCCAGGCAGCACGATATCCAGGAATATCAGGTCGGGCTTCTCGCTGCGCGCCAGTTCCAGACCTTTTTCGGCATCGCCCGCCTCGAGTGTGTCGTAGCCGTTTTGACGCAGCAGCTTGCGCAGCATCGCCACGATCGTCGGGGAGTCATCAATGATCAGCACGCGCGTTCCCTCGCGCGCATTGACGCGCGGCTTTTCACGGCGATCCTGTGAACCAAAGAAACGCTTGAACAAGTCGAATGTAGCCACAGATGAATTTCCGCAGGCGATGCAGGCCTTAGTTTGTGCGCTGACGAACGATCTGACAAGCCCCGAGCGCGACTGCACGCTCGGGGTTCATCGGCAACCCGCTACTTGACGAGCAACGCCGTCAGCTTGTCCAGTTGCACGCAATAGCCATCGATCACCTTCGCGGTGACGACTGCATAGCGATTGGCCTCAGCCCAGCGACGTGCTTCCAGTGCCTCACGTACACCCGGCACGGTCTTGACGCCATAGCCGGTCAACATTCCCGGCGCATAAACCATGTGCCGGAACCAGGCGCGTCCGGGCAAGCCATCTTGATTGGTAAGCGCTTGTTCCATGTGTAGCATTATTGTGTTGGCCTGATCGCGCTTTTCGGCCGGCAAGTTGAACCCATCGGCGGCGCGTGCCGCATAAGCACTCTGGAAAGCCTGGGCGCTCTGCGCGAGTTTTTTCGTCGCGTTATCAAGCGGTGTCAGGTCGATGTTTTTCGGCACGTCCGAGTCACGCTCCGGGGGTGCCACCGGTCGGGTCGGATCGGAAGTCAGCGCGTATGCATGCATATCCAGCAGCATGTGCTGCTGTTGCGTGTCCTTGCGTGTATGTTCGACCAGTTTGTTCAGTTGCTTGACGTAGCGCGCGAATGTATCGCTGAAATCGCCGAAGCGCATCGGTATCATCCGCGCGTCGGCGCTACGCAGCACGATATGCCCGGCAACCTTGGCCAGGGCAACGCCGTAAGCAAAATCCGGATCGCCAAAGCGGATGTAGTGATCAAAAGAATCGTAGCGCGAATGGTAGATGCCGGCATTGTCGTCTTCGCCACCGAAACCAATATCCAGCGATGCAACGCCCAGATGTTCCAGAAACGCGCTGTAGTCCGAACCGGATCCCAACGCGCCAATCGGCACGTCACCACCGTTGGCAGCCAGTTTGGCGAATTCCTTGTCTTCGGCTCCGGCGTCTTTCGATAATCCATCGATCATCATTTTTGCGCGCATGCGTTCGAGCACGCTGACCTGAGTTTGCGGATCGACCACACTGGCGGCAGCCTGATTGAGCAAATGTTGCAGTGAATGACTGCCAGCGGCAAACAGGAAACCACGCCCATTGGTATCCGAATTCAGGTACAGCACGGCCTTGCGCTGCAGTTCCTGCGCGTGTGTTTCAGCCCACTCGGTGGAACCGAGCAGACCCGGTTCCTCGCCATCCCAACTGGCGTAAACCAGGGTGCGCTGCGGATGCCACCCTTGCTTGACCAAGGCGCCGATTGCCTTGATTTCCGCCATCATCGCGACGTTGCCGGCAAGTGGATCCCATGCCCCGAACACCCAGCCATCGTGATGATTGCCGCGCACGATCCATTCATTGGGTTCGCTGGCGCCCTTGAGCATGGCGATCACGTCGTAAACGGGTTTTTGCGTCCAGTTCGACTCAACCACCAGATGTGCCTTCGCCGTACTCGGGCCAATGTGATAGGTGAAACCCAACGCGCCACGCCAATCGACTGGCGCGACCGGTCCAGTCAATGCCTGCAACAACGGCGTGGCATCGGCGTAGGAGATCGGCATGACTGGAATCTTCAGAACAGTTTTCGCGTCTTTCAACGCGAGTCGCTTTGCCCCTTTCGTGGAACCGATGCCCGGCGTCAGCGGATCGCCCGGATACACCTGCATGTCCGCCACCGAACCGCGCTGCACGCCATCGGCCGGTCGCCAGCCGCCGCTCGGATACGTATCGCCCTGGAAATAGCCATCGCCTCGTGGATCGGAATAAATCAGGCAACCTGCCGCGCCATGTTCTTGCGCCAGCTTGGGTTTGAGTCCGCGCCAGCCACCGCCGTAACGCGTGATGACAATCTTGCCGCGCACATCGATGCCGTGCCGCGCCAGCACTTTGTAATCGTCGGGCATGCCGTAGTTGGCGTAGACCAATTCGGCGGTGA
>JBDTLA010000061.1:0-30869 GCA_039935035.1 Rudaea sp. | reverse complement strand
GCGCGAACTGCAACGCGGCGGCGGCGTCCACCCAGCGGCTGCCAATCTCCTGCTGCAGTTCCTGCGGCAGCGCGGCTTGCTCACCTGGCCGGCTGAGCACGCCGATGTGCGCCAGCTCGAACAGCCGGCGCCAGTCATGCCAGCTCGGCAAACCAGCGAACGCATCGGCACCGACCAACAGCACCAACGCCCGCTCGCCATGCTCGGCGCGCAACTCGGCCAAAGTGTCGACGGTGTAGGACGGTCCGATGCATGCCAGCTCGCGCGCATCCAGAATCAGGCGTGACTGGTCGCGCAAGGCAACCTCAAGCAGCGCCAGCCGTTGCGGCGCACTGGCCATCGGTGGCGCGCGATGTGGCGGGATCCCCGACGGCATCATCAGCACGTCAGCATCGAGCAACTCGGATGCTTCCCACGCCACGCACAAGTGACCCAGATGAATCGGATCGAAGGTACCGCCGAAGATCGCCAGCGGTTTCACGCCAGCGCCTTGGCCGCGCGCGGCTCGGCGATGGCGACGATCAATCGCTCGGCCTCGCGCCACGGATCATCGCTCTCGCGAGGAGTGACCCCGCGCGATGGGTCGTCACGATGGCGTCCCTTGGCAATCCGATCGATCCGCGCGGCGCGTGCCAGGCATTGCAGCCAGTGGTCGCGCGGCGCACGGCGCAGCGCCTGGCGGAACATCTGCTCGCGTGACTGCCACAAGCGCTCGGTCTTGGCTTGCGCCGCGAAGTTCTGTGCGTTGGCCAGACGCAGGGTCAGTTGCAGCTGGTTGACCATCCAGCCCATCAAGGCAATCAACTCGTCGCCCTCGGAACGCAGGCCGGCCAGCACGCGCAGGGCGCGCGCCGCATCGCCGGAGAATGCCGCATCGGTGAGTTTGAAGACGTCGTAGCGGGCGCTGTCGGCGACCAGGCTTTCCATCTCGGCCGCGTCGATGCGGCCCTCGCCGTGCAGTACCAGCAACTTGTCGATTTCCTGCGCTGCCGCGAGCAGGTTGCCCTCGACCCGCTCGGCCAGCAGCGCTACCGCATCCGGCGTGGCGCTCAAGCCGCGCGAGGCGAGCCGCGCACCGATCCATGCGCTCCATTCGTTAGCCCTGGGCGCATTGAGCACCACCATCGTGCCGCTGGCGTCGAGCTTGCGGCTCCACGCGCCATCGTGCTTGCTGCTCCATTCCAGCGCGGTGATCAGCAACGTGACATCCGGCGGCGGGTCGGCGCAGTACGCGTTGATCGCCTTGGCGCCGTCCACACCCGGCCGCCCGGTGGGCAGGCGCAAGTCGATCAGCCGACGGCTGGCGAACAGCGACATGCTGGCGCCGGCACGAGCGAGATCATTCCAGTCGAAATGCTGGCCAGCCTCGAGCACTTCGCGTTCGCTGTAGCCAAGCTTCTTGGCATGCGTGCGCAGCGCGTCGGCCGCCTCCAGCACCAGCAGTTCATCGCCGGCCAGCAGGTAGACCGAGTCCAGCCGATCCGCCGCCAACGCCTTCGACCACTGGCTCGCGCTCAGCGGCATCAGTGCGTGCTGGCGGCCGGCGCCGGGTGTCTGCCAGCGGCCTGCAAGCGGAACATGATGGCCTGCACCATGTCGTTGTCGAGGCTTTTTTCGATCTGTGCGACCTGCGAAGCATTGCCCACCGTGTTGCTGGCGTCATAGCTGTATTCGCGCGACATATTGATGTTCTGCAGCGGCACCAGCGCCTGCCCGCCCGCATCGGTGACGCCGAAGCGAACCGTGTAGTGAATGGCGTACTCGCTGATGCGGGCGTAGCCACCCGAGGTCAGCGTCTCGGTGCTGAACGCCGCCGTCGGCACCTTGAGTTCGGCAATGCCCGGGCCGGCGTTGTCCTCGACGGTGACGCCGGCGCTCGCCAGTGCGCGCGCCAGTTCACGCTGGAAGCTGTTGCTGCCGCTGACGGCGAGATGGATTCGCTGCATCGACTGCGGCAGGTCGGCGTTCTGGCGCAGATGAAAGCCGCAGGCACTCAGCGCGAGTACCACCAGCAGCAACAGCGAAGCCCGGATCGGGCGGCGCAGCTTGAAAGAACTCATGAGTGTCATCCTGCGACGATGTTGACGATCTTGCCGGGCACCACGATGACCTTGCGCACCGTCATGCTTTCGAGGAAGTGCACAACTTGGGGTTGTGCGCGGGCCAATGCCTCGGCGTCTTCTTTCGAAGCATTGACCGGGAGCTCGATAGTGGCGCGCAGCTTGCCATTGATTTGCACGGCAAGCGTTGCCGTGTGGCGTACCAGGGCGGTCTGGTCTACCACCGGCCACGGCTGGTCTTCCAGCACGCTTTCGGCATGACCGAGCACTTGCCACAGCGCGTGACAGACATGCGGCACCACCGGGTTCAGCAACAGCACCATCGCTTCCAGCGCCTCGTGGCGAACCGCGCGGCCCTGCTCGCTGTGGTCGTGGAACTTGCCCAACGCGTTGAGCAGCTCCATCAGCGCCGCAATCGCCGTGTTGAACGCATGACGGCGTCCAAAATCATCGCTGACTTTCTGGATGGTCTCATGCAGCTGGCGGCGCAGCGTTCGCTGCCCTTCGTCCAATGCCGCCGGGTCGGTCACTGGATGGTCCGGACTCGCCGCGTGCGTGGTGACTTCGCGCCAGAAACGCTTGAGGAAACGGGCCATGCCTTCGACGCCGGCTTCGCTCCATTCCAGCGACTGTTCCGGGGGCGCGGCGAACATCGAGAACAGGCGCACGGTATCGGCACCGTACTTGTCGACCATGATCTGCGGGTCGATGCCGTTGTTGCGCGATTTGGACATCTTTTCGGTAGCGCCGACCTGCACCGGCTTGCCGTCGGCCTTGAGCAGGGCGCCGACCACCCGCCCCTTGTCGTCGCGCTTCACATCGATCGCGGCGGGGTTTATCCAGTCCTTGCTGCCGTCGGCGTTGTCACGGTAAAACGTGTCGGCGATCACCATGCCCTGGCACAGCAGGTTTTGCGCGGGCTCGTCAGAATGCACCATGCCCGCGTCGCGCAGCAGCTTGTGATAGAAGCGGAAATACAGCAGGTGCATGATCGCGTGTTCGATGCCGCCGATGTACTGGTCCACCGGCAGCCAGTAGTTCGCGCGCTCGTCGATTTGCGCGTTCGCACCGGGGCTGGTGTAGCGCGCGTAATACCAGCTCGATTCCATGAAGGTATCGAAGGTGTCGGTCTCGCGCTCGGCCGGCCCGCCACACTGCGGGCACACACATTTGCGCCACTCCGGATCGGCCTTGATGGGTGACTGCACGCCGCTGAAAGCAACGTTTTCCGGCAACACCACCGGCAGTTGGTCTTCCGGCACCGGCACCGCCTTGCAGGTCGGGCAGTAGATCACCGGTATCGGACAACCCCAATAACGCTGGCGGCTGACGCCCCAGTCGCGCAGGCGCCAGTTGACCCGGCGCGAGCCGCTGCCATCGCGTTCGAAACGGGAGGCAAGCGCATCCAGCGCCTGTCTGAAATCCATGCCGTCGTACTCGCCGGAATTGACCAGCAGACCGCGAGATGTCCACGCGGCATCTTCGTGAATACGGCGTTCGAACTCCTCCACTACCCGCGCCGGCGCAGAAATATCCTGCGCACTGACGTCGCGGCCTTCCAGCGCGGCGAGCATCGGATCGTTGCCGACGCCGAGCGAGAGGTCATGCTCGATCTGCTTCAGCGCGGCCACCACCGAGTCATCGACGACGACCATCTTGATCGGCAGGCTGTATTTTTGCGCGAACTCCCAGTCACGCTGGTCATGCGCAGGCACCGCCATCACCGCGCCGGTGCCGTAACCCATCAGTACGAAGTTGGCGACCCAGATCGGCACCAGTTCGCCACTGACCGGATGAATCGCGAACAATCCGGTGTCCATGCCACGCTTGTCCTGGGTTTCCAGCTCGGCTTCGGACACGCCGCCGTGCTTCAACTCGGCGATGAAGGTCGCAAGCTTTTCGTTGTCCTGCGCAGCCTTCAATGCCAGCGGATGTTCGGCGGCAATCGACAGGAAGGTCACCCCCATCAAGGTGTCGGGACGGGTGGTGAACACGCCGAGCGGTTCGCCCTCGCCTTCCAGCGCGAACTGGATTTCCAGCCCTTCGCTGCGCCCCAGCCAGTTGCGCTGCATGGTCTTGACCGCGTCGGGCCAGCCGGGCAAGGCGTCCAACCCGTCCAGCAGTTCCTGCGCGTAGTCGGTGATCTTCAGGAACCACTGCGGAATCTCGCGTTTTTCCACCACCGCACCCGAACGCCAGCCACGACCGTCGATGACCTGCTCGTTGGCCAGCACGGTCTGGTCGACCGGATCCCAGTTCACCACCGCGTTCTTGCGATACGCCATGCCTTTCTTGAGCAGGCGCGTGAACATCAGTTGTTCCCAGCGGTAATACTCCGGACGACAGGTGGCGAACTCGCGACTCCAGTCGATCGCGTAGCCCAGCGACTGGAGCTGGCTGCGCATGTGCTCGATGTTGGCGTAGGTCCACTTGGCCGGCGCGGTGTTGTTCTTGATTGCGGCGTTCTCGGCCGGCAGGCCGAATGCATCCCAGCCCATTGGCTGCAACACGTTCTTGCCGTTCATGCGCTGGTAGCGGCTGATGACGTCGCCAATGGTGTAGTTGCGCACATGCCCCATGTGCAACGCACCGCTCGGATACGGCAGCATCGACAGGCAATAGAATTTCGGCTTCGAGGTATCTTCGCAAGCCTCGAAAGCGTGGGTGTCATCCCAGAATTTCTGTGCCGCAGCCTCGACAGCGGCGAAATCGTAGTTTTCTTGCATGAGGTCTAATGCCGGCAACCGCCGTTCCTGTAGTTTGCATGCAGACTACCGCAGTGCAGCATTGCCGCCAAGCCTGACGTTTTGTTCGTACCTCAGTCGGACGGGCACTCCGAATGCCCAGCGGCCAGATTGCGCATCGCCGCCACGATGCTGTCGGCAATCTCCGCCAACGCCTTTTGGTGTCCCACAGCCAGCGCCGCATAGCCTGGCCCAACCGGCTGCGATTCGCTGCTGCTACAGGTGATCGTGCTTGCACCTGCCGCATTTTCGGTTGCGCCGGGAGGCGCCACGCTCCAATCGGCCCGGATCAGCGCGAACTTTCCGGGTACCGATTCAAAACGGCGCACATTGATACGAATGCGATAAACCGGCTTGTTTGCCGGGACGCTGGAAGCATGCACATCCAGGGCACCCAGTCGGCGTGTCAATGCGTCGGCGAATGCGGCGCGCAACTCATCATTGAGCGGCGCGGCCCAGCGTTCGTTGTCGAGCACTGCGACCTGACCACGCCCGGTGCGTATCAGCCACGCCGCTTGATCGACGTCGACAGGAACTCCGACCGGTTCAACATCGATGGCGAATGCGGCGGTGGCTTTGGCGTTGCCTTGTGTTTGGGCGGGCGGCAGCAGGGTATAAAAATGCGTTGGCGCAGAAGCACACGCCGCAAGCATCGCGATCAGCACGGCAACCGACCAGCGAACCGGGATACGCGTCATCAGTGGTCTCCTTTTGCCGGAAGCGCCGGATCGCTGGATTTGCCCCGCAGCAATGCTTCCGGATGACGCTGCAGGTAGTCGGCCAGATTGCGCAGCGATTGCGCCGCACGGCGCAGTTCATCGAGCGTTTGCGCAGTGCCGCGCCCCAACGAGGTGTCGCCGCTGAACGTGCGATTCGCCGCATCCAGCGCCCCTTGCGCGGAGACCAGCATGTCGCGGGCTTGTGGCGCGAGTTGCGAATTGAGCGTACCCATCAGCGCGTTGGCACCGTGCAACGTGTCGCGCAAATTCGTGCCAATTTCGGCGATCGGCAGTTTGTCCAGCTTGGTCAGCAAGCTCGATAGTTGCTGCTGGATTTCCTCGAGACTGCCCGGTGCCGTCGGTATTACCAGCGGCCGCGCCGCGGGATCGAACGTTGCCGGTTTGGCCTGCGGCACCATCGATATGGCGATGTACAACTGTTGCGTCAGCAAATTGCCGACTTTGGCCTGCGCGCGGAAGCCATGATCGATCAAGGCCTGGAACACCGTGCCGATGTCGGCTTCGCCTTCGCCTGATTGCTTGAAGCGGGCGTTGATGTGGCCGAGGCGCTGCGGATAGATGGTAGCGGTCACGTCCGCCGGAAAGGTTTGCGTCCTGGGCTCGTAATCCAGTTGGATTGCCGTGACCTTGCCCAGCACAACACCACGAAAATCGATTGGCGAACCGATGGTGAGGCCGCGCAGAGTCTGGTTGAAATGCATGCGAATATCGACCGCCGGCCCATCCGGCGGGCGCAGCGCATCGGCGATATCGTCGTACAGATCGAAGGCTGTGTTCTCTGCCACTTCATGGGTGTTTGTATCGTCAGTCGACTGAAACGCCACGCCACCGGCAATCACGGTGGCAAGTGATTCGGTATTGACCTTCAGTCCCGACGCATTCAACGCCAGGTCAATGCCGCTGGCATTCCAGAAATGCGTGCCAGCATTGACGAAGCGATCGTAAGGCGCGTCGACGAACAACTGCATTGTCACGCCTTTGCCGTCGCCGTCGAGCTTGTACGCGGTAACCCGACCGACGCGCAGTCGCCGAAAATACACCGGGGAGCCAATGTCGAGCGATCCCAAGTCCTTGCTGAGCAGGGAAAAACCGCGCCCCTGATTTCCATGCAATACGGCTGGCGGGAATTCCAATCCCTTGAATTCGGCCTGGCTGCGTTTCGAACTTCCTGCATCGGCACCGATGTAGGTTCCGGAAAACAACGTACCCAATCCGGAAACTCCGCCCAATCCGACGCGTGGCCGCACCACCCAGTAACGCGCATCGTCGACCGCGAATCCATGCGCTTGGCGGTCGAGTTCAACGTGGGCCAGTACATGGGAATTGTCAGTGCTCAACGATATGCTTTGAACATGACCAATCACGACTTCCTTGTAGCGCACCTGGGTCTTGCCAGCCTCGATGCCCTGCGCGCTTTGGAAACTGATGGTGATTTTCGCGCCGATCGAGCGGTAGCTGCCAATCAACACGACTGCGCCAACTATCGCCGATAGCAGCGGCACCAGCCAGATCAGCGACGGAACGAATCGTCGCCGCTGCACCACGTTCGGCTGCGGCAAATTGTTCAGGCTATCGTCTGTTTCCTGCATTTCAGCCATTGGCCTGCTCCGCATCCCAGATCAGGCGTGGATCGAAACTCGAAGACGCCAACATCGTCATTACGACGACGGCACCAAACGCCACGATTCCGGGCCCCGGCAACACCTGCGCTATCTGGCCAAAATCGACCAGCGCCACCAGCAGCGCGACCACGAACACATCCAGCATCGACCAATGCCCGACCAATTCGATCATCCGGTAAAGCGCGGTGCGCTGTCGCGGATTCCAGCGCGAGCGCCGCTGCACGCTGAATGCCAAAATCGACAAACCGAGCATTTTCAGGATTGGCACCACCACGCTGGCCACGAATACGATTAGTGCCAAGCCCAACGATCCATTATTCCACAACTCCACAATTCCACCGAGAATGGTGTGCGACTCCTTGCCAGCAAACAAACTGCCCGTGCGCATCACCGGCAGAATGTTGGCGGGAACATAAAGAATGATAGAGGCAATGATCAACGCCCAGGTGCGGTCGATACTGTGCGGCTTGCGCAGATGCAAACGCGCGCCACATCGCGGGCAGCAATGTGCACAACCGTCGTGCACTCCGCGACAAGGCAGGCCGCACGCCTCGCAAGCGACGATGTCCAGGTCGTGGGCACTGAGGTACGCGATCACTCGCCTACCTCGGCCGCGATATCCCACAGGTAACGATGATCGAATGATGCAACCAAGGTGATCAGTCCGGTCAGGGCGACGAATGCCCACAGCCCGAGGCCCGGGGCGATCCGGGCAATCCCGGCGAGTTTCACCATCGCCACGAAGATCCCGAGCATGAATACCTCGGGCATGCTCCAGTCGCGCGTGAATCGCAGCACGCGCATCGCAATGCCGAAACCGGGCGCGCGAATGCGCAGGGCCAACGGCCACAGCACGTAGGCTGCCGCCAGCAACTGGATCAGCGGAAAGAAGAACAACGACAACGCAATCAGCACGGCGACCGATTCCAATCCGTCGTTCCAATTGACGATGATGGTGCCCCACAACGTGCTTGCGTCATGCGCTCCGCGCATGTCGATATGTGCAATCGGGTAGACATTGGCCAATGCGAAGGCAATCAGCCCAGTCAATGTGAAAGCCAGCAGACTGCCGACGTCCAGTCGTTGCATGCGTTCGAGCAGCGTGCCGCAACGCGAACAATGCGCCAGCATGCCACGCCGCAAACCCGGCTTGCGGTAGACCGCATCGCAATGGTCGCAAACGATCAAGGCGTATTGGCGACTGCTTTCCAAGATATGGGCCTCCGTGCGCGGCGACTTTACACCTTGCCGTGCCGTTGCTGAAGACAGCCGGAACGGACGATCGAAGTCAGCGAGACTTTCGGCATAGGCGGTACGAGGCCACAGGCGTACCATCACCGACTCATCCTTGGGGAGTTTGACTGCCATGCATTCGTTGCCGAAATCCGTCGCGCTCGCCGCGGCAATTCTTGCTGTCGCTTCCATCGCTTGTGCCGCTGAGCCTGCGGCTGCGCCGGCGTCGCTTGTCGCCGTGCATTGCGGGCACCTGATCGATACGGACGCCGGCAAGCTGCTGGGTGCCACAACTATCGTCATCGATGGGCAGCGCATCAAACAGATCGAAAATGGCAATGCGGACGTAGCAGGCGCAAGCGTGGTCGACCTGCACGACCAGACCTGCCTGCCCGGCCTGATCGACAGCCATACGCACCTGACCATGCAGTTCAGCAAGTCGAGCTACAGCGACAAGTTTCGCCTGAATCCTGCCGACTACGCGATCCGCAGCACCGTTTACGCGAAACGTACCTTGATGGCGGGCTTCACCACCGTTCGCAATCTCGGCGATGAGCACAATGAATCCATCGCCCTGCGCAATGCGGTCAATGCCGGCATCGTCCCCGGCCCGCGCATCTTCAGCGCCGGCCAGTTCATCGGCACGACCGGCGGCCATGCCGATCCCACTAATGGATTCCGTTGGGACTTGCAAGGCGATCCCGGCGCCAAGGATGGCATCATCGATTCGCCTGAAGACGCGTGGAAGGCGGTTCGCCAGCATTACAAGGATGGCGCGGACGTGATCAAGATCATGCCCTCCGGCGGTGTGCTGGATGAATCCGGCAGCTCCGAAAATCCGCAGATGACGATTGCGGAAATCCAGGCCGTCGTCGCTGCGGCTCACGATTACGGTTTCACCGTCGCCGCGCACGCGCACGGCGCCGAAGCGATCCGTCGCGCCGTGATCGGTGGCGTGGATTCTATCGAGCACGGCACGTTCATGAACGCCGAGGATATGAAACTGATGAAGGAGCACGGCACCTGGTACGTGCCGACCATCATCGCCGGCCAGTTCGTGATGGAGAAAGCCAAAGAAGGCTGGTACCCGCCACAAGTCGCGCGCAAGGCAATGGAGGTCGGACCGGTGATCATGGCGACCGCGGGCAAAGCCTACAAAGCCGGCGTCAAGATCGCGTTCGGCACCGATGCCGGGGTCTACCCGCACGGAGAAAACGCCAAGGAACTCGTCTACATGGTGCAGGCCGGCATGCCCCCGATGTTCGTCATCCAGGCCGCAACCACGCATGCGGCGCAACTGCTCAAGCATGAAAAAGACTTTGGCAGCATCGCACCCGGCAAATTCGCCGACGTCATTGCCGTGCGCGGTAACCCACTCGACGATGTTTCATTGCTGCAACACGTGGATTTCGTGATGAAGGCCGGCGAAGTCTACACAAACAGCGCACAATCGAAGTAGCCCTGCATGAAACAGGAGCCGACCAGCGGCGATCGCTGTAATCGGTAGCCGCGATTGCGGAAAATATCAGGTGCTGGGCAAGAACCGACTCAAAAAGCGGCGCGATCGACCTACAAGCTGGCTTGGCGAGTCTTTCATTCCACAACCGGGAGGAAATGTCATGCCACCAAAAGATCCATGGCCACCAATTCTCACTACTCGAGCGACGCCTGTCACCCCACCCACACACTTGCAGGATTTCGTGTATTCCATGCAACGAGTGGCACATGAGTTCGGCGATCTCGCCCAAGCGGTTGCGTCCGATCGCAAACTCAGTGAGGCCCTGGGCCAGGCGCAAAAACAGGCGGCAAAGAAAGCTTTGGAGGCCTACAACGCTTACTTTTAAGCAGGCGGCTGATTCAATCGCGTCGGTCGGAGTGACTGCAAGCGCGCCAACACACCGGTAAATCCGTGCTGTCGTGCTTGCACTTCGATTCGTTTCCTGAGCGCAGTCGCGCCCGGGTCGTGCGCTGCCTGCATCAATTCAAGGGCGGCCATGCGCGCCTCGAGCGCCGGTGCCAGCCAATGGCGGTGTTCGGCGTCATCGGCGAGTGTTTGCAACTCGGATGCGGCTTTGGCCGGCTCGCCGAGCTGCCCCTTCAAGTGCAAAAGTGCAATGTCGACAGGCAGCACGTCAAGTCGGCTGGTAAGTCGCCGTCGCAGTTCCTGCGCCCGCGCAAACGCCGAGTCACGATTGTCCGGCTGCCGCAACCGCTCATAACATAACGCCAGCATGCTCTGCGCTCTGGCTTCAGTAGCCACATATTCCGCTTGCGCCGACGTAGCGATGCTCTGGATCAGATACTCGCTCGCTGTTTGCCACATACCTTGCCGCATCGCAATCTCTGCCAAGCCAATGCGGGTCTGAGCCAGCGTCTTCGTATCCGTGATGTCCGCCGCGCGCGTCATTGCCTGTTTGAAACCGGCGGTAGCACCTTGCGTATCGCCAAGATCCAGTTTGATCCAGGCACACCAATAGTCGGGAATGCCCGACGTGAGCAAGTCGGTCAATTGCGCGACTTCGGTTTGCGCCTGTGCGCAAGTCTTGAGTGCGCCTTCAAGGTCGCCACGCAATCGCAGCACCTCGGCGTACGATTGCAGGACCGACGCATGCTGCTCGCGCGCGCCGGCCCGCTCTGTCAGAGCCAGTGCCCGGGACCATGCTTGCAGCGTCCCGTCGTTGGCGGCATCGTCCGTTTTCATTGTGGCGGAAAACTCCGCAATCCAGGCCTGACCCTTCGGGTCGCCGGACTCATCGACCATTTCTTGTGCATGCTTGGCGGCGGCTTCCGCCGCATCGCGATCGCCCAATTGCGATTGCATATTGGCAAGATTGGCGTAAATCGAAAACAGCCGACTGCGATTGCCGATGCGCTGATAAATGCTCAGCGCATCCTGATACGCGCGTACTGCCGAATCCGTCTGGCCTTGTTCGGCCTCGATCAAGCCCAGCATCTGGATCGCGTCGGCTTCGAATTGCAGATTGCCGATCCCGTGATACTCGGCGATCGCCCGCTGCATCAGTGCTTTCGCCTCATCAGTGCGCCCCTGCCCTCGCCGCGCCTTCCCGAGGTCGTACATCGCATCGGCCGCCAGCGCCTTTTCGTCCCTGGTCGTGGCCAGATCCAATGCCACCTTCGCGTGCTGTGCCATCGCGGCAACATCGCCGCGATTCTCGGCAATGTTGACTGCTTTCAGTTCCACCCGCGGATCGCCCTTGCTGGCCGGCAACTTGCGCAGCTCGTCCAGGGCGGCCTGCGCTGCGTCAAGCTTGTTGGCGCGACGCAAATCTTCGACGAGATACAGATGCACCTCGAGATTCCGCGCTTCCAGAGCAAGCATGCGACGATCCATCTCAACGGCTGTGTCCCACTCGCCCTTTTGCACGGCCAATTCCCGGGCAATCCGCAACTGCTGCTGCGGCGGCAGGCCCGCGCTGTGGGCCGCCGCTTGCTCAGCCGCAGCCAATGCCTTGGCTTCATATCCGAGCTTGTGCCAGGCCTCGGCGAGCAACGCGTAGGCGGGGGCATACCCCGGCGCCACTACCAGAGCCTCTATCAGTTCGTTCTTCGCGCGCGCCGGATCGCTCTTGTGCAACGCATCCAGAGCCAGGCCCATGCGCCGGGCTACTTCTGTATTGGGTGGCAGCGCCCGGTCGACCTGCTGTTCGGCAATTGCGCCGACCGGTACAAATCCGGATTTAGCACGCAATTGCGATCCGGCCTTCTCGACCAGTGCCGGCAGTTCCGCGAGCGCACCGGATTCGGCGATGCTGGCGATCGCCGTACCATTGCGCGCATCTTGCAACGCAAGGTCCAGATGCAAACCGGCATCGCCGCCAACGCCGGTAACCAGGTAGCTGCCGCTGAGCACGTAATCGGTGCCGAGCCGTTTGCGCAGCGTGGCCAGGCTTTTCGTCGCATAGCCGCCGGCCAATGGTGCCGCAAGATCTGCGCGCGCTGGCCGTACCAGTTCGTCAGGCAACGCATGCAACTTGCCGCCCTGGGCCAGTTGCGTGCCCAGCATCTCGGCCAACGCCGGTGCCAGCCAGGCGCTGTCCTTGCTTTGCGACAGATTGTTGAAATCCACGATCGCCACCGACGAGCCCGGCGCAATCGGCCCGGCCGGGGCACGTTCGCGCAGTTCGAGCGATGCTGCGACAACGACCACCGCCGCCATCGCAGCCAGCGCACCGATACCAATGCGATGCCGACGCGCAAACTTGTAGCCGCGATAGAAAATGCTGTCGCGGCGCGCCGAAATCGGCTGCCCCCTGAGATAGCTGACCAGGTCCGCCGCGAATGCCGAAACGCTTGGATAGCGACGTGCCGGGTCGCGCTTCAACGCGGTCAGAACGATGGTGTCCAGATCACCTCGCAAACGCCTGGGTGGAACCGGCGCTGTGACCAATTTGAGCCGGCTTGGCGCGACAGGATCGGTGGACTCGATGATGTGCAACAAGTCCTTCACGTCGGCAGCACCACTGAAATCGCGGGCGCGTTGCCCGGTCAGCAATTCGTACAGCACGCAACCCAGCGCGTAGATATCGGTCGCTTCAGTGATCACGCCACCGCTGATCTGTTCAGGCGAAGCGTACGCAGGCGTCATCGGGCGCTCGCGTTGCAGATGGGTGATCGTTTCCGGGTCCGTAGCGTCGCTTGCGAGCAACTTGGCGATGCCGAAATCCAGCAGCTTCACGCTGGCGTTGTCTGTTACCAGCATGTTGGATGGTTTCAGGTCGCGATGAACGACATGCTGGCTGTGCGCGAATTCAACCGCCGAACAAATATCCAGGAACAATCCGATTCGGTCTTCGAGTTTCGATTCGCGCTCATGGCAGTAGCGCAGCAGCGGCCGGCCGACGACATGCTCCATCGCAAAGTACGGATTACCATCGGCACCAATGCCGCCGTCAAGCAAATGCGCGATGTTCGGATGATCCAGCCGCGCCAGGATCTGACGCTCGCGCAGGAAGCGCTTGAGCACGGCTTCCGAATCCATGCCACGCTTGATCAACTTGAGCGCCACGCGCTGCTCGAATTGTCCGTCGGCACGTTCGGCCAGCCAGACGATACCCATGCCGCCACTCCCGATTTTCTTGACCAATCGCCACGGCCCTACATGTGTGGTCGGCGGTTCGGGATCGGTTTCGGTTGTTTCAGAGACTGCGACCTCGTCAAAACCATGCGCAAACGGCAACGCAGAAGTGCCGTGCGCCAGCATCGACGAGACGACATCGCGCAGTTCTCGGTCGTCGCCGCACAGACTGTCGAGCAACGCCGGGCGTCGATCGTGCGTCGCGTCCAGCATGCGCTCGAAGATGTCCCCCGCCAATTCCCAGCGCCGCGTATCCATTTCAGGCGCTTCGCTCGCGCAAAGACGACTGCCCGATGAGTAGCGGCAATTGCCGTCGTCCGGGTCCACTGGTTTGAATCATCCTTGGCATGTTTGGTAACTGGCTCCCCACCAGCACACGCGCAAACGCCCCTGCGTTTCGACTATAGGTTCGTTGCGATCCCTCCACAAGCGCTGCGGGGCAATATATCGTTGCCATGACGATGTCAGTAATCTGCCCTCGACGACGTAACCCCCTCATGAACGCCATCACTTCGACGGCGGCTTGAGCGAGGTGGGTTATGCAACGGGTTCTTTCGGCACACTTGATTTGCTGGCTTCTATTGGCGTCATTTGCTGCTGGCGCAGCATTTCCTGCGGCGGCGCAATCGATCGATGCGTTCAATCCCATACCGACTGGGACCCCAATGGCGGTTACCATCCAGGCAGATGGCAAGATACTCATCGCCGGCGGTGGAGGGGGCATCGCGCGGCTAGAACCGGACGGTTCGCTCGATCCGGATTTCATCGGCCCTTCCACTTTCAATGGCGAGATCAAGGCGGTCGTCGTGCAGCCGGACGGAAAAATCCTGATCGGTGGGTACTTTGAAACGATCGACACAATAGCCCATCACTACCTGGCACGCTTGAACGCGAACGGCACACTGGATGCCAGCTTCGCGGATCCGAATCTCGATAGCACGGTTTGGTCCATCGCCGTGCAACCCGACGGCAAGGTCCTTGCCGCGGGCAGCTTCACGGCTTCCGGCGCGACTTCGCGCAACCGCGTGGCCCGCTTCACCAGTAGTGGCGCGCTGGATGGCAGCTTTGCCGATCCGCAAATCTGCAATAGCCAAGCCAACAGTGTGGCGCTGCAATCCAACGGCAATGTGGTCGTTGGTGGCTATTTTGCATACGTCGGAAACTGCGGACCAACTCCGAACTACAAGTCTTTTTTAGCGCGCTTTTCCAGCGGCGGCGTGCTCGACACGACATTTCCAGCCACGGCGGTGTCGAGCTCTGTCATTGCTATTGTCGTCGGCCCCGACGACTCGCTTTACGTCAACAACGGTTACGGCGGAGTGGCAACAAAATTGACCTCAAACGGCACGCTCGTCACGGCCTACGCCAATCTGGACAGCGATGGCGCAACCAATACGCTCGCCCTGCAACCGGACGGCAAATTGCTGATCGGCGGAACGTTTGAAACCATCGACACGCAACCACGCCACGGGCTAGCACGCCTGAATGCCAATGGAAGTCTCGATACGAGTTTTGCCGACCTGGGATTCAGCTTTGACGCCACGAATCCGCACGGATACGTCTTCGCGCTCGCATCGCAAATGGATGGCAGTACGATCGTCACGGGAAATTTCACCGTCGTCAATGGCCAGTCGCGCCAGAACATGGCACGCGTAACCATTGCTGACCTCGCCGTCAGCAAGCTGACCGGTCAAGCATCCGGCGGCAACGCCATCGTCACCTGGACACGCAGTGGCTCAGGTCCGGAACTGGCGCAACCGCCAGTGCTGATGCACTCGAACAACGGCACAACGTACACCAGCGTCGGCACGATGACCCGCATCAGTACCGGATGGCAATTCACCGCGCCCTACAACGTCGCCGGCGCGCCGTTCTATTTGCGCGCGGATGCCTATACCTCAAGCGGCGCCGGCAATGGATCGGCCGGCCGAATCGACAGCCCGGTATACGTCAGCGATCGGATTTTTGCGAACGGCTTCGAGTAGCGTGCGCTGCGCGCACGAATACGAAAGATCGTGCGCGAAGCGCACGCGACAAAGCCCTGGTAGCGTGCGCTGCGCGCACGATCGCGAATCGTCTGAGCACCACCGCAAAATCCGCGCGCGCAGCGCACGCTACGGTGTTTCGCCGTATTCACCCTCAGGGACATCAGCGGCCCAATCTTCCGATACGGTACCGTTGCGAACGAATCGATGCAGGGTGGAATGCGGCCAGTCGATCGGCCGCTTTACGTAACCGTGCTTCACCGGGTTGTAGTGGATATAGTTGACGTGGCGGCGCAGATCCGCTTCGTCGCGAATCTGATGTTCCCAGAACCGACGTTGCCAGAATCCCGATTCGTGGCGCGCACGGAGCGAATCGGCCAGCGGAACCCTTACGAGCGCTCGCGTGCTTTTGCTGACCGAGCGCTTGATCAGCGCCCATCGACGCGAATAATCGGCATCATCCGGCGGCAAGGTCCAGATCGCGTGCATATGATCGGGTAGAACCACCCATGCCACGATCTCGAACGGGTGTGCCGTGCGCACCGACCGTAATGCAGCGCGCAACGCGTGGATCGCCGAGGCTTGCGTGAGTATGCGTTGACGACGATACGTCGCAAGCGTGAAGAAATAGGTCGCTCCGGGCGTTTGCGCGCGTCGAAATGTGGCCATGCCGAGACGATAGCAAGATCGTGCGCAAAGCGCACGCTACAACACGCCCGCGTAGCGTGCGCTGCGCGCACGACCATCGCCGCACCAGTCAATTGGCTCCTGCCAGCCGGATGTCAGTAATCGGCACGACATGACGTAACCCAAGATGCCATCGCTTCGCATGGCATACCGGATGGGATGGATGATGAACTTCAGGTTTCCGATGCGGGCCGTTGCAATGGTGTTTGTGGCAGCGCTGTGCTGCCCTCTGAAATCCTGGGCGCAGAGTACTTTCGTCTGGACCGGCGCGGTTTCTGGCGACTGGAACACACCCGGCAACTGGAGCCCGAATGGCGTGCCGGGGTCAGTGACACAAGGCGGCAATCCCGAAGACGTGGCGCACTTCAATGGTTCCACGCGCACCTCGGTTACCGTCTCGCAAAGCGTGGAACTCGGTGCCATCTCATTTGCCTACGGCCCGGTATACAGCTTCCAGTTGAACGCTTTCCTGCAACTGCGCCACGGCATTCTCAATCTGTCGGCAACAACGCAAAACCAGTTCACCACCGGCCCTGGCACATTGTGGTTCGAGCAGGACGGCGATGCGGCCAACAGCCTGATCACGAACAACCAGGATCTGGATTTCAGCAGTACCAGCACGGCGGGTACTGCGCAGATCGTCAACGCGAGCACTGGCACGATCTACTTTTCCGGTTCATCGAGTGCGGCGTCGGCGGTAATTTACAATAGTGGAAAAATCGACTATTCCTACGCCACCGTACCCTCGGCGCTAGGGTCGGTAACCGGCGGGACCGCATCGCAAATATTGCTGGGCGGCCAGACGCTTTCAATCGGCGCCTTGAACTACACCTCCACGTATGACGGCCAGATTCTGGATGGTGGATTCGAGGGCGGCACCGGCGGCGCACTGACCAAGGTTGGCTCCGGCTTTCTGCAACTCACTGGCGCGAATGGCTACACAGGCAAGACAACGATCCAGTCCGGCCTGCTCGAAGTGGACAAGAGTCTGGCCAGCTCCGAAGTGCTGATCGAAACCGGTGCGGTACTTGCTGGCCCCGGCACGGTGGGCGATATCGTCGCTCAAGGGGGGTCATCCATCGCGCCCGGCGATGTCTACAACCCGAGCATGTCACCGCCGAATACCGCATTGACTGGCGGCCGCTTGTTCTGTGCAGCAAGCCCGACCGTGCAGGAACGCATCGGCAATCTCGGCGGATCGACCGAAGGTACATACCTGATCCTGACGTCAGCGTTGCAAAAAGGATTTTGTCCGCACCTGCACTTTCGCCTACTCAGCGCGAATTTGCCGCTGCAGGTTGACCAGTATTACTTGCTGGTTCTGATTTATGCCACAACCGATTACAGCCCCGGCAACGTCGATGTCGATTTCAATTACTTCCCGAGCTACCACCAGGCGGCCGGGGAAATTGTGGTCACGAGCCTGAATTCTGTTTCGGCGATTTATCTGCATCTGACCAGTCTGGGTGATGCGATATTCCGCAATGGGTTCGAGTGAGGAACGGCGCACCGGCAAGCAGCGCGTCGCACCTCACGTTCGGCGCGATGCTGCATTATTTCAACCAAATTCTGTCAGCTGATTTCTCTGAACAGCGTAACGCAATCTGAATCCATCACTGCCGAGAATGTCATGATCTTCAGAATATGTTTCGTATGTGCGTTCACATGCGCGCTTTTCAATTTGACCGCCTGCTCGAAAGCCACGCCGAACTCGCCAGCCAATGCATCCACGCTCACCAAAGCCGGAAGCGTCTGCGAACGAAACCTGTTGGCGCCCGATGACGTTGGCGACATTCTTGGCGCACCCGTTGTCGGCACCAAACCGCTGCGTGGCGATCGACAGACGTGCTATTTCACTGCGAAGAATGCTTACGGGACCGGAGAATTGCGCGTGACGTTGCGACCCGGTTTGGGCGAGGCGACCATCGCCACATTTACCTCGGGGAAAATGGATGCATACGCGAAATGGTCGCCCTTGGCTGGAGTCGGCGACAGCGCAGTATGGAAGCCCGATCTGCACGAAGTGAGCGCGCAGAAGAACAACGTTCTGTGCGAAGTCGCCCCAACTCCGATGAGCATGGGCGACGGGTTCGCCCACTCCGGCGAAGCCAATCAGAAACGACGATTGGGCGCGCTGTGCAACAAGATTTTTGCCAACTTATTGAAGGACTAGAATCATGAAATTCATGCTCGTATTGCTGCGTGCAGTGTCGATCATCGGCGCCATGTCAGTCTCCACGATTTGCGTATTCGCGACCCCGGCGTTGGCGGAAAACGGTGGCTGCGGACCAGTTGCAGACGCAATGATGAAACTGGCCACCACGCCGCGCCATAGCTACACAACGGACAGCAACGGCGGCAAGACAATCAGCGGCGAGTTGATCACAACAAATGACTCGATGTTCATCAAGGTCGATGGCAAATGGGCTTCGCGCAAATATAGCCCGGAAGGCGAGAAAAAAGATCAGCAGGAAGCGTGGCAAAGCACCAAGGCGACGTGTCAACGCGTGAGCGATAAAACCGTGAGCGGCGTGGCCACTGTTGTGTACAACATTCTCAACAAGACCGAAGACGGCACCTCAAGTCAAAAGCTGTGGATTTCCACCAGCACCGGCCTGCCCCTTCGCGCGGAGATCGACCTCGACGCGGACGACAAGGCAAGTACGCGGCACATATCGATGCATTACGACTACGTGAATGTGCAGCCTCCGGCAGGAAAGTGATCGGGCAATTGACCACGCCACTTTATCCGCAAGCCGCACTCGTACACTAGCGAAGAGTCGATCATGAACACAGCGAATCCTAAATCCTCCTGTCTGCCCCGACTGGGTCGACTTGCCGCGTGCGTCACTTTCGCATTAGCCACGGCGGACACAACAGCGCAATCGCTTGTCGCGGCACCATTGCCAACCGCATTGACCTCCACTCGCACGTTGCGGCACGGCCTGAAGCAACTGAAAGTATCGGGTCAGTCGTTTGCGGCTACAGGCAATACACTTGCAGTAACCAGCTGCGCGGATAACGAAGCGGTTGGTACGCTGCGTAGCGAAATTTTCCTCGCCGCCGATGGGGATACGGTGGATTTAAGCCAACTTTCGTGCAGCACCATCACGCTCGCCAACGGTGCATTCACGATTGGGGCGAACAGATCTCTGCGCATCATTGCGTCGCCATCGAATCCAATCACGATTGACGCGCACGGCGCGAGTCGGGTGATCGATCTGACCATTACAGACGACCAGTTGTACCTGCAGAACCTCAAGCTCACCAACGGATATTTCCGCAATGATGATCCCAATTCCACGGCCCAGGGAGGCTGCATCGACTTCCGCGGTTTCGTGACGTTGAAATCGACGCTCGTGAGCGGATGCAAAGTCGTCAATAGTTCAGGTCCGGTGCGTGGCGGCGCCATCGTTGTCAGCATGCTGAACATGTACGACAGCGAAGTAACCGGCAGCGTTGCGACCGGCCTGAACGCCCGCGGAGGGGGAATCTACTCTCAGGGAGGGGATGCGTACTTGCGTGACAGCACGGTAAGTGGAAATCAGGCGTTGTCTTCCGCCAGCGTTATCAGCGGCTATGCCCAGGGCGGCGGCATGGATACTTTCGTCTCAAATATAAAGATAGTGCGTAGTACTGTGGTGGGAAATATCGCCCAAGCCAACGTCGGTGTCGCCAGCGGCGGCGGCATTTTCAGCCATTATGGCAACCATGTCGACGTGGCATTCAGCACGATCAGCGGCAACCGCGCCGTCTCGCCCGCCAGCTCGGGCGGCGGCATGCGTACGCGTTTTGCCGCGAACATTACTTACTCGACGCTTGAACATAACCAGTCGGTCAACAATAGCGCGCTGGTAATCGCAGGTTCCGCACAGATACGTAACAGCACGATTTCCGGCAATACCGCCACTACCGGTTCGTCTACGATCTATGCGCGGATATCGATGGCCGTCGACCACTCCACGATTGCTTTCAATGTCGCGAAGGGCACCAGCGCGGGGATTTACCTGTATGCGGATGCCACCGTCGACCTTGAAAGCACCATCATCGCGAATAATACGTCTACATCCGGTGGCGGCTTTGATTTGGTCTCGCACACCACTGTGACCGGTGCGTACAACCTGGTCCGCAACCCCGCAAGCGCCCTGCCCGCGAACGTCGCGACCATGGGAGTGGACCCACTGCTTGCGCCGTTGGCAAACAACGGCGGACCGACCAAGACACATGCTCTGCAAACAGGCAGCCCCGCGATCGACGCCGGCAAGAATCCGCAGTTTCTCCCATACGATCAGCGTGGCCCCGGATTCGGGCGTGTCGTCGGCGCTGCCTCGGATATCGGCGCCTACGAATCGGATCCCGACAGGATTTTTACGAACGGATTCGAATGACAAGCTACTGAGGTGTAGCTGCGCCAGGCGCCGGCAATGTAGCACGCGGTGGCGCTGGCGTTACGCCTTCGCCGCTCAGCATCTTGCCAGCGGTTGGATACAAGTCCACTTCTACACCTGGTATCGCACGCAATGCCCTGCGTGCCGCAGCGTCCATCGCAATACCTGCAGCGTGATGCTCTCCTGCGACCTGGCAGTGACCGAGCAATAGCTTGGCTTCCAATTGCGATACGAGGTTTGCATCGCCGTTGAGCGCGGCCACGACACTTTGCAGTAACGGAACGGCTTCGCTGCACTCACCTGCGCCGACGAGAAAGTCAGCCAGCGGAAGCTGCCATTGAAACAGATCGATACCTTGCGACACCTTCAATTTTTCGCCCATGCGCAAGGTCGCGCGAAAATCGCGTTCAGCGTCCGCAGTGTTGCCGGCGAACGCTTCGGCGATGGCGACGCCGCGCAGCGCGACTGCAACGTTGCCGGAGATTTTCCCCTCGCGCTTGATTTGGATTTCCAGTGCGCGCCGCGCGAATGCAATCGCCTCGGTGAACTTGCCCTCCTGTTCCAGAGTGATCGACAGATTTTCGCAATTGGTGGCTACCAGCCCCTGGCCATTGTCTGGCTGTGCGCGCTCGAGTACGTTGCGTTGCAGCTTTTCGGCCTCGGCGAATTGACCGGCATGCAGCAAGGTGGCGGCAAGATTGTTTTGTGCGGCCAGCGTATCGGGATGGTCTGCTCCGAGCGTATGCTGGAATTTGGTCAGCACGTCCCGGAACAGCGGAACAGCGCCGGCGAAATCGCGATGCTCGGTGCGCAAGATGGCAAGCAGGTTCAAGGTTTCGCTGATCTTGCGATGATCTGCAGGTAATGTTCGTCGAAAAATCACCAGAGCATCATTGGCGGTGCGTTCGGCATCGGCGAGGCGAGTTTCCGAGTCGTACACGCCGGCCAGTGACAGATCTGCATAACCAACCAACGGATGTTCGGGACCGTAAATTTTCAGGCGAATAGCTCGCGCACGCTCGAGCAGTTTCAATGCATCGTCGTGATTTCCCGCATCGTCCAGATGAGTGCCGAGATTGATCAATGACGTCGCCACTTCGGCATCGTTCGGGCCAAGCACCTTTTCGCGGATCGCCAGCGCGCGTCGATACATCGCCACCGCATCCGCGCTCTTGCCAAGGTTGTCTTCATTCGTCGCCAGGTTGTCCAGTTGGTGCGCGGTTTCGGCGGAACCGGCGCCGAAGCGTCGTTCACTGTCTGCAAGCGCCTGGCGGAAAGGACCATCGGCACCGGCAAAATCGCCGCGGTCCTGTAGCAATTGACCAAGATTGCCAAGACTGTCGATGATCGCCGGATCGTCCGCGGGAAGATTGTCGCTGCGTAGGGTCAGCGCATCGCGCAACAACGATTCGGCCTTTGCATAGTCGGCTTTCTCGGTGTAGATACGGCCGAGTTGGTCCAGACTGTCGGCGATTTCAGGATCTTGCGGGCGGAGTCGCGCGCGGCGCAATTGCAACGCTTGCTGCTCCAGTGGCAACGCGCGATCGTAGAGTCCCAAATCGGTATACGTTGCCGCCACCGTGTGCAGCAGTCGCGCTTTCACCGCCGGCTCCATGCGTGCATCCTCGCGCAGCCGCTGTGCACCGCGATCGAGCAGGTCCTGTGCGGTCACGGTTGCGCCGTGCGTCAGGGTCGGATCGGCGCCGTGGAACAAGCCGGTGAGAAATTGCGTGACCTGTTGCGAGACCTGAGCCTGATGTGCCTTTTCGCTTGCCTGCCACAACGCCAACAGCAGCGCGGCAACAAGCACCAGAACGCCGGCCGTCGCGACGAAAACCCCCACACGGTGCCGGCCAATGAACTTGCCGACGCGATACCAGTTGTGGTCGCGGCGCGCTTGAATCGGCTGGCCGGATAGAAAGCGCTGCAGGTCATCGGCAAATGCTGCAACCGTCGCATAGCGTCGTTGCGGTTCGCGCTGCAATGCCTTGAGCACGATCGTGTCCAGGTCTCCGCGCAGGCGCCGCGCAGAAATCGTCGCGTCCGCAGCAACCACGCGGCTGGGCGCAGCGGGATCGGTCGTGGTATGGGCCTGCAGCATCTGCTGCAGGGTCGAGCCCTCGGCTGCGGCGAGCGCCCGTCGGCCGGTAAGCAACTCATAGAGCACGCCGCCAAGCGCGTAGATATCCGTGGCCGTCGTCACCGCTTCGCCGCGCAATTGTTCCGGCGCTGCGTATGCCACAGTCAAGGGACGATGCGGCGCGTCGATCATCGTCGTTTCGCCGTCGCCGGCTTCATCCAGCAATTTAGCGATGCCGAAATCCAGCAGCTTGGCGTCACCACCTGCGGTAATCAGGATATTCGACGGCTTTATGTCGCGATGCACGACCAATTGAGCGTGGGCGAACTGCACCGCTGCGCAAATTTGCAGGAACAATTCAATGCGTGCTTCCAGTTTCAAATCGCGCTCTGCGCAATAGCACAGCAAGCCTTCTCCAGCGACGTATTCCATCGCGAAATACGGGCGTCCGTCGTCGCCGATCCCGCCATCGAGCAGGCGCGCGATATTCGGGTGTTCCAAACGCGCGAGAATCTGGCGCTCGCGCAGGAAGCGGGCGATCAGTGCTTCACTATCCATTCCGCGCTTGATCAATTTCAGTGCGGCGTGCTGTTCGAACTGACCGTCCGCACGTTCGGCCAGCCACACCACGCCCATGCCACCTCGACCGAGCTCGCTGAGCATGCGCCACGGCCCAAAGCGCTCGTTGCCACGTACGCTGTCGCGCTCATCGGTATCGGCCCAGTCGACAACCGCCGAATTGCGCGCAGAATCGACATCCGTATCGAATTGCGATGCGCCGAGATCAGCGGCAAGCATGGCTTCGACTTCCCGACGCACGTCCCCGTCGCCAGCGCACAACCGATCCAGCAACTGCGCGCGCGCTTCGGGCTGCGTTTCAATCGCGTCGTCGAATATCACTGCGATGCGTTGCCAGCGCTGCGTATCCATGCTCAGGCCTGCACTCTTTCCAGACCCAACTGACGCACGAGAAATGCGCGCGCGCGGCGCCAGTCGCGAAAAACCGTACGCTCGGTCATGTTCTGCAACTTAGCGATCTCGTCGATTTGAAGTCCACCGAAAACCCGCCATTCCACCAGTTGCCCCGCGCGCGGATCCAATTCAGCCAGACGCGTCAGCGCCGCATCGAGCGCAACCAGATCGATCACGCTCGACGCAACGCCGACCTGATCGTCGAGTCCCGTGATCGTGTACTCGCCGCCGCGTTTCAGGCGCGAACGCGAACGCGCATGATCGACAAGGATCTGACGCATGGCGCGCGTAGCCAACGAGAGAAAATGCACGCGGCCGATGGCCTCGGCTTCAGGCAGCGCATGCAGCTTCAGGTAAACCTCGTGCACCAGCGCAGTCGTATCCAGCGTGGCCGGGGCGCCCGCGGCGCGACGCTGGCTACGCGCGATACGGCGCAGTTCCTCATAGACTAGGGTAAAAAGAGCTTCGGGTTGCATGTACTTCCTGTTTGTACCTTTGGCAATACCTGCTTTGTCTTCCCCCGCACGATAGCTTAGCGCGTTCGCATCGCAGCGCGAGAACGAACTTGATATCCTGCACGACGCCCAGACCTTTGCTGTCTGCAACCATCAAGGAATGCCACGTGTCCGCAGCCGCCCATACGTTTGACGCCACCGAAGCCACTTTCGAAACCGATGTCATCAAGGCCTCGTTGACCACGCCGGTGCTGGTCGATTTTTGGGCCGCGTGGTGCGAGCCGTGCAAACAGCTTGGGCCGATTCTGGAAAAGATCGTCGCCAGTTACAACGGTACGCTGAAACTGGCCAAGGTCGATACCGACGCGCAGCAGCAGCTCGCCGCCGCATTCGGCATCCGCAGTTTGCCGACCGTCGTGCTGGTCAAGGATGGACAGATGATCGACGGCTTCACCGGCGCGCTGCCGGAGTCGGGCGTGCGCGAATTCCTGCAACGCCACATCGCGGCACCCGCAGCGGGCGACGACGCCAACGCGGTTCAGGAAAAGCCAAGCGAAACCCCGGAACAAACTATCGCGCGCCTGCAACAGGAAATCGCGGCAACGCCCGACAAACCCGAACTCAAGCTCGACCTGGCCCACGCCTATCTGCGCGCGGGACTTGCCGATGCCGCCGTCACCGAGCTGGACAACCTGCCGCCGAATCTTGCCGAAGACGCAAAAGCCAAGCGTCTGCGCAACCAGGTCGACTTCGACCGCGCACTCGACAACGCGCCGGATGTCGAAACACTGCGCGCACGTTTGGCGAAAGATCCCGCCGACTACGCCGCCCGCGACCTGCTCGGCGTACGCCTCGTCATTGAAGGCGATGCCGCCGCCGGTCTCGACGAATTCCTGTACATCCTCAAAGCCAAACGCGACTGGAACGGCGGTCAGGCAAAGAAACGCCTGATCGCAGCGTTCGACGTGCTCGACGATGCCGAACTAATTAGTACCTATCGGCGCAAGATGGCTTCGCTGCTGTTCTGATTGCGAACCTGCTCCTTCTCCCCGACGCAGTCGGGGGAGAGGGCTTGATCGGTTCTTTCTATATCCGACAACGACGCCGTCGCTGGGGAAGGACTCACGCACAATCATCGGTACCCGCCTGCCGTGCTTGCCGGGTGAAACAACGTCGCACCATGCAAATCGGTTCTCTTGCCCGGAATCACTTCATTTTCACGCAACTGTGCTAACGTCAGATTTGGCCACTGGGGAGTGCCACGTCGAAACAAACAAAACCTGCGTAGCGCGCGCCTTGAGTCGTGATCTGAAGGCCATGCGTGATCGTGCCGCAGCATTTGCGCGGAGCGGTACCGTAGCCTGTGCGGCGATGCCGAACAGATAGGGTAATCCGGGCATCACTTAAACGAAAGCTGGGGAGAATTCCGATGTTGATCGAATCGCCTATACGATTGCATGAATCGCGGCTATTGCGTGCATCGCGCCGCAAACCATTGGCCACCTGCATGGGCGCCGTCTTCGCCCTGGCTGCGCCAGCGACTTACGCGAATACGTTCGTCACCAACTGTAACGACACCGGTGCTGGCAGCCTGCGCAATGCGGTAACGGTTGCCGTCGAAGGTGACACCGTCGATGCCAGCGGGTTGACGACCAGTAGTCCAGGCTGCGCGACCAGCACCATCTCCCTTACGACCGGCGCTATTGTCACTTCGCGCAATGACCTGACCATTAAAGGTCCGGGTTTGACCGCACTCAACGTGACCGGCAAATACAACAACACTATCCAGCACAGCCGAATTTTCACCCATAACGGTACCGGCACGCTCCGGATCCAAGACCTGAGCATGAGCAAAGGCTACGCAGTCAATGCTGCGGGCGTCGCGAAGGGTGGCTGTATTTATTCCAAGGGCAGCGTACTTTTGCTCAATGCCGGTGTCACTGGCTGCACCGCAAAGGGAACTGTCGCTGATGCGCGTGGTGGCGGAATTTACACAATTGGCCAAACGACACTTGTCGACAGCACGATTTCCCTCAACACCGCCGATTCGAGCAACGGCCCCGGAGCGCTTGGCGGCGCGGTATATGCGCTCGGAAATTTTCGTTCCACCCGAAGTAACATTATCAACAATATTGCAACCAACACAGGAAACAACGGCGGCTATGAAGGTGCTGTGATGGTAAAGGGGCTCAGCGTGGGGATCTACAATTCGACTATAGCCGGCAATCACGCAGACGGTAACGTCGGTGGATTGGGGTTGATCAATGGCAGCGGTTCACTAGCGATTGTCAACAGCACAATTTCAGGCAATAGTGCGAAAAAGAATATTGGCGGGATCTACTCCCAGAAACTTCACGCTTATTTTTTCAACTCGACGATTGCATTCAATACCGCTGGCGGGCCCGCGGGTTTTGCAGCGGGCGTGGTGTTGAGTGGTCCTGTTGGGGCAACAGCGAAATTCGAAAGTATCCTGATTGCCAACAACAGCTTTGGCTCACCTGCCGTCCCCAGCGATATCAATGGCAACGTTGCGGTCAGCGGCAGCAACAATCTGGTTCTAACGCCGGGAATCAGCTTGCCTGCCGACACCATCGTTGGCAAATGCCCACTGCTCGGCCCGCTGAAGGACAATGGCGGCGCTTCCATGACGCACGCACTGCTCGGCCATAGCCCGGCAATCGATAAAGGTAACAACAAATTTGGTGATTCGTCCGATCAGCGCGGCTCGCTCTACGCACGCGAATCCGGGTCGCCAGGTGGCCCCGCCATTGCAGACATCGGCGCGTATGAGGTCGATCGCGCTGACAAAGTCTTCGACGTGGACTTCGAAGGTTGCTCCTGACCACGCACGGATGGGGGCTTTGAATGGCGAAGGAGTTGCGCAACAAGACCGTCGCCCGAATCAAGTGGCTATTTCGATCACGCTGTCGCGACTGAATACTCGGAAACTGCATGACGAACGTTGATTCAAGATCAGCCGGTTCGTTCCGCTTCGTCTCGCACTGGCAAATGCAGTCGCGCGAGAACGACGATGCCGTATTGCAATTCTGGGAGCGCGAGGATGCGTTCACAAAAGACATCAATGCGAATGAGCGCCTGAAGGAACTGGTGCTGGATGCGCGCGACCACGATGGCCGCGTTGCCGGCGTGTGCACGGTGGTGCCGATGACGTTGCCACGCATGGGACAACCGCTGTACTACTACCGTTGTTTTATCGGCGCGAAGTGGCGCGATAGCCGATTGGTCTATCGCCTGCTGGTGCGCGCATTCGATGTACTCGAAGCCTATGCGCGCACGCACGATTACCCGTGCATCGGCGTCTTGCTCGAACTCGAGAACGAGCGTTTCGATCAGACCCTGCGCGCGCCGGTCTGGCCGGGCATCGGTTTCGTCTACGTCGGCCCGAGCGGGCGCGGGCTTGACATGCGCGTGCGCTATTTCCGCGGCGCCAAGTTGAAACCGGTATCAGCCTGATCGTCACCGCAGCGGCTTTTATAAACGCCTCGCCCCCATCATCGGGGTCGATGTGGTTGACGATGCGGACCGGATCGGCACTTGTCGATCCCGGGCACCGTCGCTGCTCCTCCTGCAAAGCGCGACGAGGCCGGATCCATCACGATAGTCGCCAATGACACGAAAAAAGGACATTGAAGTTGCCTTTCCTTTGTGTACTTTGTGACCTTGGTAGTGACCTATGCCGGGCGTCAGCATGATAGCGACAAACACCCCGATTGCCTTTCCCCTGCGTTCAGGCAAGATGTCGGCATGAACGAAACGCCACCTGAATCCGAATCCGAATCACCCGCCGACGCACCTGCTGCGGCCGTCGCATCCATACCGGACGCAAGCGCACCTGAAAAAACCGTCGAAGAAGTCCTCGGCAGTGTGCACACGTCGAACTTCCCCGACCTGCTGCGCGAATTGGGCGGCTGCGTGCTGGTCAGCACGTACCAGGCCGGCAAGCTCGTCATCCTGCGACCGGATGGCGCCAGCATCAACACGCACTTCCGCACCTTCAATCGGCCGATGGGCATGGCCGCCGATCAGCAGCGACTGATGCTCGGCGCCCTCATGGAAATCGTCGAATTCCGCAACATGCCCGACGTGGCCAAGCGCCTGCAGGATCCACCGCGACACGACGCGGTGTACATGGCGCGGCGCGGACACATCACCGGCGCCATCGACATTCACGAGATGGCCTGGGACGCCGACGGCGCGATCTGGTTCGTCAACACACTGTTCTCGTGCTTGTGCACGCTGGATACGAAATCCAGTTTCGTGCCACGCTGGCGGCCGAAATTCGTCAGCCACCTCGCGCCGGAAGATCGCTGCCATCTCAACGGGCTGGCAATGCGCGATGGCATTCCGCGCTATCTCACCGCGCTCGGCGAAACCAACACGCCGCAAGGCTGGCGTACGAACAAGCGCAACGGCGGCGTATTGATTGATCGCAATACCAACCGCGTGATCATTCGCGGATTGTCGATGCCGCATTCGCCACGCTGGTACGACAATCGCCTGTGGGTACTCGAATCTGGGCGTGGCGCACTGGTGACGGTCGATCCGAAAACCGGCGCGAAAACCGACGTCGCACGCGTACCGGGATTCTGTCGCGGCCTGGATTTTCTCGGGCCGGTCGCCTTCATCGGCATGTCGCAACTGCGCGAAACCAACGCGTTCACCGACATCGAAATCACCGAAGACAACGCCGACCGCCAGAGCGGCGTGTGGGCCGTGCACATCCACACCGGACAGACCATCGCGTTCCTCAAGTTCACCGGCGGCGTGCAGGAAATTTTTGCCGTGCAAGTTGTTCGCGGCGTGCTGTTCCCCGAAATTGTCCATGAAGGCGACCTACTCACCAATTCCTACGCCCTGCCCGACAAGGCGCTCAAAGACGTGGGATTTTCGCCACCGCCGCCCGAAGCGCCAGCAACCGCAACAACTGCAGATGCCTCCCAACCGGAAATGATCGCCCCCGGTGCGACGCCCAACCAATGACTGACACCAACAAAACCACCACATCCAAATTCGACTACGTCACCCACTGGCAAACCGGCGATGCCGACAAGGCGGCGCAAGTGCTCGCGTTCTGGCGTCAACAAAATGCGATCGGCGACGAATCGAAAGCACAGCAACGATTGCGTGAAGTGGTGCTCGATGCGCGCACCGCCTCCGGCGAAATCGCCGCCGTCTGCACGGCCGTGCCCGTCACCCTGCCCCGCCTGGCCGAACCGATGTACTACTACCGCTGTTTCGTCGGCACGCCATGGCGCAAGACGCGCTTGGTGTACGACATGATGAATCGCGCGTTCGACGTGCTAGAAAATTACGCCCGCGAAAACGGGTATCCGTGTATCGGCGTATTGCTTGAACTCGAGAACACCAAATTCGGCACCGCTCTTCGCAGACCGGTTTGGCCGCACACGAAATTCATCTACATCGGCAAGAGCCGCCGCAAACTCGATCTGCGCGTACGCTACTTTCGCGGCGCGCATCTGCACTGATCGTAAACCTCACGTCACGCACATCGTGAAAGCCTCACGCCTACGCCGCCTGTTCAATATCTGGCCGCCGTTCCTGTTTTGCGGCATCCACGTCGAAGCCCTCGCCGATGACTGGCACTACGCACGCGTACGCCTCAAGCTTCGTTGGTACAACCGCAACTACGTGCACACCCAATTCGGCGGCAACTTGTTCTCCATGACCGATCCGTTCTGGATGATCATGACCCTCGAAGCACTCGGGCACGATTACATCGTCTGGGACAAAGCCGGCGCCATCGACTTCGTCGCTCCCGGCCGCGCAGACGTCTACGCCGAATTCAAACTTGAAGAATCCATCCTCGACGAAATCCGCGCCGCCACCGCCACCGGCGAAAAATACCTGCGTTGGTTTGAAGTGCCCATCAAGACCGCCGACGGTGAATTGATCGCCCGCGCGCGCAAGCAGATTTATGTGCGGCGGAAAAGCGCGTAGCGTGTAGGTTGGGTTGAGGCACGAAACCCAACACGCAACGTATCCGCATGCAACAATGTTGGGGTTCGCATTCGCTCACCCCAACCTAATTGCTGAATTCCGACTACATTGAGAAAGGGGAAGGAAAATGAAACGATTCCATACCGTCATAATCTGCGCGCTGCTATTTCTAATTTCCTCATGTGCATCGATCAACCAAGCACCCGCAGGTCAGGCTACGGAATTCTTGGTGCCGACTGCCGATTTCACGATGCATCTACCCCCATTTCTCACAATTGAGGTGCTCAAGAATTCGCGTATTCCTGTCATTGGAACTACGAGTCGGGGCGGTAAGGATTACCGCGTTGTCTTACTCCCTGCGGCAGCAGCTGCGCTGCGGTTCCTCATTAACGACGACGGCTCATTCGAAGGTTCAGCGATCAATAATACGGGTTCACGAATGGGGTTTACTTACACTCCAAGTCCCGCAAACGTTCGTCTAGTTGCGGAAGCTGCGGTACCACAATCACCATTACTTTCTCTGACTTCGCAACAGAAAGAAGCCATTCATGCGGCAGTTGATGCCCATTTGGCAGCAACTCTTAAGGACCCTGCTAGCGCCATCCAATATGGGGTGGGTGATCCTACGGAGTGCCGAAACGTCGCGATTTTGGATCCAAACTCACGCGATTCATGGTGCGTCTGCTACTTAGTAAACGCGAAGAATTCGATGGGTGGGTACACGGGCGCCCAAATTGGCGTCACACAATTTATTAGTCAAGCCCCCCCGTACCTCATGTTAGATATTCCGCAGCCACTGATCAACCATCCAAATGCATGCGGCACAATT
>JBDTLA010000060.1:0-8131 GCA_039935035.1 Rudaea sp. | reverse complement strand
GCCTGGGTGCGCTTGCCGGCATCGACCTTGGCGATAATGCGCACCGGCTTGCCCGATTGCGGATGACGGAAACTCACCGCGTAACTTCCGGCCGGCAGCGTCAATATCAGTGGTGTGGTGGCGTCGGCGGGCAAGGCCACGGGGTGGCGATCGGCATCCAGCACCGATTCAACCGTCGCCCACGGATACGCGTTTAGCACCAACTCGCCGCGCTGCGCGGCTGCGCGCGCCTGCTCGGCCGCCACCACTTTGGCGCGCAATTGTGGTGCCTGCCCCAACAATGCCGCGTAAGACGCATCGCCTCCAAGCGCCTTTGCCTGCTGCTTGAGCAACACACCCAGCGCATCGAAATCCGTTGTGTTGTCGGCGCGATTCAAGCCGGCGCGAATTGCTTCGATCATGCGTGCACGCAATGCCAATGTGTCTTTGTTGGTTGCGTCGCTTGCAAGCAACGCATCCAGATCGACGAGTCCTGCGCGCAGCTGCGTCGCATCGGGCATGGCTTCGGCCAGCCCTTTTTCAATGTGGTCACGAAGTTGTTGCGCCTGCGCAGTGGCGCGCTCGCCGGCAACTTGCTTGTCGAGTGTCGCCGCCAGCGTCGCCAGGGGCGCATCGTCGCCAAATACTTTCCGCGCAGCGCCCACCATCGCAACCGCCGCCGCGCTGTCGGTGCGTGCGCGCTGCGTTGCCGCAGCGGTGATGCGCTTGGGCAAATCGGTCATTAATTGTTTCGCGTCGGCATTGTTCGCATCGATCTCCAGCGCAGAGCGCAAAGCGTCGTACGCATCGTCTGTTGCCGGTGCTACGAAGCGCTGTTCGGCAATGGCCTGGCGCGCCGTGCTCAAATCCTGCGCCAGCTTTGACGCGCGCGCGCCGAGGCGCTTCTCGATTTGCGCTTTCAACGTTTGCGCTTCGACCAGCGAAGGCGCGACTTGCAAGGCGAGGCCAACGCGTTCGAGTGCGTGCTGCGCTTCGCCGGTTCCATCCAGGCGTTGCGCATCCGCCAACAGGGCCCGGGCCAGTTCGCTCGCAAATGCAGATACGCGTTTATCGTCGGCACTCAATTTGCCAAGTTCGGCCAGGGTTTCGACCGCGTTGTCGCCACCGGGTTCGGCCAAGTGCCCGGCCCGCAATTGCGCCTGACCGGAAGCCAGCAGCGTCACGAAGGATTTTTCCGCTTGCTGCTTTTTCAGCATCGCATCGGCTTCGGCGCGCAGCTTGACGAAGGCCGGGTTCGCAGCAAGATTCGGCTGCAGCGCATTCAAGGAGCTGAGCGCCGCATTGGCATCGCCTGCCACGAGCGCCTTGCGTGGAGTATCCAGAAGTACGGCGACATCTGCGTCAAGGCGCTTGCCCACTTCGGCGTTGTCAGGCGCCAGCGTACGCGCCTGCATCAGCAAGGCGTAACTGCCATCGGCACCAAATTCCCGTCCGGCCGCATGGGCGACTTGCGCGCGTTGCAACAGGTCGTGTACCTGCTCCTGGACTTGACCTGCCTTCTTCGCCTTGTCGATGTTCGCCGCCAAAGTGCGCAAGGCGGCATCGTCGGGATGTACCAACAGGGCTTGATTGCCCAATTGTGCGGCGAGGTCGATTTTGCCCGCCGTCAACGCTTGCTGCGACTGGCTCGCCAAGATTTTGGCGATGCCGTCGATCAGTTCTTGCGCGGAATGATTTCCCGGATCGCGATCGAGCACTTTCTGTGCGTAGGCGTAAGCGTTCTCGTCGGCCGGCGCGACCAGATCACCTTTGTCCGAAAGCTGTTGTGCATGTTGCATCAGCAAAGTCACCACTTGCTGCTGTTCTTTGGTCAAACCGCCTTGCCGGCTCAAGCTGAGCCACGCGCCAATCGCGATCAACACCACACCGGCGCCAAGAGTGACCCACTGCCACAGCGGCAATCGCGCCCACAACGATGCCGACGGCGCGCGCGCTGGTTTCGAGCCTGGGCTGGAAGCGCCTGCCGGCTGCGAGCCCGCAACAGCGCTTAGCCTGCCGCGCATGGAATCGCGGAATCCGATGCTGCCGCTGGGCGAACTGGCGGAAAAACCCAGCGCACGCAGTTGTTCAGAAGAATTCTGGTCCGGATCCAGCTGCAGGCGCATCAGCAAGGTATCGCTGTGGACCAGACTCGATTTCAGGTCATCGCTGAACGCGTGCATATCCGCGTAGCGTTCGTCGGGCTTCTTCGCCAGCATGCGTTCGATCACCGGCTGGAATGCGCGAAACTCGACTGGCAATGGCGGTGCCGTCTGGGTCAGGTGCGCCATCAACACCGAAACAGGAGTCTCGCCACGAAACGGCGGCGACCCAGCCAGCATTTCATAAAACAGAACGCCCAGGCTGTATTGATCCGCGCGCCCGTCGATGACATCGCCGTTGATCTGTTCGGGACTCATGTAAGTCGGCGTGCCAACCAGCATGCCGACCTGAGTCAGGCGAGTGGACGTCGCATCGCCCATGCGCGCTATCCCGAAATCCGTCAATACCGGCGTGTGCATGTCGCGGAACATGATGTTGGCCGGCTTCAGGTCGCGATGGACCACGCCGTTCTTGTGCGCGAACTGCAACGCCGAGGATATCTGCACCACCACCGCCACGGCGTCGGACAAGGCCAGCCCAGCGCGCATACGCTCGGACAGCGTACCGCCGTCGAGGTATTCCATACTGATGTAATCGATCTCGTCGTTGCTGACGATGTCGTAGACCGCCACGATATTTCTATGCGGCAGCTTGGCCATCATGCGGCCTTCGAGCAGGAAGCGTTTGCCGGCCTGCATGCCATCGTCGGAAGCTTCGTCGTCGTCGTCACCACCACCGCGGCGCATCACCTTGATCGCCACCTTGCGATCCAGCGAGCGCTGCAACGCCAGGAATACGGTCGACATGCCGCCGCTACCCAGCGGCCGCAGGATTTCGTACCCCGAAATTTTGATGGATTTAGTGGTCATCGACTCGCACCCCAAGCCGCGATGATAGCATCGCCGCGTGCGCGGACGCCCCCTTACTCAGGGGGTCTTTGGCATAACAACAAAGCTTTCACTCACCTGCGGTGAGCGAGTCACTTCTTCTTGAATGGCCAGGAAGAAGCAACCAAGAAGAAGGCCACCCCGGTGGATCGGTCTCCAGGCATTCCGGGACCAAGTCCGGGAAAGACTCTGCCCTGCGACTACGCGAGGGTGCTCCGGGGTTCGCTGAATGTCCTTTTGTGCTGCGCTTCCAGCTGCGCACGCAAAAACCCGGCGTGCGCCATCCATGGCTACGGCGCTCGGCGGTGCGAGATGCGCTTCAACGCATCTCGCATGCTTCCGCCTCGCCCTTGTACATGCAGCGAACTGGCAAGCATCCTGCGCGGCCACCCTGCGGGCTTTCCTGTGCCCCTCGCCGCCCCACAGGGGTCCCATTTGGACGGCATTCTTGCCGCAGACGCCAAAAGCGAAAAGCAGCGGCTCGTATGCTGGGCTGAGCATTGTGATGCACCGCGTTGGCCTGAGTGTTTGCTGGACCTGCCAGCCCAGCCCAAGCGATGTTCGCGTAGCGGCCTATTTCGCCGAAGCGTAGAACGCGCGGAATGCTGGCGAGAACACGCGGGCGTCGAGCGTGGACTGGTCCAGCGCCTGTGCGGCGCGTGCATCGCTGCGTGCGCCGTTGAGCATGCTGGATCCGCCACCCAGGCGCGACAATGCAAAGCGTGCTGCTGCGCGCAACACCAATGCCGGGAACTGCGCGCGTTTGTCGGCGAACGCTTGCGGATCGATGCGCGAAACCTTGGTGTATTGCCCGGCAACGTAATCGTTGAACGCGCCGATCAGTGCAGCCGGTGCAACAAAGGCCGCGGCGCTTGCATGCGTCGCACCCGCCGTCGTTGCAGTTGCCGGGGCTACTTTTACAACGGGTTTGGCGGCCTGACACTTGTCGATGAGTCCGTCTTCTTCGCGCTTGAGCGTGTACAACCGCCCCAGCATGCGCCGGTTCATCGGGTTGTCCCATTGCGAACGTGCCAAGGCGCAATCGCCGCGACGAAATGCGGCCATACCGAGGAAATGGTAGGGCAAATACGGTTGTCGGTTGCCGTTGATGGTTACGGAACGCACCGGGTTGGATTGCGCATCGAGCGCCTTCTTCAAATAACTCTCGGCTTTTGCGTAATCAGCATGATCCAGCGCGGCAAGACCGGCAACGTAGTCGCTTTCGAAATCCGCCCACGCCGGTGCGGCCAGCGCCAGCGCCGCCAACACGACGATGCCGCGCAATCGCCTACTCGCCCGCATGCGAAAAATACTCCTGCGCGGTGATGGTGCCGAAACTCACGCTCGCCGTCGCCCGCTTCTTCGACTCGACACTCACGCTCGCCTGGCGGGTTTTGCCGCTGAGCGGCTGGCGAAACACGACGGTATAGCTGCCAGCCGGCGCACTGAGCAACAACGGTGTGCTCGCATCCGACGGCAGCGGCAGCGCATGCCCGTCGGCATCCGTGACCGATTCGACCTGCGCCCACGGTGTTGCGTTGATTGCGATCGCACCGTTCAACGAGGCTAGCTGCGATTTTGCGGCCGCCACGACTTTTTCACGCCAGCCGGGTTCGGCATGCACGAGTTCGGCGTAGGCCGGATCGGCGCTCAATTCGGATTCGTGCGATTTGAGCAAGGCCGCCGCAGCGTCGAAGTCCGTCAGGTTATCGGCGTCTTGCAGTTGTTTGGAGAACGCGGAATAGATGCGCACACGCAATGCGCGCGCCTTCTCATCATCGGGGTTCACGGCCAGCAATTGAGCCACGCCAGCCAATGCCGAACTCAAAGCATCCGGCTTTTGCGATTCCACGAGCGCGTTGATTCGCTGCAGTTCTGCTTCATGCGCGGCGGCTTTCTGCGTTTCCGTCATTGCTGCGGTCTGGGCCGCAGTGCGCGATTGTGCAATCTGGGCTTTCAGTGCGAGCAGCTTTTTTCCATCCGGCAACGCCAGCAAACCCTGGGCATTGATGCGTTGGGCTTCGTCGAACTGTTTTGCGTCCAGCGCAGTTTGTGCTTGTGCAGCGAGTCCGCTATCGATTTCGTCCAGCAATTGCTGCGCGCGGGAATTGCCGGGTTCTTTGATCTGCACCTTCTTGACAAAATCCAGCGCGCTGCCATCGCTTCCCGGCGCAGCGACAACAAACTGCTTGGCGGCAATCAACTCCGCGGCGCGGCCGTTCCAAAGATCAACCAGTTCCTGCGCATCATGGCTCAGGTGATGCCGACCGAACATCCACCACGCGCCGAATACGAGCAGCAACACGATGGCACCCGCCGCGACGAACGGTATCAACCCGCGCTTTTGCGCGGACTGCGCCGGCGCAGACGTACGCAGCAATGGCGGTGGTGGCGTGCGCGGTGCCGTGCCACCACCCACGATCGGATCGCTCAATCCGGAGCTGGCCAGGCTGGCGCGCAGTGCGCTATCAGTTGAATTGCTGGTGTAGAAGCCCAGGTCGCGCAATTGTTCCGACGCGGTCTGATTCGGATCCAGTTGCAGCTTCAACAACAAGGTGTCGCTGTTGACCAGGCGCGATTTGAGATCGTTGCTGAATTCCTTGAGGTTCGGATAACGATCGTCGCGATTCTTCGCCAACATGCGATCGAACACATCCTGGAACGCATGGAATTCCGGTGGCAGCGGCGCGGCTTCCTGAGTCAGGTGAGCCATCAGCACGGCGATTGGCGAATCGCCGCGGAACGGCGCGTTGCCGGCGAGCAGTTCATAGAACAGGATGCCGAGGCTGTATTGATCCGCACGGCCGTCGACCTGCTGGCCGTTGATCTGTTCAGGGCTCATGTACGTGGGCGTACCGACCAGCATGCCGGTTTGGGTCAGGCGCGTGGCCGTCCCGTCCTGAAAGCGCGCGATGCCGAAATCGGTCAGCACCGGCGTGTGTGTGTCGCGGAACATGATGTTGGCGGGTTTCAAATCGCGATGCACGACACCGTGTTCGTGGGCGAATTCCAAGGCAGCTGCAACCTGCACGATCACCGAGACCGCATCGGCCAGCGCGATGCCTTCGCGCATGCGGTCGATGAGTACGCCGCCGGGCAGATATTCCATGGCAATGTAATCGACATCGTCGTTGCTGACGATGTCGTAGACCGCCACGATATTGCGATGCGGCAGCTTGGCCATCATGCGGCCTTCGAGCAGGAAGCGCTTCTCGGCCTGCAAGTTGTCCGCCGTGGCGCCTTCACCGCTGCGTCGCATGATCTTGATGGCGACTTTGCGATCCAGCGAACGCTGCAACGCCAGATATACGGACGACATGCCGCCGCTGCCGAGCAGCCGCAGAATCTCGTAACCTTCAATCTGGATGGGTTTGCTGGCCATCGGCACGCCTCATGTCGGGGGATGATAGCATCGCCTCGTGCCACCAGCGTGCGACCGTTTTCGACTCTCGCGCATCCAATAACCTGTGAGCCCATCCCCCTTCGACCTGGAACTGCCAAAAACCCTGCTCGACCGCGCCTGCGCGGGCGATATGGCGGCGTTCGAGCAGATTTACCGGCGTTTCGAGCGGCCGGTTTTTAGCCTGGCTTGGCGCGTGCTCGGTAACCGCGAAAGCGCTCAAGACGTTCTACACGACGCCATGCTCAAGGTTTTCCAGCGCATTGGCCAATATCGCAGCGATGCGCCGTTCTGGGCGTGGCTGCGCCAAATTGCGCTCAACGAAGCCCTGATGCGCTTGCGCGGTTCGCGCCATGAATGGGTTGATGTCGATACGCACACGCTGGTCGACGACACGCCGGAGCCATCGGTGCGCGCCGATGCCGCAACCCTGGAGCGCGCGCTCGACCGCCTGCCGGCAACCACGCGCAGCGTGTTGTGGCTGTACCACGTCGAAGGTTATTCGCATCCGGAAATTGCCGCTGCCATGGGCAAGACCACGAGTTTTTCCAAATCGCAGCTTGCGCGCGGAACCGCCCGCATGCGTGTGTTGCTCGATCCCGCCACGGAGTCCGTGTCATGTCTGATCCAAACACCACAACCCGGTTGAGCCTGGGCGATGCGCTACGCGGCTTGCCGCTGGCCGCGCCGGATCGCGACGGCTGGTCGACGCTGGCTGCGCAGCTCACAGCGACACCTGCCTCTCGGCGTCCGCGTCGCGTGTGGCCACTCGCGCTTGCCGCAACGATTCTGCTCGCCGTGTTTGGTACGTACAAGCTGCGCACGCCTTCCGTCATCGTGACGCACTCCGTCGCGACCGTTACGCCCGCTCGCGCATCAACACCCGTGAACGGCGAAGAACACACGCATGCAACGACTTCGACAATATCCGATACAACCCGACTCGACGCCCTGCGCACGCGCTCGCAATCGCTGGAACGTTGGCTGCGGCAAACCGCGAAATCCGGTTCGCCACTGCAAGGCCAGGATCTGGCTGCAGCAACCGAGATCGAAAATCTCATCGGACTGGTCGATGTCGAACTTTCCGCAGCCACGTCAGCACACGCTAGTGCGTTGTGGCAACGGCGCGTCGGCTTGCTCGAAGATCTCGCCGTGTTGCGTTACTCCAACTACCAACTGGCCACTGGCGGAAAAACTGTCGCCGCCAACGCCAGAATCGACTGAGGATTATCGTCATGCATGCAACATTGTGTAAAAGTTTGATTTTGACCTTCGCACTGGCCTTGCCTGCGCTCGGCAGCGCGGCCGACGCAGCCACGCCACCTGCGGCTGCGTCCACCAGCGCGACAGATATGCGCCTGCAACGCCAGGAACTGGATCAGATGCGCGACCAGATGCGCGAGTTGTCGCGCAAGATGGCCGACCTGTCGCACAAGATGGGCGACGTCGGCCCGCGCGCCTACGCCTGGCGTTATCTGGGCGACCCGGATCGCGGCATGCTCGGGATCGTGATGACGCCTGGCAAGACCGGCCTGCACGTCGATGCCGTCACGCCCGGCGGCCCGGCCGAAAAGGCCGGCGTACGCGATGGCGACCTGATTGTCGCGGTCGACGGCAAGCGGGTCGATGCCAAAATCGACAGCGACGACATTCCTGATTTCGTCAAACTCAAGGTTGGCGACGTCGTCAAGCTCACGGTCAGCCGCAACGACGGCACGACCGAACTCCAAATCGGCGTAAAAGCCGAGCGCCGCGAGCCGTA
>JBDTLA010000059.1:0-13347 GCA_039935035.1 Rudaea sp. | reverse complement strand
TCAATCGTTGAGTACATTGCTGGCCAGACGACGCAATTCGGTCGCATCGGCAATTTCCAGATAGCGCCCTTCGATGCGCAGTACACCTTGCTCGCGAAATCGGGTGAGCACGCGACTGACGGTTTCCGCAGCCAGGCGCAGGTAATTGGCGATGTCGGCCCGCGACATGCTCAAGTGCAGGCGCGTGCCTGAAGCGCCGCGTGCGGCTAAACGATTGCCCATATCCTGCACGAAGGCGGCGACGCGTTCCTCGGCACTGTGATCGCCGGCAAGCATCGATGCCGCACCCAGTTCCTTGCTCAGCAAGCGGAACAGATGGTGTTGCACTTTGGGCAAGCGCGCCGCCAGGGCGCTCATGGCCGGAAAGGAGAAACGGCACAATTGGGTTGCTTCCAACGCCACCGCATCGCAGGGGTATTGTTCCGGATAGATTGCGTTGAGGCCGACCATTTCGCCGGGCAGATAAAAACCCAGCACTTGCTCATGGCCATCGCGATTGACCGCCACGGTCTTGACCGTGCCGGTGCGCACCGCGTAGATGGCACGAAACGGATCGCGCGTGCGAAACACCACCTCGCCAACAGCGTACGGCCCTACGTGTTCGACCAGGCAATGCAGTTCGCGCAGGTCGGTTTTGCCGTACCCGGCAGCAAGACAGGCACCGGAAAACGCGCAAGACGTACAGAACGTGGCGTCGTCGCCGTCATTGCAAATCGGATCGATGCCAGTCAACCGATCATCCGATGTCCCATCATGTTCTTGCATCGCACAAGCTGCTCATTCGCCGCTGCGCGCGGGTTGTTGCCGGGCGCAGGCGTCGTTGTATATCAATCTCATCCAAACCAGCCGCCGAGTACGACAAGGGCGATCAGGGTTAGCCATACGACCAGCACGCGGCGCACCAGAACTTGTGCATCGTCGAGGGCAACCAGCGGGGCGGGCGTTTCGGGTGCTTGATCGTCGTCGGCAACCACATCGGCTGCCACGCTGGCGCGGGCGATCGCGTCGAGGAATCCGGGATCAAAACTCGCGTAGCCTTGAGGATGGGCGCGATGATAGTCGCGCCAGGTGGTGAACACGGCATCGAAATTCGACGCCAGTGCCAAAGCCAGCGCCATCAGATGCGCTGGCAACCAATCCAGAATGGCCACCATGCGACGCACCAGCGCAGATTGCGCGAGCTCAGCGCTGCAACCGGGCATTTGCGCCAGCCGATACAGCAGCGCGCCGGCTGGACCGAGCAAGACGAACCAGAACAACACGCCGAACCAGCGTTGCAGGCCGGCGCGAAAGGCGGCGACAACCAGCGAATCGGCGGCCAAGGTCAGCGGTTGCGGTTGATGCTCGGACTGTAGCGCTTGTATGGCGACCAGTCGCTGCGCACTGTCCGGCGCCTTGGCGACTGCCTCGACATCAAGTTCAAGATCACGCGGGCCCCAGCAGTAGTAAAGCACCACAGTGGCAAACACCAATCCGATCAAACCGAAGACGCGGCCATACAACGCCCATTGAATCAGCGCGCACACCAGCACCGGCACGCCGATACCGACAACCAGAACGACGGCTGCCGTCGCGGAGTTTCCCAGCTGCCCGAGCCAAGCGCGCCACCAGGAAAAATCACGTAGACGCACCGCCTCAGGCAGCAGCCGACACACCAGCAACACGAGGAGAATCGCAACGAGTTTGATCGCCATGTGCCGATTTTAGCCCGCATTATTCCTGAATGACACGCGCCCTGGCTTGAACCTTGAATCCACAGCGCTTTTCGTCCAGTCGGCCACAGCCACCGCTATGCCCTGTTTGTCGAAAAATACCGTGCCCCCAAAGTTTCCACGCCAGGATCGCGCGCAGCCTTGAATAATCCGAACCGGCCGCCAAGCTACACGCGCGTGGCAACAAATGGATCGTCATGGGTAAACTGCGAAAGCTCGATGCCTGCGGTGGCGCGCAGCCAATGCTCAATCAGCCGGTAAGACACCGACACGGGTGATGACAACCCCAGAGTGCGAGCGCGCAACCCATCGACCAGTTCGTCGACGCTGAACCAGCGCGCTTCCGCCAGTTCATGACCCAGGCGAATCGTGGGATCCAGCGCCTGCGCGGTGAAGCCAAGCATGATCGATGCCGGGAACGGCCACGGCTGCGACGAGTGGTAATCGCAATCGCCGACGAGCACACCGGATTCCTCGAACACTTCGCGACGCACGGCGTCTTCCAGCGTTTCGCCAGGCTCAACGAATCCAGCCAGGGTGGAAAATCGCCGTTCCGGCCATTGCGGCCCACGCCCGAGCAGGCAGCGCCCGGCATGTTCGACAATCACGATGATCGCCGGGTCGGTGCGCGGAAAGTGCTCTAGTGCGCATTGTGGATTCGTACACTTTGCCCGGTGGCCCGAGGATTCCAGCATCAGCGGCGCCGCGCAGGCGTTGCAAAAGCGCATGCGCTGTTGCCACAACGCAAGCCCGCGCGCGTAAGCGAACAACCCGGCATCGAACGCCGGAAGGCTGGCACCGGCTCTGCGCAAGTCGACAAACTCGCCGCTATGTTCAGCCGCAAGACGCTCCGCCGCAGCGGAATCCACGTGCAGGAAAAAGTGATCGATACCTGCGGCGCTGCCGAGGAAGCTCGGTGCGGCAGCGACAAGCAATGGCCCGCAGTCGGCATGACCGAATCGATTCAACGTGCGCCGATCGGCACTGAGCAAGGCGCGCCCGGCTGAATCCAGCAGGAAGTAACGCGCGCCCGGCGCGGCCGCGTGTTCGGCCAGCCAAGTCGCATCGTCGCGATGTTCGCTACCGCGATCCAGTTCCAGCGCGGCGAATACGTTGCTGCGACTGCGCGACTGTGAACTCACGAGTGCCCCTGAACTATTGCGCAGTCACATCGTGAACGACGATCCACAACCGCACGTGCTTTTGGCGTTGGGATTGCGGATCACGAATTGTGCGCCGTGCAGGCTTTCGGTGTAGTCGATTTCCGCGCCCATCAGGTATTGCAGACTCAGCGGATCCACAACCAGGGTCACGCCGTCACGGACCACGGCCAAATCGTCTTCGTCATCGTTTTCATCGAAGCTGAAACCGTACTGGAAACCCGAACACCCGCCGCCGGAGATGGACACGCGCAGCTTGAGGCTCTGGTTGTCTTCCTCGTCGATCAGCTCACGCACCTTGTGCGCGGCCGCCGCGGTGAACACCAGCGGCTGGTCGAGTGAGTTGCGATAGTCAGGCGTTTCCTGCATGGTGGTCTCGACCGATGTGCGACGTTGGTTGAACTGCCAGAATCAACTGGCCTAGTACCTGCCATTGTACATCGCGGTGGTTACGCGGATTTCAAGCCTTTCTTGGCCGGGGCAGCAGCGTCCTCGGCAACCGTTTCCGCGGCCACCTCTGGTTTCGGCAGTTGCCGTTGTGGTTCGGCACGATGGACCATCTTGCCATTGATTTGCGCGCCAGCCGCCATTTCCAGCACCTTGTAATAGACGTTGCCTTCCACTTGCGCGTTGCTGGCCAGTTCCAGGCGTTCGGACGCGGTCACGTCGCCGCACACCTTGCCGTTGATGACGATCCGTGGCGCATTGACTTCGCCGTGCACGTCGGCATGTTCGGACAAGGTGAGGATCGCCTGATCGCTCTCGCCGCGAATGGCGCCCTGAATTTTTCCGTCGACATGCAGACACCCGCTGAAATGGATATCGCCACGGATTTCCGTGCCGGCGGCAATCAGTGTCGTCGATTCGGCGGCGTGGCGCAGATCCTTACGGTTGGTGTTGAACATCTGGAATCTCCTGGTCGGCGAGCGCATCGGACCAGGAAAATTCCTGATCCGCATGGCCGAGGCTGCCGCCGGCATCGGCCTCGACGCGAATACGGTTGGGGGTGAAGCCTTGCGGCAACATCAGGGTACCAGTCACTTGCTGGAAGTACTTGAACGAAAATCCCATTCCGGAAGGTTTCTGGTTCGGAGCCAACTGTGTCCATGGCATCGTGACCAGCTTGCCGTCGCTGACGCCGCTGACGCTCAACGACACGTTGCCGCTGGCTACCGGTCCAGATTTGAGGGTTTGGGTGAGCGTTATGGCGAAACTGTATACGCGCGGCACCGACGCTGCGGTGAGTTGCAGCCCATGCACCTTGAGTCCCTCGGCCTTGCCGCTGCCGTCGGTGAGGCGGCTGTAAAACGCCAGATCGGCGCGCAATCCAGTGATTTCTTCCTGGCGATCACGCAGTGCCTGTTGCAAGCCCGCGGTTGCGGTGTGCGCAACCTGGTCGGCGCGTTCGAGCACCGCGATTCGCTGCAACTGCGCTTCACGGTCGCGTTGTTCTGCCACCGATACCTTGGCATCGTCGGCACTTGCGGAATGCTGTTGCCAAATACGCCCGCCGGCGTACGCGGCCAGCAGCGTCAATGCCCAAATCAGGGCGATTGCCCAGGTACCACGGGCCCCGCGCGCAGAACGCTGCGGCCGCACCACAAGAGCCGGAGGAGGCGTAACCTTGACCATGCGCGATTCGATTTGGATGCGGCACGCGGCCGGCAGGGAACGCGGGTTATAGCGCCACGCCGCGGCGCACGTCAAGGCAAGCGCACACCACATGCATCAACGACCGTGGCAAATTCCCCTCGACAACGCCGTAAATTCCGCGGGTTAGGTACACTGTCGTCAGCGTTCGGTAACGTGTCCGAACGCGCCGCCAGGGCCGCGCATTAGCATCATCGCGGCCGCTTGCTTGACCGACACTCCCATTGAGCGGGTTGCCCACATGTTCTACCTGTTGATCAAATCCTTGCATGTGATTTTCGTGGTCACCTGGTTCGCCGGGCTGTTTTACCTGCCGCGACTGTTTGTGTACCTGGTCGAATCCGACAACGCCGCGGTGCGCGAGCAACTCAAGATAATGCAACGTCGCCTGCTCATGATCACCCATATCGGCGGCATCCTCGCCGTGGTATTTGGCCTGTGGACCCTGAGCCTGGCGCCGGCCTTCCTGCATCAGGCGTGGCTGCACATCAAACTGACGCTGGTCGCCGTGCTGATCGTGTATCACTGGTATCTGGTGCGTTTGAAGAACGAGTTCGCCGCGGATCGCTGCACGCGATCATCGCGTTGGCTGCGCGTGTTCAATGAAGTGCCCGCATTACTGCTGATCGCCATTGTGATACTGGCGGTGGTGAAACCCGGATTTTGAGGGGCGGGTCTTGCCTTGCACGTCAATACATCAATGAGTTGAGCAGTACACCTCAAGGGTTGCTGGAAGATTCTTGCGCGTCGCTGGTATAGTTCCATCTAATCGGGGGCACGGTTGATGTACAAGCAGGACGATACCCAACAGGCTGCGGAATTGCGATTGGCCTTCATGCGCCATTTGCCTAAGCGCCTGGAGACGCTGCGCAAGCGCGGCCAGCGCCTGTGCACGCAGGGTTGGGACATCAATGCCCTGTCGATCCTGTTGCGCGAGCTGCAAATTCTGGCGGGTGCATGCGGGCGTTACGGCCTGCTCGATATCGGCGAACGCCTGTTCGCGCTGGAAAGCTTCGTTGCCCCGTTCGTCGAACAGGTAGCGATACCCAATGCCAGCCAGACGCAAACGTTCGCCGCACAATTGGACGAACTGGGCAACCTGATCGCACAACACCAGGACAATCACGTGGATTCCGCGGCCCAGGCCGCCGAAGCGCTGACCGTCGCACCGATCCAATCCGGCAGTTTTCCGCTTCAGGTCACGCCACCGGCGCAGTACTGGACGCGCTTCGGCACGGCGCCAGCAGCCCCACCACGCGCCGTAGCCGCAGCCGCAGCCAAGATCACACCCGTCGTGGCAGCAACCGTGGCAACCGCCCCGGCAATCCCCATTGCCGAGCCGGTCGCGCCATCCGAGGAGGCTCCTGCAACACCGAACGACCTGCCGCAACACGAGCAATTCAAAGTGTTTCATCTGAGCGACGGCAATGCGTTGGCATGTGAAGTCGACCAAAAGATCGAAGCGGCCGGATACGAGCTGACCCTGCTCGACAGCGTTGAGGAACTCACCGAAGTGCTGGGCGCGTTTGCCGCGCATCTGGTCGTCGTCGACGCGCCTTTCCAGGACGCGCTCGAAACGATCGGCGAATTGGTCAAGGATGCGCGCAACCAGCTCGGTCGACGCATGGCACTGCTCGCGTTTTCCGAATCGGCTGACTTACCGGTGCGCTTGCGCGCGATGCGTGCCGGGGCCGACAGCTTCGTCGCCTTGCCTGCCCAATCCAACGAGGTGATGGCGCGTATTCGCGAATTGCTCGATGCCGACAGCGCCAATCCATTCCGGGTGATGATCGTGGAAGACGATCGCGCCCAGGCAATCTTCGCCGAATCGATCTTGCGTAAAGCCGGCATGGCAACCCATGCGGTCACTGATCCGCTGGCGGCACTTGATCGGCTCGACGAATTCAAACCGGAACTGATCCTGATGGATTTGTACATGCCCAATTGTTCCGGCATGGAACTGACTGCAATCATTCGAGAACGCGAAGCGTTCATCAATACCCCGATCGTGTTCCTGTCCGGCGAACACGACGAGGACAAGCACTTCGAGGCGCTCAATGCCGGCGGCGATGATTTCCTGTCCAAGCCGATCCGGCCAAAGCATTTGATTTCCGCAGTGACCAATCGCGTGCGGCGCGCGCGCACTCTGGGCCAGCGCGCGCAAACGATGAACCCGCGCGATCCGGTCACCGGCATGTACCAGCGCGCTTATGTGCTGGATCGGCTCAACGCCGTGCTCGCCAGCGATGAATCCGTGGAACAGGGTGGCGGGCTTGTGTATGTCGAGATCGATGGCGCCGGGCAAATTCGCGAGCGCATGGGCCTGACCATTTTCGATGGGTTGCTCAATCAGGTCGGCGCTTTCATCGCGTCGCACATTGAGTCCAAAGACTTGGCCGCGCGTTACGGAGACACGAGTTTCGCCCTGCTGTGCCCGCACGGCGACGAATCCGAACTGGCGGCGCTCGCCGCGGAATTGCGCAAGCGTATTGCGCGCGAAGTATTCGAACACGAGGGCAAGACCTTGAGCGTGAGCCTGTCCTTCGGCATCTGCGCGTTCGCGGCCGGACTCGGCGATGCCGGTGCCATGCTCAACGCGGCCGAGCGCGCCATGAGCGATGCGCGCCTGCCCGGAGGTGATCGCATCGGCATCTTCCGCGTGAGCCAGGGCAACGCGATGGGTAGCGCCGACCAGGCACTACTGCAATTGATCAAGGATGCAATCAAGGCCGAGGACTTCCAGCTTTTGTTCCAGCCGATTGTGGCGCTTCAAGGCGGCGATGAAGAACAGTTCCAGGCGCTGTTAAGACTGCGCGGCGACGGCGGCAAGTTGTATACCGCTGCGGAAATTTTCCCCGTGGCCGAGCGCGAGGGACTAGCCGCCGATATCGACCGTTGGGTGCTGTCGCATTGCCTGCTGGTTTTGGCTGAACGGGCACGCCAGAAGCGGCCGGTACGCCTGTTCGTGAGCCAGTCGATCGAGGCAGCAAGGGATCCCCAACGCGCCGCATGGCTTGGACAAATGCTGGAAACCAGACGACTGCCCGGAAACATCGTGGTACTGGAGTTTCGAGTGGAAGACGCATTGTCGAACCTGCACGAATTGAGCGAGTTCATGACTGCGCTGGGCACGATGGACGTCAAGGTCTCGCTGACCGCGTTCGATGCGACCCCTGCATCGACCCAACTGTTTGAGGTGCTGCCTGCAGCGTTCCTCAAGCTGTCGCCACGTTACAGCGGCGCGGCTTTGCGCGATCAGAAAATTCGCGAGGAACTGCGCCAGATTGTGGCGCTTGCGCATGCGCGCGGCAGCAAGGTCATCGCGCCGCGCATCGAGGATGCGCAAAGCGCGTCACTGCTGTGGAGTGCGGATGTGGATTACCTGCAAGGCGACTTTGTACAGCAGGCCGGACAGGAACTGAGCTTTGACTTCCATGCCTCCAGCGCCTGACGCTAGTAATCCTCAAGTGCATCCTGCGGTGCCGTGGATCGTTCGCCTGAGCCTGGCACTCGTGGTCATCGTTGCCTTGGCCGCACCGTTCGTGCTGCCGCCGCCGCAGGCCTTGATGATCAGCCCACCGCTGGTGCTTGCCGCGCTTGGCGGGTGGTTCGGCTGGCGAGCCCATGCCGCAGCGATGTTGCGCGACGAGGCAACATTCGAACCAGCAATGGTGTTGCGGACTGCAAAAAAAGTCAGTGCCGTTGTGCCAGAAGCGCTACCTGCCTCCGCACAGGCTGAACTGGAATCGCTGCGCGGCATCAAGCAGGAGTTGCTGCAATCCAAGCGCGATGCCGAAGCCGCGATCATGGCGAAAAGCGAATTCCTGGCGACGATGAGCCATGAAATCCGCACCCCGCTCAACGGCATCATTCCGCTGCTGGATATCCTGCTTTCAACGAAGCTGGCACCGGATCAACTCGATTACCTCAAGACCGCCTACAAATCCGCACACGAACTGCTGCGTATCGTCGACGACATCCTCGATTACTCCAAAATCGAGGCCAACAAAATGGAGCTGGAATGCGTCGGGCTGAATTTGCGCGAGCTGCTCGATTCGGTTCATCGCCTGCTTGAGCGCAACGCAAGCGCAAAAGGCGTGCGCTTCAATGTCGCGATCGACCCGGGTGTTCGCCTGGCCGTCCGCGGCGATCCGGTGCGCTTGCGCCAGGTGCTGACCAACCTGGTGAGCAACGCGATCAAATTCACGGCGCGCGGTTCGGTGATGGTGCACGTGAGCAAACGTGGCGAAACCCGCACCCATTACGAAATCCTGTTCGCGGTGAAGGATACGGGCGTGGGGATCGCCGCCAACGCCACGAACAAGTTGTTTCAGGCGTTTTCGCAAGCTGATGCTTCTACAACGCGCATCCACGGCGGCACCGGACTGGGCTTGGTCATCTGCAAACGCATCGTCGACCTGATGGGCGGCAAGATTGGCGTGCGCTCGGATTTGGGCAAAGGCTCGCTGTTCTGGTTTAGCGTGCCGCTAACCAAGGCCCTGGGCGATCTCACCCAGCAGCGTGACTTGCATGGATCACGAATCCTGGTGCTCAGCACCGATGACGCTTGCGTGCGCCGGCTCGGCAATTACTTCACTAGCTGGAGCGTGACCCATCTGCAAACAGGTACCGTTGCCGACGCACTCGGCAAATTGCGCGCGGCGGCAAGCATGGGCGAGAGTTGGGCTTATGACCTGCTGATCGTGGACGCCGCCAGCGTAGCCAACAATACCGCAGTCGGACTGTTGCACAACGTGCTGCGCGAACCCACGCTCAATCGCTGCAATTGCCTGTTGCTAATCGACAACGACGTGCCTGCCGAATTTTCCGCCGATGCGCGCGCGGCAACCCTGCCGCATCAATACAACGAAGGCCAGTTACGCGACACCCTGACCAGTTTGCTCGGCGGCGAAGCGCCGGCATCGTTCATACCGCCGTCGCTGGTGGCTGCAAGCGCGCCAACGCCGGTCCACATTGAAGCGCCCACGGATGCGATACGTCCACTTGCAGGACACGTACTGCTGGTCGAGGACAACGCCGTCAATCGCCAAGTCGCGCAGCGACTGCTCAGCCTGATCGGCCTGAGTTTCAGCGTTGCCGAAAACGGCAAGGATGCGCTTGATCAACTTCAGCACGATACGTTTCATGCGGTCTTGATGGATTGCCAGATGCCCGTAATGGACGGCTATACGGCCACGCGTATTCGCCGCCAGAATGAGCAATCAAGCGCTTTGACGCACATTCCCATCATCGCCATGACCGCCAATGCGATGGCCGGCGACCGGGAGAAATGCCTGAATGCCGGCATGGACGACTACATGTCCAAGCCTCTGAATCGCGCGCTGCTCGAACAAACCTTGCGGCGCTGGCTGCCCGCCGACGCCACGACCCAAGCCGGATCTTCCGAACCCGATCCAAAAGCCGTGAGTGCGCTGCTACCGGCGAAGAAAGCTGCCCCCGCGTTCGCTGCCATACCGACGGCGAGCACCGCCGTATTTTCCGGCCACGCCAGATCCGATAGTGTTCTGGATGCGGACATCATCCGCGACCTGCTCGATGTCATGGGCGAAGAATTCACTGACCTGGTGCGCGTATATCTGGAAGACACGCCAAAGGCACTCGCTGCACTGGATCACGCCGCAGCCAACGCGGACAGCGAAGGCTTGATCGCGCCATCGCACTCGCTCAAATCCACCAGCGCCAATCTCGGCGCAATGGGCTTATCAGACCTCGCAAAGCGCCTGGAACACGGCGCGCGCGCCGGCACGTTGGCCAACGAGGCACCGATCCTCGTAGCGGAAATCAATCGCATGTTCCAGAACGTCTCGGCCGAACTCAACGCGCTGCTGGCCAACAGCGCGGCCTGAGTCGAACCGTCTAATTCAATCGAGTGACTGGTAAGTTGGGGTGAGCGAATGCGAACCGCAACATTGGCGTGCCTGGATGGGGAGTTGTTGGGGTTCGCATTCGCTCACCCCAACTACGCAATCATTCGGAAAGCTTGGTTTGCAGATAGTTGGCTTCGCCGAGTGTGTTGATCAGGCCGAGTTGGGTTTCCAGCCAGTCGATATGTTCTTCCTCGGATTCGAGGATGCTGTCGAACAATTGGCGGCTGACATAATCGGCGCAGGATTCGCAGTGCGCGATCGCGTTTTTCAGATCTGCATGCGCGATCAATTCCAACTTCAGGTCGCAGGCAATCGCTTCCTTTGGGTTTTCGCCGATCAGCAATTTGCCCAGTGCCTGCAGGTTCGGCAGACCTTCGAGAAACAGGATGCGCTCGATCAAGCTGTCGGCATGCTTCATCTCATCGATGGATTCCTTGTACTCGTGCTCCGCCAGTTCCTTGTAGCCCCAGTTGCGATACATGCGCGAGTGCAGAAAATACTGGTTGATCGCGGTCAACTCATTGAACAGCACCTTGTTCAGGTGCTTGATGACGTCGGCATTGCCTTTCATGCGGATATCCCTTGCGATGCAAATTCAACGGCAAATATAGCGCGCGCACGCCAGCCGTGCAGAAACGCGAATCGCGAGCGTTTACGACAAGATGGCTTGGCCCGCATTGGGCTTGGCGAAAATGAGATCAGGCGGCGATGGCGAGCGGCAACGTGAACGCACGCCGCTCGTGTTCGTCGGCGAGCACCCGTGCGGCAAGATACGCACAGCTACCGCAACAATCGGCGCAACCAGTGCGGCGAGTCAACTCAGACAAGCTGTGGACGCCATCAGCAGCCGCCTGGCGCACGCTGCGCTCGGTGATACCGTTGCAAACACATACGTACATATTCAAGCACTCGAACCAGTCGATGTGCGTATTCAAATGCAAATGCGAATGATTGTCAACTACAAATCGCCCGGCGAACCTGCCGTGGAACAGAGCACGAGTTTATTTTCCCTTCAATTCAAACGAGCATCATCGTGATTTCCCTTCCCCCCGCAAGCGGGGCGAATACTTATTTTCCTTCTCCCGCGAGCGGGCCAAATTTCTATTTCTCTTCCCCCGCGAGCGGGGCTCATTTCGATTTCCCTTCCCCCGCAAGCGGGGCTCATTTCTATTTCCCTTCCAAGGCGAGCGGGGGAAGGTGCCGAAGGCGGATGGGGGCGCTCCTGATCTTGATTGAACTCGACTATGTACGCCGCGCTCAATCGGCCACAACCGGTATGAACCCAGCCAACGGCGCCAGATGTCGCAATGCCTGTTCGTAAACCGTGCGCTTGAACGCGACGACGTGCTCGGCGGGATACCAGAAGTCGACCCAGCGCCACAAATCAAATTCAGGCGTTTCGGTCAAATCCAGGCGCACATGCGACTCGTCGCCCAGAAAGCGCAGCAGGAACCAGACCTGTTTTTGGCCAATGCACAAGGGCTTTTCGTGGTGCCGCAGATAACGCCTTGGCAACTTGTAGCGCAGCCATCCCGGCGTGGCCCCGAGCACCTCAACGTGTTCCGGACGCAACCCGGTTTCTTCTTCCAACTCGCGATACATCGCCTCCAACGGCGTCTCATCGCTGTGCATGCCACCCTGCGGAAACTGCCAACCGTCGCGAAACGCACGCCGCGCCCAGAACACGCTGCCGCTATCGCTGAGCAGGATGATGCCGACGTTGGGGCGAAAGCCATCTGGATCGATCACACGAAAAACTCCACAACAGATACCCCGATTTTTCCACAGGCCACCGCATATCGGCAAGGCATACGCGGGATTGGTTCAAATCCATGCGACCATTTACCTTGCAACGTTGCGCCGCTACACTACGCGGCCCGCGGCTATGTAGCTCAGCTGGTTAGAGCACAGCACTCATAATGCTGGGGTCGGTGGTTCGAGTCCACCTATAGCCACCAAATCAATATCCAATCTCATCCAACTTCGTCCAGTCTTTCCTCTGGAAACCTAGACACACCAACGAGTTGATTGATTTTGTTGTCCGATCGTGTCCAATCCGATCCATTGCAATCCAGTGGCAACAAGGGGCAACATTGGGGGCAGGCACTGTTGCCTCTACTGAGTTGCCCCCATGGCGCTTACCGATGCCACCATCCGTAAAGCAAAGCCTACCGAAAAGCCCCAGCGATTGTTCGATGGTGGAGGTTTGTACCTCGAAATTGCCCCGTCTGGGGGCAAGTGGTGGCGACTGAAGTACCGATTTGCGGGCAAGGAGAAAAGGCTCTCCCTAGGCACTTATCCCGATACCGGGTTGGCCGACGCACGCGCCAGGCGCGACGCTGCCAGGAAGCTTCTCGGAAATGGCGTGGATCCCGGCGTGCAGCGCAAGGCCGAAAAGGCGGCGGGCATGGAGCGTTCCGCCAACAGTTTCGAGGTTGTGGCTCGTGAATGGCTGGAGGTGAAAAAACCTGAATGGACGGTCGGCCAGTTCGCCAAGGAACGCGGACGATTGGAAAATCATGCTTTCCCCAGGATCGGTGGACTGCCCGTCGCGGATATCGGAGTGAGCGAGATTCGCCCGTTGTTCGCTTACCTGATTAAGCAGGGGCACATCGAGCAGGCTCATCGCCTACGGCATCAACTCAGCCGTGTGTTTCGATTTGCCGTCGCGACTGAGCGGGCCAGTCGCGACCCTGCGGCTGATCTGCGCGATACCTTGCCAAGCCGTAATCCTCAGAATCTTCCGACGATCATCGAGCCTGACCGTGTGGGGGAGTTGATGCGTGCCATCGATGGCTTTACGGGCACGTTGCCCGTGCAGTGCGCTTTAAGGTTGGCGCCCCTGTGGTTCTGTCGACCGGGTGAGATACGTATGGCGGAGTGGACGCATTTTGACCTGGAGGGTGAGCACCCGACATACACGGTGCCGCCCATAAA
>JBDTLA010000058.1:0-4726 GCA_039935035.1 Rudaea sp. | reverse complement strand
TTCCCGCTGTGGGGTGAAGACACTTCGAAGCTGGGTCAGCGATTTATTGACGATGGATTTCGCGCGATGCTGTGCTGCGTCGATACGCAACAACTGGATGCCAAATTCTGCGGTCGTGAATTCGATGCGGCCCTATTGTCTGAACTACCCGCATCTTGCGACTCCTGCGGTGAAAACGGGGAATTCCACACGTGTGTGTACGCGGGACCAATGTGGAACGAACCTTTGCATCTGCAACGGGGGGATCACCTGTTGCGCGACGATCGCTTCGAGTTCGTCGATTTGAAGTTGCTCTGAACAGGTCTTCCTGACCTGTTCAGAGCGTGCCGTACCGCAGCTTGTAGGCCGCGTTCCGACAGGGGGCTGTTTGCTGCGAATTTCCGCAGCTGCGTCGCGGATCCATCCGTACGCGTAAATCAGTTGCAGGCGATTGAGGCTTGGGCATGAGAAATCACCACATCAGCGGTAATGATTCCCGCGATGTCCACGTGCAGATGAAGCGCGTTCGTGGCCACTGCCCGAATCGAAGGAAAGCGTGCTCTGGCTGTTTTCGTATGCACTTGTTTCGTCCGAAAACTGAATCTGGTCGTTCGGGCCAATATTCAGGATCGACGCGCTGGCGACGGTGACGTTCACCGTGAAGTTGTAGGCTCCGCCGCTCGCGCTCGGGGCGGCAGCTTGCGCCAAGCCGCACACGTCAAGCAATGACGTCGCCATCAGATACTGTCGGATCTTTCTCGAATTTTCCAACCGTGATTGCACGTCCGCGCGCCCCCGAGAACCTTACCGCCACTATAAACATCGCGCGCACGTTGACTAGCTGTCAAAGTTGACAGGTTTTTGGCACTGAGGGGGAACACGGGCGGCCGCAACGATCGTGCAAACCGCATTGCGAATGCATCCATACCAGACCTATCGGACGGTCTTCGGATTTGGAGCTAATCGAGCATGTTGAGCATGAATGCCTTGACTACCGCTTGAGTCTTGTTGGTCGCGTTCAGTTTGGCCAGTACCGAGGTGACATGGAAATTGACCGTGCGCGTCGACACGCCGAGGATCGCGCCAATCTCACTGGCAATCTTTCCAGCCGCCGTCCAGCGCAGTACTTCACGTTCGCGATGGGTCAATTCCTGGACCGAACCCAGCGGATTGGCATCGGCAGTGAGCTTGCCGATTACGCCGTTGGCCGTATGCGAAAGCCACACCAGCTTGGCTTCTTGTTCGGCTAGCTCTTGCTGGGATATGACCTCCTCAGAGCGTGCCAGTGAAATCAGTCCCCTCTCTCCGCCAAGTCCATGCATCGCCAGCGTCCAGCCATAACACACGCCGTGCGCGCGCGCTTCTTCCCAAAACGAGCGCCGTTGGCGAAACAGTGGCTCGTTCCAGATGACCGGCATGGCGCTGTGCAGCGCTTGGTCGATGACCGGGTCGATGGTCAGGTAATTGTGCCCAAGATAGTGTTCCTGCCAGCCAATCGGGTAATTGGTCGACCACGATTGCCGGGGGACGTCACCGTAAGCAGGAACCTGAATTCCGAGCGAGCAGTATTCGAAGCCAATATCGCGAACGATATCCGCAAGTTCGTCGAACACCTGCTGTGCGTCCTTGTCGGCCCCGATAAGGCGGGCCAGATAGTCTTCGCGCCAGTTAGCCATGAAACCGTACCACCTGTTGGTCGTCGCGAACGCATTGTCAATGTTGACAGTTGGCGTTCGCTTTTTTTTTCGGATAATTGCACGGCTATGACTGGAGGTGTCTTATGCAGTTACCCACGAACGTTTCGACGGTTACGAATCTGGTATATGCGCAGGATGGCTATATTCGCCTGACATATCAACATTTCTGTTCTTTGCGGTTTTCCAAACGCATTACCTTCAACGACGACGACCTGCGCCAGGAGCTGCTGGCAATGGATTTGCCGGCGACCGAAGCAGGCTATTGCGAATGGCTCGATGCCGATCACCAGGCGCAGATCAGCATCGGTTGGGCCTGGTTCACGAGCGCGAGCGACGCAGTGCAAAGACTGGCACCCGGTGGCATCAGTTGCAACGTGATGCTCACGTCAGCCGATGGCAACGATTTGGGCTCTATCCGCACCGGCGAACTGCTGAATCGATGGTTGTCGAATTGTGCCTGGCGCGAGCACAGGCACTTCGACACGGTAACCCGACTTGCCCAAGCGGCAGCGAAGCTGCATTAGCATCGCCGACAAGCGTACAACTCACGTCTTTGGTCAGACCTGTCAATACTGACAGTTACGTAACGACTCGAATCGCCTTTGAATAGCGCCATGGCTACAGGGGAGCCAGGCGCATGTTCGAGATTGAAATCGGTACATCGGAACAACTACCCGCAGGCGTGGAAAGCGACCTCGCGGTCTATCGACACAAAGTATTCGTGGAACAGCTGGGCTGGGAACTGCCGACCGAGCAGCCCGGTTTCGAGCGCGATCAATTCGATCGACCCGACACGTTATATGTTGTCGCGCGCGACGCGCAGGCGCGCATTTGCGGTTGCGCGAGGCTACTCACTACACAACAGGCCTACCTGCTCGCTACCGTTTTCCCGGGTTTGCTGGGCGATCAGCCGGCACCGTGCTCGGCGGACGTCTGGGAGCTATCGCGCTACACCACGCAAGTTGTTGAAGGCGATGCGACATCGCGGATTGAGGCCAGGCAACGCTTCCACACCTTGCTCAAGGCCGTGGTGGAAACCGCGCTGATGAAAGGCGCAAAGCGCCTTATCACTTTCAGCTATACCGGGGTGGAACGCATCGCACGCAATTTCGGCCTGCACGTGCATCGCGCTGGCGCGCCGCAGATGATCGATGGCAAACCGGTGCTCGCGTTCTGGATCGAGCTTGACGAGCAGACCTGCACGGCGCTGGGACTGGGTTTCCAAGCGCCGGTTACGCATTGAGAAAAAATCCCGGATGTCCAATCATTCGCGCTGCGGAGCCCGAATTCCAACGCGTACATTTCGTCGGCCGCCATTGAGTTCAATCGCACGCATCAATGCCACATAATCCGTGGGTGCCCAGGTTTTCTGTCTGGCAGAATCGAGCAAACTAAGGTGCTCAGCCGAAGGCTGCCCGGCCCTTTTTGGCCCCGTGAGCCTACTGCGGTCCGGCTTGGGAATTTGCAGGTTGATTCACAAGCGCGGCAAAGCGTGGGTCGCCACGCAGCGGATCCCAGGTCGGATCCAGCCGCAGCAGTGCGGGTGTTGTGCCCGACGGCACGATCAGTAACTTGGTCAACATGGCAATCGCTGCGTCGTGATCACCGGTAACCATCAGTACTTCGACTAACCCGAGTTCGGCTGATGGTCGTTGGTTTGCGTCGTTTGCAAACAGCTGAACGGCATTGCGTGCTTGCTCCAGCGCCGCTTGCTTGCGCCCGGCATGGGCATAGGCAATGCCGAGCGTCACTGGCAGCAGCGTGTCGTCCACCTGATTCGCTTTGGGTTCGATTTGCGCAATCAGTTGCTCATAGGTCGCCTGTGCCTGCGCGTTTTGTCCTGCTCTGGATTGCGCCAATCCAAGGAACAGCCGCAGTTGTGGACCATAGCCGTTGAGCGCGGTTTCTGGCTGCGCCAGCACCGGTTGCAGTCCGTCGATAACGGCAGCGAAGTGGTGTTCCATCAGGCGTTGAATGGCGCGAAAAAAGGCAAGGGTGGGATCCAGGTCCAACTGCGGAGCGGAATCCAGAACACGTGCGGCTTCGTCGAGCCGGCCCTGGTATTGATAAGTGGCGGCCTTGTAGCCGATTTCCAGCGTGTCGTTCGGTGCGATAGCCAGCGCCCGGTCCAGCCATACGCGGGCCTCGTCGTAACGATGCATGTTCGTCAACGTCTCGCCGCCGATGGTGGTCAGCAACCCGGCATTGCGCGGATCCAGCGCAGCCGCCTGTTCCAGATGCGCCAGCGCCGATTCCCACTTGCCCTGTCTGCGTTCGACCAGACCCAGGTACTGCAGCGCCGCCACGTTGTTTGGCGATTGTTTGAGCATGCCTTCAAACACGGTCTGTGCGCCGGCGAAATCGCGCTGGATGCGGTAGCGATAAATGCCTTGCGCCAGTTGCGCCTCGCTCAGCTCCGGCTGCAACTGGAGTGCAGTATCCATCGCCTGTTTGATGTACTGCGGCGTGTATTTGTCGGTGTCGACATTGTTGAAATACAGGTAGGCTGTGGTTCCAGCAAGATCGGCCCAGGCCAACGCGAACTTCGGGTCCAGACGCACGGCTTCGGCATACGCGGCGATAATCTTGCGGGTGTTGGCGTAGCCGTAGCCCGCCGTGCCCAAAGCACGGCCGCGCAGGTAGGCATCGTAGGCCGCAAGATTTTCAGTCGGTCGTTTCGCTACCGCCGCGTGTTCGGCGCCGGTGAGCTTCGCGTTCAGCGCGTCGGCAATTGCGCCAGCCACATCGGCTTCGACGGCAAAAATATCGTCAAGCTTGCGGTTGTAGACTTCCGCCCATAGATGCGTATCGGTCGCGGCGTGGATCAACTGCACATTGATATGCACGGCATCGCCAGCGCGCTGCACGCTGCCTTCCAGGATATTGGCCACACCCAGTTGCTTGGCGATCTCCGGCAGATTGTCCGGGCTGCTCGCATAATGCTGGGTCGAGGTGCGCGAGATCACTTTCAAGGCACCGATTTTGGCCAGCCGGGTCAGGATTTCATCCTGGATGCCATCGGCGAAATAACCATTGGCCTTGTTGTCGGA
>JBDTLA010000057.1:0-13791 GCA_039935035.1 Rudaea sp. | reverse complement strand
CTGAATTTGCTGGAAACATCCACGTCACCGACGCAGGCTTGCAGGCTCGTTTGAGATTACGGCGTGAGGTGAAATCTGATCGTGACTTGAAGCAACATGTGCGCGCAAGCCAATCACGAACTGCCCTCGCAACGCAAAGCTCAAAGCTCAAAGCTCTGGGGTCAGGTCTACTATCGCAGTATCCGGCGTAGAGGCGGCTGGCTATAGCTTGCCGCAAACGGGCTTGCTGAAAACAGGGTTAGGTTCACTTCCTGACCCTCGGCAAGTGAACTGACCCCGTTCAACGATGCGCCGAGATGAGCTATGGTTCTTCCCGGATGAACGGGTGATGCGTCTTGGTTGCGACACCGTCTTGCCGGCTGATAGTCGTCAGCATCGTGGTTAACTCACTTGTTCGTCAGGGTGCTGCACTTGGTCTACCAATCCACAACTGCAAATTTGTCGCCTTTCTCCTGGAATACCGATGACTGAGCCTGATCGCTACCTTCCCCCGAAAATCTGGCAATGGGACAAAGAAAGCGGCGGGCGTTTCGCCAGCATCAATCGGCCTGTTGCTGGGGCCACTCATGTAAAGGAACTGCCAGTTGGTCGCCATCCGCTGCAGCTCTACTCGCTGGGTACGCCCAACGGGGTGAAGGTGACGGTGATGCTGGAAGAGTTGCTGGCGCTGGGGCACGCGGGTGCTGAATACGACGCGTGGCTGATCAACATCGAGGAGGGCGACCAGTTCGGCAGCGGCTTCGTTGCGGTCAATCCGAACTCGAAGATTCCTGCACTGATGGATCGCAGCGGCGCACAACCGGTGCGGGTATTCGAGTCGGGGGCGATGCTGCTTTACTTGGCGGAAAAGTTTGGTGTCTTGCTGTCAACCGATCATGTAGTGCGTACCGAATGCCTTTCGTGGCTGTTCTGGCAGATGGGCAGCGCGCCATTTCTCGGCGGTGGCTTTGGCCATTTTTATGCGTATGCGCCGCTGAAGATCGAATACGCCATCGATCGCTATGCGATGGAAGTGAAACGCCAGCTCGATGTGCTCGATCAACACCTCGCCACCCACACCTATCTTGCCGGTGCGGACTATTCGATTGCCGACATCGCGGTGTGGCCATGGTATGGCGCGCTGGCCAAAGGCCGTCTATACGATGCCGGCGAGTTTCTGCAGGTAGACACGTACACGCACGTGCAGCGCTGGGCGGCCGGGATCGCCGCGCGCCCGGCGGTGCAACGAGGGCGCATGGTCAATCGCGTCTTCGGCGAGCTGTCCAGCCAGTTGCATGAGCGGCATGATGCGAGCGACTTCGATTCTCGCACCCAGGACAAACTGCAACCCCCTGACGCTGCCGATTCAGCGTGGAAGTTGGAGTGAGAAACGTACTCCAACATTCAGCGTAGCCGTCTGTAATTTTGTTGGGGTTCGCATTCGCTCACCCCAACCCGCCTGCTCGAAAGCGCACGCTGCCCCGAGCTTCAATCCACCTATGACTGCAATGGAAATTTCGCATTTCCTACCCTCGCGAATGCCTTTACGGTGCCCTGGAACCGCCTCACAAATGCCATAAACTTTGGGTACGGTTGTGCAGCACCACACCCTGTGGTTGCTGATGACGTGCGCCAAATCATTGCGAATGGCTCGCCGGATGCGGGCCGCAAATTGCTGAGAACTCGAAACTACCAAGTGTGCAAGGCCAGGAAGGCCTGCCAGCAGCCAATTCACAGAGGAACATCGTGGCGCGAAAGCCCGGACTCGATTTGTTGCGCGCGATAGCCATCGTGTGGGTGATGATCTTCCATGCTTATCTGGCCGGCTATGGCGGTGGCGGCATACTGCGGTGGAGTGGCTGGATGGGAGTGGACCTGTTCTTCGCCTTGTCCGGCTTCCTGATTGGCTCGCAGGTGTTTACGCAAATCGCCAGCGGAAGCCGGCTTGATCTGACTGATTTTTACATACGCCGCAGCTTCCGAACGCTGCCCGCGTTTTTTGTGGTTCTTGCCATCTACATGGTTTGGCCATCAATACGCGAGACAACGAGCATGATGCCGTTGTGGCGCTTCCTCACCTACAGCATGAATTTGTGGATCGATCCCTCTCGCGCCGCGTTCTCGCACGCGTGGTCATTGTGCGTGGAAGAGCAGTTTTATCTACTCTTCCCGGCGCTGGCAATCGCGCTCACCTGGCGCGCAACGTTGTTGAGAACCTTGGTCGTGTTTGCTGTGTTGGTGGTCGGCGGTATGGTCTTGCGAGCATGGCTCTGGATGCACTTCCTGGCACCAGTAAAAGTGGCCGGGGGCGACCTTGGCACGCCGTACCTGCGCTATTTGTACGATCCGACGTGGGCGCGCCTTGACGACTTGTTGGGCGGCATTGCGCTGGCCGCCATGCGCAGTTACGGAACCCGCGGCTGGATCTGGATTGAGCGCCACGCAAATGTCGTAGTCGCTATCGGTGTGGGTCTGATCGTGCTGTGCATGTTTGGGTTTGAGGGTCGGCGCATGGAGCTTTCCGCCAATGTATTCGGCGATCCTGTGCTCGCCTTGGGCATGGCGGCACTCGTGGCATCGGCAGCCGGCGAACGCGGCGTCTTGTCCAGATTACATGCGCCGGGCGCTGCGTGGCTCGCGTTAGCGTCTTACAGTCTGTACCTCAGTCACAAGATGGTTTATTCCCAGCTTCACGGCCGCTTCGCCGCGTTTGTCGACGGACATGGCGTATGGACCGCGGTGATCTATGCCGCGGCAGTATTGATTGTTGGTGCGGCCCTGCATTACTCGGTGGAGCGCCCATTCCTGAAACTGCGCGAGCCTGTGCGACGCCTATGGGCTCGAAAATCCATGCAACCCGCATCGATGCCAAACGTGAGCCCGAAACTGGAATCAGAGTGCAGGTTGGGGTGAGCAGCGAACCTCAACGTTCTGCGCACCAAAAATCCGGGCTACGTTCACTTCCCGACCCTCTGTAAGTGAAACTGACTGCGTTCAACCCACAAATCAAACGCGTGTAAGTGAACCTGAACATCCTCGTTTTCGGGTGAATTCAGTCCAAAGTGGCTTGGGTCACAGTTGGCTCAATCAAGCAACGTCGTGATTCCTCATCGCTGCAGCAGCCGCAATCCAACTCCCGGTTCTGTTGCAATCCAGCGCGGCGCGGCGGCATCGTCGCCGAGTTTTTGGCGCAGCTTGGCGACGAGAATGCGCAGGTAGTGTGTGTCGTCCTGATGCGTTGGGCCCCACACTTCGCGCAGGAGTTGCGGTTGCGTGACCACGCGTCCTGCGTGGTGAACCAGCAACGCGAGCAACGCGTACTCCTTGCGCGACAGGTTAACCACGCGGCCGTCAACACTGACTTCACGCTTTACGAGATCGACGCGCAGTTGCCCATCGTCGAACAGCGGCGTCGTATTCGCCGGCACGGCAGAAGCGCGCAGCAGCGCACGCACGCGCGCCATCAATTCCTGCACACCGAATGGTTTCGTCACGTAGTCGTTGGCGCCTGCATCGAGCACCGCAACCTTTTCGGATTCTCCGGCGCGCACCGTCAACACGATGACCGGCAGCTGCGACCATTGACGCAGTTCGCGCAGCACTGAATAGCCGTCGCGATCCGGCAAACCCAGGTCGAGAACGAGCAGGTCCGCACCTTGCGTCGCGAGCAAGTTCAATCCCGTTTGCCCGTCGGCGGCGAGTGCGACGCGATAGCCGTTCGCGCGCAAGCTGATGTCGAGAAACTTGCGGATTTGCGGTTCGTCGTCGATCACCAGAATCTGCGCTGGGTGTGGGCTCGACTCGCTGGCGCTGGTTTCGCTCATGCCGCGGAGGAAGTTGCGTCGGGTTTGATCAGGGGCAACGTAATGCGGATGGTTGTGCCGCCGCCGGTTCCATCGGATATCGCTTCGACGCTGCCGCCATGTGCCGCGACCATGCCTCGGCAAATCGCCAATCCGAGCCCGGTTCCATTGCGGTTGCGGTCGCCGCGTGCAACCGTATAAAACATTTCGAAGATGCGTTCGCGATCTTCGGCACTGATTCCGGGACCGTCATCGTGCACCTCAATGCGCACCGAATTGGCGGAATCACGGCGTGCGTCAACGGATATTTCCTTGTCGGCCGGCGAGAACTTTGAAGCATTTTCCAGCACGTTGAACAGGGCCTGTTCGATCAGTGCAGGATGCACCCAGACCGGTTCAATGTCCGCCGCGACGCTCACATGGAACGTTGCTCCGGGTTGCACCGGGTGCAATCGTCGCAGTGCCGAGCCAATCAATTCGTCGATGCCGATCCAGTCACGATTCAACGCGAGTTCGCCGCGACCCAATCGGGTCATGTCCAGCAGATTTTCGATATAGCGATCCAGGCGCTGGCCTTCCTCGCGGATCATTCCGAGCAGTTCGTGTCGGTCGGCAATACTGACCTCGTTGCCGTAAGTGTCCAGACTTTCTGCCGCGCCGAGTATTCCCGCCAACGGCGTGCGCAAATCGTGCGAGACAGAAGACAGCAGCGCACTGCGCAGGCGTTCGGTCTCGTTTGCGATTCGCACCGACTGCAAATCGGCAACCAGTCGTGAACGCAATATGGCCTGTGCGACATCACCCAGCGCAGGATCGATCAGTTTTTCCATTGCCGCGTCCGCGTCGTTGTGTCTTGGCAAACCGAGTCTGATCGAGCCGATATTATCGTGGTGGGTGCCAAGCGCTACAGCGTGCCAGGTCGTTTCGTCTTGCGTCGATTCAACGCTTTCGTTTTTGGACGTCACGCGAATATCTGCACCGAAATTGCGTTGGAAAAAATCCCTGGCGGCTTCGAGCACCTGGGGTTCATCCGCCGCTGCCGCCAGCCGTTGCCCGAGCTCCTGGCGCAGGTGCACCTGCCAATTCGTGTTGCGTAAAGCCTGTATCTGCATGCCAAGGCGTGAAGCCAGACGACCCGCCAATAATGCCGCGGCCAGAAACAGCACGATTGTCGCCACGTCGCGGCGTCCGCTGATGTAAAAACTGAAACGTGGCTCGAAGAAAAAGTAGTTGTAGCCAAGAAAACAAAGTATCGCTGCCAGCACCGCCGGGCCGGTGCGCGTGCGTGCGGCAACGGCAAGCACGGCGAGCATGAAAACCGGTGACAGATCATTCAGTCCGAATAATTTCTGCGCGCAACCAGCAACGGCGACAGCCGCAATCGAACCGGCTATCGCGAGCAGATAGCCATGGCTGAGTCTGCGCTGCGCCCTGCGCATCGTGAACTGCGAATTGGCCTGCGCGTGGGGACTGACTGTTTCGGTCGAACGCATGGCGGCATTGTGTCAGATAGCGCCGACGGGGTTGTACAAATCACCACGCGTTTCAGCGCCAACCTCGGAATATTTACGCAAAGTTTACGCGCAGCCGGCGCGGGGCATCTTTCGCCTTTACGCCCTTGTCGAGCACATTGCCTCGACAAAACATGGGGCAGAAATGAACGCTGCAATTTGTGCTGTTGATGGGCCGCAGGCCGACGTGCGCAAGCCGGGACTCGGTTCCCTGACGTTGGGCGCGATTGGCATCGTGTTCGGCGATATCGGCACCAGTCCGCTGTACACGATCCAGGAGGCTTTTTCATCGCACTATGGCCTGACTCCCGACCATGCCAGCGTGCTCGGTGTCCTGTCGCTGATATTTTGGTCGCTGATGCTGGTAATCACGATCAAGTATGTCGGCGTCATCATGCGCGTCGACAACGATGGCGAAGGCGGCATCATGGCCTTGACTGCATTGGCCCAACAAACCCGGAAGAAGGCAACGAAATCGTTTTATCTGATCGGGATTCTGGGTGTATTCGGTGCGGCGCTCTTCTTCGGCGATGGCGTTCTTACGCCGGCGATTTCGGTGCTTTCCGCAGTCGAAGGACTGGAAGTTGCCGCACCCGAATTGGCCCATTGGGTGTTGCCGCTCACCATTATCGTGCTGGTCGTGTTGTTCGCCACGCAACGGTTCGGCACCCACGCGATTGGGCGCGCGTTCGGACCAATCATCGTTCTGTGGTTTTTTGCTCTCGCGGCGATTGGCATCCACAACATTGGAGCCAATCCCGACGTTTTGCGCGCGCTTGACCCATGGTGGGGCGCGCGGTTTTTTGTGCTGCACGGCTGGGGCGGAATTTTCATACTGGGTGCCGTAGTGTTGGCCGTGACCGGCGGCGAAACGCTGTACGCCGACATGGGGCATTTCGGGCGGCGTCCGATCCAGTGCGCGTGGCTGTTTCTGGTGCTGCCTGCTCTGACGATAAACTACTTCGGACAAGGCGCGTTGCTGCTGCACCATGGCGACGCGGTGAGCAACCCGTTCTACCTCGGTATCCCAGGCTGGGCGTTGTATCCGATGATTTGCCTGGCCACCGCGGCAACCGTGATTGCATCGCAGGCCGTCATCAGCGGCGCGTATTCCGCGACCCAGCAGGCGATTCAGCTCGGATACCTGCCGCGACTGTCAATTCGTCACACCTCGCAGTCGACGATTGGCCAGATTTACGTTCCGTCGATCAACTGGATGTTGATGGCGGCAGTAATAGCAACCGTCATCGGCTTTCGCAGTTCCGCCGCGTTGGCAACCGCATATGGCGTATCCGTCACCGGCACGATGCTGATCACCAGTCTGTTGATGATCGTCGTGTTGCGCGAACGAAAAATATTTGCCAACTATGTATTCTGGCCATTGACCACGTTGTTCGTTTTGGTGGATGTCGCGTTCCTGTTCGCCAATCTGGTCAAGTTCGAAGATGGCGCATGGTTCCCGATCGCTCTGGGTATCGTGGCGTTTACGTTGCTGCGCACATGGGCGCGCGGCCGGCATTTGTTACAGGCTGAAATCCTCAGACATGGCATCAGCCTTGATTCGTTCCTCGCCGCATTGAAAGTCTCGCCACCGGCGCAAGTTACCGGTACCGCTGTATTCCTAACAACCCAGCAGGGTGTCGTTCCGAAGGCACTGCTGCACAACCTGAAACACAACAAGGTTCTGCACGAACAAAATGTGCTGCTCACCGTGGAAACCGCGGCGATACCGTTTGTAAAGCGGGACGCGCGATTGCATGTCGAGGCAATCAGCGAAACCTTTTACCGCGCCACTCTGCGTTTTGGTTTCATGGAAACGCCCGACGTACCCGCTGCGCTGCTCGATAGCGTCGCGCCGCACGGATTGAATTTCGACAGTATGCAAACCGCATTTTTCGCCAGCCGCGAAGACATCATCTCCTCGTCGCGTCGAGGCATGGCGCTATGGCGCAACCGCTTGTTCGGTTTCATGCATCGCAATGCCGTGCCGGCTACGGACTATTTCGAAATTCCGCCGACGCACCTGGTTGAGCTGGGTTCGCCGATCGAAATCTGATCGCGATCGAAAACCGGGCGTAGCAAGGAGGGCGGGAGCAGCCGCGTGGCGGAATATCCCGGTGTTCAACTGCTCGCGTCAAGACGGCGGGATTCGCTGCGCTGCTTACGCCCTACGTGCTCGACGCCCAAGATCAGGATGAGGAATGAACCCCAACATGCAACGCATTCGTTGCGCCGATGTTGGGGTTCGCATTCGCTCACTACAACCTACTTACTCTTGGACTTGCTTGTCCCAGCCTGCCTTGTCGGAGCACTCCTTCTCTTCATGCTTGTGGGTTTTCTCCCACTGCGTGATCGATTTTGTCGCGCTTTCCGGCATCTTGTTGTTCATGCACTCACAGTACTTCCTGACCACGGCGGTCGACTGGCCTTCGTCCTTGTTGTCCATCATGCACTGAGAAACCCATTTAATATCGTCTGAATTGGCGATCGCTGACGTGCAGACAACGAGTGATGCGATGCCAAGAAAAAGACAGGCCTTGATGTTCATTGGTTGGTGCTCCTGGAGTATGGAAACGAGTTTAGTTGTGCCCAGACCATCCGCATCACACTAATACCTTGTACTGGATGGTTCTTGCCGTGCGCGCACGATAACTGGGCGGTTGACAGAAAATGGGCCGAGTCGAATGGTACTGAACTACGCCCACTGTTTTGATCCCATCAGTGAATTCGGTTTCAAATGCCTAGGTGAACGTGTTAGCCAACACCGCCAGCAATGGAACCGGGCTCGATGAAAGGGTCAAAAGGGTCAAGAACGGGGTTACCATTTTTGCCTCCCTGTTCTTCTTATGTTTGATGCAATTGTTATGCGTCATGGTATGTGTCGGGGTCGGACTAAGTACGGTACGAAGTGAGCTCGCAGTTGGTAGTCGAGTAGTTGCACATGGCCGCGAATGCAGAAGATGTTGGCGCGCGAGCAACGGCAGTCCACAGGCTGGAACGCATTGCCCAGCGGGAACGGATCAACGAATTTCGTATTCCCGAATTCTGCCCGCAATAGGGCAGGGCGCAGCGAAACATGCTGGCGGCATTCTAGTAGCGCACGGTCTTCCCCTTAGACGAGCAAATAGCAGCGTTGCCACCGTATTCGTAATTCGGCGCGCGCAAGGATCATCCGGGTTCAGATCTGGTGGTTTGGAAGATCGACACCGAGGATTCGACGTCGCGGCCGATTTGCATCGGCGAAACGAATCTTGACCCGGCTAACGCAATGCGCGGACGCGTGCGAGCAGGGGCGAATCCGGAACCAGTTTGCCGTCGACACCGGCGAGAATGGCGGTACCCAGCTTCGCCGCTTCGTCGTTGCGACCGTGCGCATGCAGCCATTCCGCGCGCGGCAATTTGGCGAGGGCGATGCGCGCATCCGCCGGCGTGTACGCCTTTGCAGCGAGGGACTCCGCATCCTGCATCGTGGCAAGCGCGGCGGCATCGCCGTCGCGCTGCAGGCGCAGCAATGCTTGTGCCTGCGCCAGATGCAATGCCGCCAGCGGCTTGAGGTCCGCGTTGTGTGGTGCAACCTCGCCAAGCTGTGCTTGCGCCTCGTCGAAGCGCTTGCAGGAAGTCAGCCAACGTGCGCGCTGCACCTTGGCCGCGTACAAATCATCATTTTCCTGCGCAGGTTTGGCCGCATAGATGGCCAGCGCCCGATCAAGCGCCGCCCCGGCTTCAGCGTCGCAGTCGTGCCACTCCAGGATATTCGCCTGTTTGACCAGGACCATCGCCATGCCGAGGCTGTCCGGCCCCCACGGGTGACGGACCTTGGCTGCAGCTTCGCGAATCAGCTTGGCCGCGTGATCCAGGTCGCCCGTGTCGGCCACGTTGCCGGCAAAATTGTATTCCCACACCAGCACCGAGCCATCGTCCTTGGACAATTTGCGTGCGGCGATAGCGAATATTTCGTCGTAGAGCGGCAGTGCTTCCATTGCGCGCCCCGCGTTGGTTAGGAAGGTGGCGTACTGGGCCAGCGCCCAGGCACCGACTTTGCCGTCCATGCGGCCGTATCGGCGCTGCAATTCCAGCGCGCGCAGGAATAGTGGCCCGGCTTCGTCGAAGCGGCGCGCCAGGGTCATCGTGTTGGCGATGGTCTCCATTTCCAGTGAGTAATCTTGGTTCGCCTCGCCGAGCAGGCGCAGTTGCAAGGCGTTGGCCTCGCTCATCAATGCAATCGCATGTTCGTAATTGCCGCGGCGGCGCTCGTTCCATCCGTAGCTGGCAAGTGCTTCGGCCAAATCCAGGCTGCCGGGCTTGAGCCTTCGCATCAGTACCAGGCTTTTCTCGAATAACGGCGCGGCTTCGGCCGGGTTGGAATCGCCGAGCAAGCCGGCCGCGGTCTGGGTGAGGTCCATTCGCACCGGCGAGTCCTCGCTGGCGTTACTTTCGACCAGACGCAACGCTTCACGCACGTCGTCATTCGGCGTCGTCCCGCCGGCCGTGTATTTCAGATAGGTGCCGGCGTTGTCGATCAGCATCTTCGCCAACACCAACGGCCGGTTCTGGGTGCGTTCCAGCGCAATCGCCTTGGCGTACAGTGCCCGCCCGCGCTCGGGTTTGCCAATGACGAACAACACTTCGGCCAGTACCGCCGACATCTGTGCTTGCGTTGCCGGCTGGTCGGTAAGGTCGTGTTCGACGCGCTGCAGGGCTTGATCCAGCAACACGGCGATCGAGACGTTGCCGCTTCCGGCATCGGGACTGGCGCCTTCGAACACTGAGATCAGAAAGCGGCTTGTCTCGTGTGCGGTGTTCTCCGAGGCGCGTGCTTCGCTTTCCGCCTGGCGTGCACGGTCGCGCTCGGCGAGGGCAGTTTGCTCGGCCGCCAGCGCGTGGCGACTTTCAGCCATCACCTTCCACGTGAACATTGCCGACAGCAATACGATCCCGGCCGCAATCGACAGCGCCACCCAGTTGCGCCGCACGAAGCGCACGCATCGATACGCCACGGTGGCGGGCAACGCGCGTACGGGCCGACGTGTACGCAGGCGCGCGAGATCGTCGCAGAGTGCATCGACGGATGCATAACGGGCCGCGGAATCTTCCTGCGTCGCCATTGCGAGAATCGCGACAAGCTCGGGCCCCGTCTCGACGTTTGCGGCGACAAACATGCGGCGCAGCACCATACCCAAACTGTAGACGTCGCTGGCCACACCGATGCGTTCACCACGGCACTGCTCCGGACTTGCATAGCCGGGTGTATAGCCGGAAGTGGTATCGGACGCGACGCCCGCATCGTCTGCGGACCGCTCGACCATTTGCGCGATGCCAAAATCGAGCAGCATTGGCTGGCCTCGCATGTCGACCAGGATGTTCGATGGCTTGAGATCGCAATGCACGACCAATTGCCGGTGCGCGTGGCTCACTGCCGCGCACGCCGCGACGAACAAGTCGAGAATCGCATTCCGGCCGAGCGCACTTTCGCGACAGTAATCGTCGATCGGCCGACCAGCAATGTATTCCATCACCAGGTAGGGCCGCCCCTGCGCATCCATGCCGCCATCGAGCAGGCGCGCGATGTTGGGATGAACCAGACCCGCCAGAAGTTGCCGTTCGCGCGTAAAATTCGCAACGGCCGCTTCACCGGCAAGACCCTTGATGAACTTCAGCGCGGCTGTCTGCTCGTAGCTGCCGTCACTGCGCTCCACGCGATAGACGCGGCCCATGCCGCCCTGTCCGACGACTTCGACGATGCGCCACGCGCCGAATACTTCGCCGGCGGCCGGCAGTGGTGCGACGGCGACATCGAGCATGGCGTCGCGCACGCCGGTCAGCGCTCCGGTGCGATCGCAATCGGCGGCGTCGCACAAGGCAAGTGCTTCAGCAGCGAGTTGTGCGTCGGCGTCTTCCTGCGCCAGCACTTCGGCGCGCGCCGCTGGTTCCACATCCACCACGGCTTCGTAAAGTTTGCGCAGCCGCGCGTAGCGATCAACGTCCATTATTGATCACAGCGTTATCGATCACGGCAGACATTGATCAAATCAGTCGCCAAGCGCCTTGAGCAACCATGAGCGCGCGAAGCGCAGATCGCGTTTCACCGTCGGAATGGAAACATTCAGCACGACCGCTATCTCTTCCTGTTGCAACCCGCCGAAATAGGTCAGGTGCATGACTTGTCCGCAACGCGGGTCGAGCGCTTCGAGCTGCAGCAGCGCCTGATCCAGCGCGAGCAGGTCGGTCGCCAATCCGCCTTCGTCTCCCGCGTCGACGCGGGAAAGACTGATCTGCACGCCGTTACCGCCGCGCTTGTCCGCAGCACGGGCGCGCGCATGATCGATCAGAATCGAGCGCATCGCGATCGCCATCGTGGCGAAGAAATGCGCGCGGTTGGCGAAATCCATCGGCGACTTCATCATCCCCAGTGCGGCCTCGTGAACCAGTTCGGTCGGCGATAGCGTGGATTCGCCGCTCTGGATGCCGACGCGGCGCGCGGCGATGCGCTTCAATGCTGGATACACCTGTTCGATCAAAGTTGAAAACACCTGACCGTCGCCGCTGCGCCATTCGTGCAACAGTCGGGTCAGATCGGAATTCGACTCGGCTTGAGGGTGTTTTGCTACGCTCATGGAATACTTGTCGTCTATCCAACTACCGGTCTTTCGAATAGCCCCATGGCCGGTGCCACCTGCGTGGCGATTCTCGCATAAACGCCGGCGTTGCCGCAGTGCGATGCGCGCGCCGGGTTACTGGTGACCGGTTTCATCCATTGCAACGTCGTTGCGACTGCCGACTATGCCGAAATGTCACACATACATTTCGTCGAATGGGTTTGCCGATCGAGATTTCTGATTAGTGCGGAGTCTGCATTGATACACACGGAGACCGTTATTTCTTGTCATTCCCACCCGCGCGGGAATCCCGTCAAGAGTGGCCTTTGGCAATGCTGTTCCTGGTATATCGAGGTCGAAGATTGGCGCGAGAGAGCGTGCCAAGAGCGTTGTTTGACTGGTTTCCCGCCTGGCGGGAATGACGAGAGGGGGCTTGCGATATTGACGAGGGAATCATGATTGGTCTTCTCGCCGTGGCGTCAGGAACGCTGCGGACAGCAGCGAACCGGCGCGGGAATGACGAGCTGAGAATCAACGCTTGTCAGATCGAGATTTGGGGGCGTTGGAAAACCGGGCGTAGCGCAGAATGGAAAAACCGTGGGGCAGGCGAGTGCCTGGTGAAACCCGTTTTGCTATCGTTCGTGTCGACCACGTCCATTCGAGCCACGGAGCACGAGAAATGAAAATCTACTGGATCAAGACGCAGGCGCCGCTACAGGTACTCGCGCTGGCCAAGCATCTGGGCATCGACGCGCAATTCGAGTAACTCAAAGGGCCAGCACTGAAAGGTCCCGAATACGCCGAACTTAATTCCAATCGCAAAGCGCCTACGCTGGTTGAGTAGCGGACTGCTGCTGGGCGAGTACATTGGTTGGGGTGAACGAATGCGAACCCCAACATCGTTGCAGACCAATGCGTTGAATGTTGGGGTTCGTTCCTCACTCCAACCTTCGCGCTGCTCCTCGGCAGGCGGGTATCATTGCCCGCAGGATGCAGAAATTCCACTTAACCACTTGTGCGAATTTGCAGCGCCATCTCTTTAGATCCAATCACCGCTCGTCGCACAAAAAATCGAACGCTTGTAAGTGAGCCTCACCTTGTTTCTCTGACCCTGTTTCCCAGCCGTCGACCGCGTAATGCCCACTTCACTTGCGAAAGAAGGATGCTTGGGAGTAAAACGCGTTCAGGCACAAATGAAAGGAGATGCAGCCATGCACCAATGCAAACGTTGGGTTGGTACATTAATCGTCGCGGGTTTCGCGTTGGCGCTGACGGCGCAATCGGCGTTGGCAAAACCGCAAGATCAGCCGCTGGGCAGCACGTATGTCGTACCGGATTACGGTTCCGGGGCATCCACCGGGTCGCTGTCAAACAGCAAATTCAATACCCCCGAATCTGATGGGCGGCCAGGCGTGAAGTTTTTCGCGTACGCACAGCAGGCGATGCATAAGGGTGATTACCAACATGCGATCTATATGTACAAAGTCGCGGCGTCCTGGGCCTACAAACCCGCTGAGTACGATCTCGGTTTGATGTACTTTAGGGGTGAGGGCGTGCCGCTGAATCGTCCACTCGGAGCCGCGTGGATGGTGTTGGCGGCCGAACGCGGCGATCCCCTGTATGCGAAGGCGCGCGATGCAATGGTGACGATGTTGAGCAGCGGCGAATTCGCGCAAACGAACAATCTCTGGGGTCAGTTGCAGCAAACCTATGGCGATAAAGTTGCGATGCCGCGCGCCAAGGCCCAGTGGGCGTGGGTGCGCACCCATAAAACCGGCACACACGCTGGTGGGGCAGTCGGTGAGCTTTTAATCGGCGTGCTTGACACTGGACATACTCCGGTCCCGCTAGACGCCGGTGGCCACCCCATCAAGGTAGCCTCGACTGCCGGCGGCATGATGC
>JBDTLA010000056.1:0-6434 GCA_039935035.1 Rudaea sp. | reverse complement strand
CCGTTGTTCATTCACCAGTTCTCGCACGCCTGGATCGACCTGCGTGGCATCCGCGACGAGTTCATGCGCGAAAAGAATTGCGACTATTTCGAAAACAGTCGGCGCGCAACCGAAGTTCAGCGGGCTTACGCGCATCGCAACCCGCTCAGCTTTCGCGGCTACGCCGATGATTGCTGGGGTTTGACCGCATGTGATGGTCCCAGCGTGTCGCCGCCCGCGCTTGCCAGCGAACATCGGCACTTGTTCGGTTACGCTGCCCGCGGTGTTCCATACGGGCCGGACGATGGCACGCTCAGCGGCTGGGCTGCGCTGGCTTCACTGCCGTTCGCCCCGGAAGTCACCCTGCACGCGGTGCGTCGCATGCTGGAGCGCTACCCGGAAATGTTGCCTGCCGACCAGTACGCCAGCAGTTTCAATCCAAGTCTTGCCGTCGATGATGGCCCGGCGTGGATTTCACCGGGTCATTTCGCACTGGACCAGGGAATCGTGTTGATGATGATCGAGAACCATCGCAGTGAACTGATCTGGCGATTGCTGCGCGATTGTCCGGTGATACGCAGCGGCTTGCAGCGCGCCGGATTTCGCGGCGGGTGGTTGTAGCCCGTGCCCACGATTCAGACCAACGAGTCACTGCCCGAGCCCGGGCGCGCATCGGCAACCACGCCGGCCGACGCGGCCGAGCGCGAACGCCTGAGCCATTTGCGACCACCCGACTGGCGCAACCCGACACCCGCAACCTGCTATGACCTGGTCGTTGTCGGTGCTGGAACCACGGGCCTGGTTGCAGCACACGACGCCGCTGCAACTGGCGCGAAAGTGGCGTTGGTCGAGCACCGCCTGCTTGGCGGCAACTGCCTGAACATCGGTTGCGTGCCGTCCAAGGCGCTCATCCGTACGTCGCGCCTGTATGCAGAGATGCGCGACGCCGAGCGCTACGGCGCGCAAGTGCCGACAGACATCCGCGTAGACTTCGCCGCACTGATGAAGCGCATGCGCGAGATTCGCGCACGACTCAGTCGCACCAGCTCGGCGCCTGAACTGGCGGCCTCAGGTATCGACCTGTTCTTTGGGCCAGGACAGTTCGTCAATCCGGATGCATTGCAGGTAGGACAAGCCACACTACACTTTCGCAAGGCGATCATCGCAACGGGTGCGCGACCGGACACGCCACAGATTCCGGGGTTGGCCGCTGCTGGATATTCCACCAACGCCACGGTGTTCAATCTGACGCAACTGCCGCCGCGCTTGCTGGTAATTGGAGGCGGCCCGCTCGGTTGCGAAATGGCGCAGGCGTTCTGCCGCTTTGGCGCGCATACCACCATTGTGCAGCATTGGCCGTTGTTCCTGCCCCACGAGGAGCGCGATGCGGCGCAGACTTTGTCCGACGCTTTTGCACGCGACGGCATCCAAATGCGCTTGAACACCAATGTGCTGCGCGTGCGCATTGAAAATATTGAGAAGCTTGTGGATCTGGTCAGTGACGATTACCACAGCACGATCGCTGTCGATGCGATCCTGACCGGTACCGGTCGCGTGCCAAACGTTGCGCGCCTCGGCCTGGAGGCGGCGGGCGTCGCCTATGATCGCGAGCGTGGCGTGCACGTGGATGACTTCCTGTGTACGACAAACCCCCGCATCCATGCTGCCGGCGATGTCTGTCTGGAGCAAAAATTCAACAATGCTGCAGATGCCAGCGCGCGTATCGCTGTGCGCAATGCCTTGTGCGAAGGTCGCGAGCGGCTGAGTGGGCTGACCATACCGTGGTGCACCTACACCGATCCGGAGGTTGCCCACGTCGGCTTGTATGTGCGTCAGGCACGCAAGCAGAACATTCCGGTGAAGACCTTCACGATCCTGATGCACGATGTGGATCGTGCCGTGGCCGACAGTGAAGAAACCGGATTCGTGAAAATCCACGTGCGCGAAGGCAGTGACCAGATTCTTGGTGCAACCATCGTCGCGCGCCATGCCAGTGAGATGATTAACGAAATTACCCTGGCAATGGTTGCCGGCATCGGCTTGGGAACATTGAGCCGCGTCATGCACCCGTACCCCACTCAGGCCCAGGCCATCACGCGGGCTGCGGAGGCGTATTTGCGCTCCTGCAATGCACAACAATGATGTCCAGCCTGGCTTGCGCTCGGACGAACCTCGTGCTGCTGTTGTTGGTGAAACCGACTAAATGGTTGCCGTGAATGCGTCCAGGCCATCAGTGACGAGCGCATCGCCGAGCTTCGCGCCTGGCTCCAACAGTAACTGCTCGGAACACCAAGACTTCATGTCCTCATCGAAGTCATGCTGAGCCACCTCTATACCATTCAGCCCCGCGACCAGCTCAACAAGCCCGACAAATGACGCTGAACGGAATGGCTCTTGCTTAAGGCTGTCATCCCGACGAAAGCGCACTGCTGTCCGGAACAATTTGTTCAGCCATAAAGCAACGCCCAGGTTTGTCAGGCGTAGTGATGACGCACTGGAATTGCCGACTCAAATTTTTGAGGAAGTCATTGGATGGCGGGCACAGCGGCTGTTGCAGAGCCGCTCGGGTCGACGCACGAATAACGAAGTTTGGAGCGCCATCTCAGATTCCGTCACTCCCGCGAAAGCGTGAGTCCAGCTCGAAAAAGATGTCGACGGGCTGCAGTTCCGGCACCGTGTCTATGTCACTCAGATTGAGCAGTTGTTGTTTTGCCGCCTGAAACCCCGCGGCGGCAGCCTGCAACGTAGGCAGTGGAATCGCGCACGGTGTCTGGCAGGCGAAACGCCATGTTGTATCCGACGGCTCTTGCCACGTGTCGTACGTGTTGCCGAGCAGTGTGTCGCTGCCATGCACCACGGTGGCGCTTGCGAATGACGTTGTCATTGTCAGCGCGATCATCAGCAAAACGCTGGCAATGCGATGGGTAGTGCAAATCAGGTGAGGCAAGACGGCCATTTGAACGACTCCTTGATTAGATCGCAACGATGGGAATTTCGATACCTTGCTGGTTATGGATCGATACGCGAATACACAGTAGGATTGGACATCACGCGCATAATTGCCCGGAGCCAGAGTCGATTTTTAACATGGCGTTGAAGAACACGTTGCGCGCGCGCGTGGTTGCATACAACGCGGGCGATACGCGAGTAACGTAACTTGGCATGCTCGCTGCCTTCGCGCTAAGCTCGCGCAGCGCCAGCGCGAGCACGCCTCAAAACCCTCGTCGCGCGTGCCAGTCAGGCGCTGGAAATCGCCGGGGTATTTTGCTCCAAACGAATATTTGTTCGGTCGCCTTTTCGTTCATTCAAACCCGTTGTGGAAGATCAGGTCGATTGAATCGTCAAACGTCGACGATGGATCGCTGACATTGCCGGCAAGATCGGTGTGGCTTGCCGGCAGGGTGTGAATGCCAGCGCTGGTGAACGACGGTTCACCCAACCAGTTTCCGGATACAAACGGACCGAGCGTCGTGCATACCGTTGTCGCCCCTTCCGAAACCGTGATCAGTCCAGTCGTCTCCGTCGCCGAACCGGTGACCGGAAAGGTATCGAAAGCCATGCGGTCGGTTATTCCTCCGTTGAAGTACATGCGGGGAATGACGGGGCAATTCGAGACATCGAACGCAGACCATGCAAAGCAGCATCCGCACTCCGAGGGCATGCGACAATCGCCGCCTATCGGCTGCGATGTTCAGGTAAATACCCCGCGTGGTGTCATAAATTTTTATTGACTCCTTTTTCCGTTATTCCGATATAAACTGCCGCAGGGCAACTGAGTGCTTTGGATGTCCATCTCCATCGCCAGTTCATATTTCGCACATTGAGAAAACATAATGAATCTGAAACATAGTCGTCTTGCAATGCTGGTAGTCGCGGCAACCGCTCTGGGTGGCCACACACCGGTTGTCGTAGCGCAATTGAGCGCCGGCAGTCCAATCTTTTCGAAGGCCGAAACGGCTAAAGTGAGCGGTGGTCTGCTCACCTTGCATCAGGAATTTCAGACGTATTCCGAGCAATCGCGGCAGCGTGGTGCTCCCGCGACCGGGTTCAAATCGCGAGATGCGCAGGCGCGCATCGTCGCAGATTCAGTCGTTGCGGAACCATCCTGTTCACCCCCGGTGGAGTGCGTCTCGCCTCATCGGAGACAAGATTGCAGCCAGCCATTACGGCGCCGGATGGCGTTGACACGCCGTTCTTCGGCGGCAGCGATCCGGACGCTACCAGCTTCCCGAATTTCTTCGGAACTTCGGCTGCTGCTCCTCATGCCGCCGGGGTCGCCGCGCTAATGTTCCAGTTGAAACCGACCCTGTCCCCGGACTCCCTCTATGCGGCAATAAAAGCCAGCGCGATCGACATGGATGACCCAAGCACAGGCGGGTTCGATGTCGGTTTCGACTTTGCTACAGGCGCCGGATTGATTCAGGCAGATGCCGCGCTGACGCGTGTTGCCGACATCATCTTCACCAACGGCTTCGAATAGCGCGATACGAAGAACAGGGGAAAATGTCTCAGCCACAATTTGAGTGACACGTCGGTCTTCCGCCGGGGCGTACCGGCGCAGACTTGCCCGTTCGGGATGTCATCCATCACTGGAATCTTGCGACCCATATGCGAACTTTTGTACTGCGAGCGCGGGCGGCACCCACGGACAGCCAGAAGCTGTTGGCAAGTGTTGGTAAAGAAGCCCATACCGAAATTCTGGCGCACACGCTGATGAACGCGATCTTCGTCGCACAGTCGCATCGCGCGGATGTGACGGTCTATCTGGTTTTGGAAAGCACCCAGGATTTTTCCCGCACGATTCGATTCGATGTCATTGCCATGCACGAAATCACCGGCTTCGACGAGCAGGCTCTGATGGGCAAGGTCGCCAAGGCGCTGGACGCTTCCGCAGGCATGGGCAAAGAAGAAACGCGAGCGGTGGAATCGGGCGTGACGGTGCGCACGGTGAGCTTCGAGCGGTTGGTGCAGGAGTTGGCCGAAGACCATCAATTATTCGTGATGGATCCGAAAGGCACATCAATTCGTGAGCAGGCATTTCAAGCCGATCCGTGCTTCGTGTTGACCGACCATATCCCGATGCCGAAAAAAACCTTCCACACCCTCGAACGTCTGGGTGCGAAGAAAATCACGTTAGGGTCGAAGATGCTGTTTGCTTCGCAATGCGTTGTGTTGATCCACCACGAGCTTGATCAGCGATAGAAGAAAGCAGCATCGTCCCTGACACAAATGGCACTGACTTAAGGCTGTCACCCCGTGAAAACGTACCGCTATCCGGAACGTTTCCGAAGCCATGTTGGGGAGGCCCGTCATGGGTTCTTCGTCATTGCCGCGAACTTTCGCTGCTCGTCATTCCCGCATAGGAGGGAATCCAGTCAAGAGCGGCCGTTGGCACTGCTTTCCTGGCTTACGACATGGAAGAGTGACGCGAAAATGCTTGCCAAGAACCATGTTTCACTGGATTCCCGCTTGACCAGCCCTCCGGCTGTTGAAAAGCGCCTCGCGGGAATGACGAAATGGGAGGGCGATGCCTTAAGTCAGTGCCATTCGTCGCTGACGCCTTTTTCTTTCAATTTTTCGCGCTGCCGGGCATTGATCGCACCCTCGTGAACAAAAAAAGCCGGCACGGTTTCCCGTGCCGGCGTCGTTGCATTGTGACTGGCGTTGACTACGCGGCCACGGCCCATTTGCGCTCGCGGATCGAATCGAACTGCTTGCGCATGGTCGGCAGGAAGTTGACGACCATGCTCTTCACCTTCGCTGGAACCTCGTGATCACGGGTCACGTTGTCGTAAGCCTTGAGCAGGCGGTCTTCGCTGGCCTGAACATCGCTGGTGAATGCAAGGCTCTTGTCGCCCAGTTTTCCGCGGATGTCCGTATACAGTTTGTGCCAGGTGCTGCGCACATCGGATGTCGGCACTGGTTTTGCCGATGCGGCCTGCAGTTCGTGTGACAGCGCATCGACGAAGTGCTTGCGGGTGTCGGTCATTTCGACAAAGATCGATTTCAACTGCGGATTGGAGATTTTGTTGGCGGCATCGCCGTAGAACGTGATGCCATCGCGGGTGATATCGACCAGTTCATTCAGGCTACCGATGTTTTCGGTACGTACAGATTCGAGAGTGTTCATGCGGATATTCTCCATTTTGGCGGGCACGCAATCGCGTCGCTGAAAGCGTCAATTGGTGATGCGCGAGAAGCGGAGTGCCGGAACAGACACTCGCATGGATTACTAGCGCGTAATGACGTGGCGACCCGGTGATCGGGCCCGGACATACGTTCCGGATTGCGTACACAATACTCCCGGCTGCCTGAAGCTGAAGTTAAGCGGGTTGCAGTAATTGTGTACTAGTATACTATTAGCCAATCGCGCGACTCGCAATCACCTCTCGATCCGATACTCGATTCCGGCCCGACTGGACAGGAATCACAAACCAATGAGGTGAGACTCGACT
>JBDTLA010000055.1:0-21709 GCA_039935035.1 Rudaea sp. | reverse complement strand
ATCAGCGGCCGTGTGCAGGGCGTGTTCTTCCGCGCGTCCACGCGTGAACAGGCGCAGCGCTTGAAACTCGGTGGCTACGCGAAGAATTCGCCCGACGGCACGGTCGAGGTGTTGGCGTGCGGCGAAGCATTGGCGATCGATCAGCTGGAGCATTGGCTACAGCATGGACCGCCCTCGGCATGTGTCCAAGGCGTCACGCGCACGTCCGCCGACGAGTCGATGGATGCGGCATTTTATACGCGCTGATTGCAAGAAACCGCTGCGGATCAGTACGTATTTTTTACCCACAGCGATGGATCGGCCAGTTTCTCAACTTCCGGTTTGGTCTTGAGTTTGGGCAGGCGCAATGCCTTTTCCGGGATGGCCTTTCCCGGCAGTCGATCAAGCAGGTCGCGGATCAAGTTCAATCGCCCACGGCGTTGGTCGTTGAAATCGACCACGCGCCACGGCGCATATTCCGTGTGCGTATGCTCGAACATGACTTCGCGCGCGTCGCCGTAGGCCCGGTATTTCTCGCGCGCGGCGATGTCGATCGGTGAGATTTTCCAGCGCTTGAGCGGATCGCTGGCGCGTTCGCCAAAACGTTCTTCCTGCTCGGATTGATCCACGGCTAGCCAATACTTGAGCAGCACGATGCCATCGTCGACAAGTTCGCGTTCGAACACCGGGCACTGAACCAGGAAACGCTGGTACTGGGCATCGGTACAGAATCCCATCACGCGTTCAACCCCGGCGCGGTTGTACCAGCTGCGATCGAACAGCACAATTTCGCCGGCGCTTGGCAGGTGTTCGACGTAGCGCTGGAAATACCATTGTGTGGTTTCGCGCTCAGCGGGTTTTGACAGTGCGACGATGCGGTAGTGACGTGTATCCAGGTGTTCGCTGATGGCGTTGATCGTGCCGCCCTTGCCGGCAGCGTCGCGACCTTCGAACAACACCACAACGCGCTGGCCGCTGTGCACCAGCCAGCGCTGTAGCTGCACCAGCTCAATTGCGAGCACTTCGAGTTGACGTTCGTATTTATGCTTTTTCATGCGCCGGAAACTCTCGATCTCATTCGCGCAATCGCGGCATCAAGCCTGCGAGATTGCACGGGCCGGTGCGCGCATCGAGTTGTGCGTGCAGCAGTTTTTCCCAGGCTGTTTGGCACGCGTTGGTTGAGCCGGGCAGGCAGAAGATGAAGGTGGCGTTGGCCAGCCCGGCAAACGCGCGCGATTGCATAGTCGATGATCCAATTTCATCGTGGCTGAGTACGCGAAACATCTCGCCGAAGCCCGGCATTTGCTTGTCGAGCAGCGGAGCAATCGCCTCTGGCGTCGAGTCGCGCCCGGTGAACCCGGTGCCGCCGGTGATGAAGATGCCGTTGACTGACGTGTCGGCAATCCAACCCGACACGATCGCGCGCAAGCGATAGATGTCGTCGCGACACAAGTCGCGCGCATGCAACCGATGCCCGGCGCTTTGCAATGCGCTGCAAAGGTAATCGCCGGAACTGTCGTTTTCGGCTTTGCGCGTGTCCGACACCGTCAGCACGCACAACGACATTGGCACGAACTCATTGGATGCGCTCATGCCGGTACCTCGAAATCCTGTGGTTGGTTACCCTGTTCGAAGTGACGGAACATCATCGTCATCGCAACTTCAAAATCATGCGCGTACGCCGTCATGTCGAACAGTTTGCTGCGCGCACGCGCGCTGACCAGGCGCTCACGCAGGCTGCGCATATCGGCTGGATGCAGGCCCAGGCGCACCGCGATTTCAATATAGGCTTGATCCGTGACGGCATTGCATTCGTCCATACCCAGGTGATGATTAAGGCTTCCCGCCACGCGCGACGCGAATGTGGCGCCGGGCAAAGTCAGCACCGGGCAACCCACCCACAGTGCATCGCAAGCCGTCGTGTGTGCATTGTAAGGATTAGTGTCGAGGAACAGGTCGACATGCCGATAGCGCGCCAGATGTTCGGTGTGCGGTGCGCGCAGCGCGAAGATCAGGCGCTGCGGATCGACACCGGCTGCCTTCGCGGCCACTCGCATGTGGTCGTCGGCGCCACTTCCCGGTGGCCCGGCGAGTAGCCAAAGTACGCTGTCAGGCACGGATTTCAGAATTCGCATCCAACGCGCAAAACTGCGTAAAGTATACTTCCAGGAATGATTGAAGCATGCAAACACCACACCCTTTGCTGGTAAGCCAAGATCCATGCGCGTGGGTGGCTCGGCGATTTCTCGCCCCGTATCCGACGGTTGATAGCAGCGCGGCAGCATCGCGATTTTTTCGCTGTAATGGGCCCGCTGTTCGGCTGGAATAACGAAGCGATCGGCGATCAGGTAGTCGTACCACGGCGCACCCAGCGTGCCGGGGTAGGCCAGCCAGTTCACTTGCAGCGGGGCGGGTCGCAAGGCGAACAATTCCGGGCAGGAACCTTCACAGTAACCATCCAGGTCGATCAGGATGTCGGGCTGATCATCGCGGATCTTGTGCAACATCGCTTCCAGCGAAAAACCCGACAAGTCGCGAAACTGGTGAAATGCCTTGGCCAGGCGTTTGCGCAAAGCGCTCTTGTCGTCGCGATTGGTCGCGTAGCCCAGTGTTTGCAGCGATGAATCGCGCAGGCGTTCGATCAATTCCGTAATCAATAATGAGGTCGGATGCTCGCCGAAACCGGCGGCCAGAAAGCCAACCCGGATTGGCCCGTCGCGACGCGCATGCGGACGCGGCGCGAGCCTTTCGCGTACGGGTTCGATGCGCGCTTCGCGCCCGGCGGAAAAACGCCTGGCGCAACGCAATTGTTGGGCCGGTGTGGTGTCTTCCACGAGCATGGAAAACGGGGTGATACCGTCGGCGTCGCGCTCGATACCTTCGATCAAGCGGCGTGTCAGCGATGGCAATGCACGCCAGTCGCAGCGGCGCCGATGCATGTACGTCAGTTGCGACAAAGCCGGCCAGAAATCCGGTGCATCCTTCAGACAGGTTTGGTAGGCGTGCCAGGCGCCGCTGAAATCGCCCGCCGCATCCAGCGCCAGGCCGAACTGGTATTGGAACTGCGCATTGCGTGGCGCCAGTCGCGCGGCCTCGCGCCATGCCGCCAGCGCATCGGAATCCTGACCACAGGCATCCAGGACGTTGCCGAGCAGGAAGTGTGCGTCGCCCCATTGCGGCGCCAACGCGACGGCTCGGCGCGCGCTGGTTTGGGCACGATCGAGCTGGCGCACGGCGAGAAGTGCCGCGGCCTGATTCAACCACGCGCGTTCGTAGTCCGGCTTTTGCTTGATCGCACGCGCAAAGCAATCCGCGGCACCGTGATAGTCGCCACGTGCGTCAAGCAGGCTGCCCAGATTGTTCAGGGCACCGGCATGTTGCGGTGACAGGTTCAGTGCACGCCGCAACGCACGTTCGGCTTCGTCCATGCGTCCGCCTGCGGTGAACACGCTGGCCATGTTGCACAACGCTTCGACCGACTGCGGCGCCAGTTTCAGGGCGCGTTCAATGGCCCGCTGGGCTGCAGTCAAATCGCCTTGCTGCAAGGCGCATATACCGGAAAGGCGCCACAATTCGGCCTGTTCCGGATAGCGCAGCAGCAAGCCGTCCGCGCGTTTGCGCGCAGCATCCAGATCGCCATCAGAGATCAACCCGATCAGATCGGTAAGCCCCATTCCCAGGGCAGGATCAAAATTCACGCTGACTACCTCCCACGCGAGCTGCCAATCGTGCCACAAAAGCTGGTGGCTGAGGGGCAGTCCGATGCCGGAAGATCCAACCCGCTGGCGTGGCGCTCAGCTATTTTGCGTCAAGCTGCGCATCTGATCGGCCTGGTATTCCTGGGTCAGCGGCTCGATCAGGACTTCGAGGTTGCCGTCGAGGATTTCCGGCAGGCGGTGCAGGGTGAGGTTGATACGGTGGTCGGAGACGCGGTTCTGCGGAAAGTTGTAGGTGCGGATTTTTTCGCTGCGGTCGCCTGATCCGACTTGCAAACGGCGGCTGTCGGCTTGTTCGGCGGCTTGTTTGCTGCGCTGTTCGTCGAGCAGGCGGGCCTTGAGCAGGCTCATGGCGCGGGCGCGATTCTTGTGCTGGCTGCGCTCGTCCTGGCATTCGACCACGATACCGGTGGGCAGGTGGGTGATGCGAATGGCGGAGTCGGTTTTGTTGACGTGCTGGCCGCCGGCACCGGAAGCGCGGAAGGTGTCGGTCTTCAGATCGGCGTCGCGAATTTCGATATCGTTGATTTCGTCGGTTTCGGGCAGGATCGCCACGGTCGCCGCCGAGGTGTGGATGCGGCCTTGCGATTCGGTTGCCGGTACGCGTTGCACGCGATGGGTGCCGGATTCGAACTTCAGCCGGGAAAACGCGCCGTTGCCTTCGATGCGTGCGACGACTTCCTTGTAACCGCCGTGTTCGCCGTGGCTGGCTGAAAGGATCTCGACCTGCCAGCGCTTGCGTTCGGCATAGCGCAGATACATGCGCAGCAGGTCGCCGGCGAAGATGGCCGCTTCATCGCCACCGGTGCCGGCGCGTATTTCCAGGAACAGGTTGGCTTCGTCGCGCGGATCACGTGGCAGCAGTTGCAGGCTCAATTCGGATTCGAGGATGGCGTGGCGCGCCTGTAGTTCGTCGATTTCGGATTGGGCAAGTTCGCGCATTTCCGGGTCTTTCAGCATCGTGCGCGCGGCGGAAAGTGCGGCTTCTGTTTCGTCGAAACGCCTGAGCGAGACAACGACCGGCTCGATTTGCGCGTATTCGCGGCTGAGTTCGCGGAAGCGCGCAGGATCTTTCAGTGCATCGGGCTGCGCCAGCATTAGCGCGATTTCCTGATGACGTTCGGCCAATTCGGCGAGTTTCGCGCGAAGCGAGGGCGTCATGCGTCGTCGTCCGGCGTGTGCGCGCTGCTGCCTTTGTTGTCGAACAGGCGTTGCGCCAGCCGCAGCATTTCGGCATCGCCGCGCAGGGCCGCCTCGCGCAGGTTCACGCTGGGCGCGTGCAGCAACTTGTTGGTCAGCGTGTGGGCGAGAAATTCGAGTGCTGCTTGCGGATCGCGGCCGTTGGCCAGCAATTGGCGCGCACGCGCCAGCGTTGCATCGCGCTGCGCTTCGGCGTCGCGGCGCAAGCCGAGCAGCGGATCATGCAAATCCAGTGCGCGCCGCCATGCCAGGTAATGTTCGACTTGCAGGTCGATCACCGCTTCGGCTTCACGCGCCGCGCTTTGGCGCGAGCGCAGGTTTTCGTCGATGACCTGGCGCAGGTCGTCGATGGTGTAGACGAACACATCTTCGACTTGCGCGACATCGGCTTCGATATCGCGCGGCACGGCGATATCGACCATGAACATCGGGCGCCGACGGCGTTCGCGGATCGCGCGTTCGACCATGTCGCGGGTCACGACCGGATCGCTGCTTGCGGTCGAGCTGATGACGATATCCGCCTCAGCCAGATGTTTCGGCAAATCCGACAACGCGATCGCATAGCCCGAGAACTGGCTGGCTAGCGCCTGCGCATTTTCCAGGGTGCGATTGGCAACGATCAATCGACGTACGTGCGATTCGGCCAGGTGGCGTGCGGCCAGCTCAATGGTTTCGCCGGCACCGATCAAAAGTACGCTGGCTTGACTCAAGTCGGCGAACAGACGTGCGGCCAGGCGCACTGCGGTGAAGGCAACTGAAACCGGATTGGCACCGATGCGCGTATCGGTGCGCACGCGCTTGGCTACGGCGAATGTATGTTGCAGCAGGCGTTCCATCGGCCCGTGCAGGCTGCCCACGCCGCGCGCGGTCTGATACGCGTGCTTCACCTGACCGAGAATCTGCGGTTCGCCCAGCACCATCGAATCAAGCCCCGTGGCGACGCAGAACAAATGTCGCACGGCTGCGGCCTCGTTGTGCGTGTAAAGGAACTCATCGAGCCGGAGTTCGCTCAAGCCATGATGGTTGAGCAACCAACGCCGCGGCGTGGCTTCCGCACCGGCGTCGACTTCAACGTATAGTTCGGTACGATTGCAGGTGGATAGGATCAATGCTTCGTTCACGCCGGGTTGGCGCGCCAGATCCGACAATGCACCCGGCAGCGCTTCCGCAGCGAATGCAATCTTCTCGCGCAGTTCGAGCGGTGCGGTGTGGTGATTGAGTCCGAACGCGAAAAGTGTCATGGAGCGGCGGTCTTGAATGCGTGGATCGGCTAAGCTTCGCCAACGAAAGGCGCATCCGGGCCAACGGAAATTGTGCGGGTCGGGCGCTGTGAAGGCAAGCGGGCGCCGCCGATCCAGGGTTTCCGCCGCCCACGCCCCCAGACAACAACGGAAAAGTATACATGAGCTCAATGCATCGTTGCATCGAACGTTTTGTCCCACTGGGTTTGTTGGCGGCGCTTGCGCTGCTGGCTGGTTGTGCCACGGCGCCGCATAAATCGACGTCCTCAGCGTCGACGCAGCCGTTGCAGCGCATGCATTTGCCCGCAGCCGATACCCGGCGCGATCCATTGACTCTCGAGCTTTCGGCCGAATTTGCATTAAACGCCGGCGACCTGCAATCCGCGTCGCGCGATTATTCGGACGCTGCGCAACTGAGCGAGGATCCGGCTATTGCTGGTCGAGCCACGCGGGTGGCGATCGCGGCCGGGCAATGGCGCCAGGCGCGGGCTACGCTGGATCGCTGGCAGATCCTGAATGCGCAAGATCGGGATCTGTGGCAAGTCCGCGCGATGCTATCCCTGCACGATGGCAAAACCGATATGGCCTATGCAGATCTGGCGCGGCTGGCGCGAGAACCTGATGGCGCCGGCTGGAAAGCGATTGCCCAGGCGTTGGTGGATCCGTTGGACAAGCAGCAAGCGCTGGAAGTGTTGCATCGCCTGGCCACGCCGGAATTGCTCGGCAGCAAGGCGCGGACCTGGGTCGCGGTTAGTCAATTGGCTGTGCATCTGGGCGACCCGCCGCTGGCGCGATCCCTGGCGGATGAGGCAGTGAAGCGCTTTGGCGGCGCGGATGCGTACACATGGGCGGCGCAAATTGCGTTCGAGTCAGGGCATGCTGACGCAGCACGCAAGTTGTTTGAAACCGCGCTCAGCCATGATTCCGGCAACCTGCAATTGCGTCGCGCCTATGCCGCACTGCTGGGGCAAATTGGCGACAATGCCGCAGCCGAGCGTGCGCTCGCGCAAGGCCGGCAGGACGATTACACCTATGCTGCGCGGGCGGCCTATGCCGCGCGCAGCGGCGACAATAAACTTATTGCCGCGTTATATCGCGAACTCAAGGGTCTGAAGGTTGCGCACTCCGGCGTGCAGTTGAATCTGTTGGGCGAGTTGGCCGAACTGCTGCACCGCAATTCGGAAGCGATTGCCTGGTACGAAAAGATTTCCAGTGACGACGAGCATTGGTTCCAGGCGCAATTGCGCCGCGCCTTGCTGCTTGACACCAGCGGCAAGCAAACCGCTGCGATGGAGTTGATTCATACGCTGCAGGCACGCAGCGGCGACGACGCGCGCGACCTGGGCAATGCATTTCTGCTCGAAGCCGAGATTCTCAGCAAGCATCAACATCGCCCGGATGCGCTTGCCGTTTACGAACGCGGGCTGAAAGTATTGCCCGACGACTCGCGTATTTTGTATGCGCGTGCGCTGCTCAACGAAGATCTGGGCCATGTCGATCTTGCGGTGCTGGACTTGCGCGAATTGATCAAACTCGATCCCAACAACGCCGACGCCCTCAATGCGCTTGGTTACACGTTGGCCAACACCGGCAACGATCAGGCCGAAGCGTTGACCCTGATCGAAAAAGCGCTGGCGCTGAAACCCGGAGAGCCGGCGATCATCGATTCGCTGGGCTGGGCGCAATATCGCCTCGGCAATCTCGATGAGGCCGTCAAACAATTGCGTATCGCCTACTCCAAGCAACCTGATGCGGAAGTCGCTGCGCATCTGGGCGAAGTTTTATGGAAGGCCGGGCACAAAAACGAAGCGAAAGAAATCTGGGCGCAGGGGCGCAAGAAAGACGCGAAGAACAAAGTGTTGCTGGAAACGATCAAGCGACTGGAATCGTGAGTATTGGAATCGCAACGCGCGCCGGCTTGCTGTTGTGCCTGGTGGTGTTGGCCGCCTGCGCGCCGCTGCGCGTGCGTCAGAATCCGCAGTCGCTGGCGGCCCAGGTAACGCGCGAAAAGGCCTTGTCAACGCTAACCCATTGGAAGCTGACAGCACACATTGGCGTGTCCGATGGCCATGACGGCGGCAGCGGGCAACTGGAATGGCGACAGGACGGCGATCATTTCAGCTTTGTCGTGCACGCGCCGGTGACCGGCCGAACCTGGAAGCTCAGCGGTGACAACGCGCACGCCGTGCTTGAGGGCGTCGATCCGCAACCGGATACCGGCAGCGACGCACAACGCCTGCTCAAGCAACGACTGGGTTGGGACGTTCCGTTGCATGAACTGGCAGCGTGGGTGCGCGGAGTGCGCGCAGGCACTGGCGAAGCGACGCTCGTGTTCGATGCGCAAAATTTGCCTGCCGTGCTCGATCAAGGCGACTGGAAAGTCGAATATCGCGGCTGGTTCGCCGACCGCACCCCGCCGTTGCCGCGCAAATTGTTCGCCAGCAAGGGCAACGCACACGTACGCATGGTGATCGAGAGCTGGTCGTTTGATGACTGATTCGTGGACCCGTTGGCCGGCCCCGGCCAAGCTGAACCTGTTCCTGCATATCGTCGGTCGGCGCGATGATGGCTATCACGAGTTGCAGACGGTGTTCCAGTTGCTCGACTGGGGCGACAGCGTGCGCATCCGCGTGCGCGCTGATGGCGTGATCGAACGGGAGGCTGGTGCGGTTGATGTCGCGCCGGAACGGGATTTGGCGGTGCAGGCAGCACAGGCACTGCGTGCGCGCTGTGGCGTTTCGCGGGGTGCCGATATTGCGGTGGACAAGCGCATTCCGCTGGGAGCTGGGCTGGGTGGCGGCAGTTCCGATGCGGCGACGGTGCTGGTGGCGCTGAACGAATTATGGGGAACCGGACTGGATGAGGACGCGCTGGCTGACATTGGCCTGGGTCTCGGGGCGGATGTGCCGTTGTTCGTGCGCGGGCGGTCGGCATGGGCCGAAGGGGTCGGCGAGAAGCTGACCGCGCTGGATTTGCCGGAGTCTGAATATCTGATTGTCGACCCATGCGAGCACGTGCCGACGGCCGCGTTGTTTCAGGCGCCGGAATTGACACGCAACGCGCCGCGAAAGACAATAGCGGGCTTCCTTGGAGGTGATTGCACGGGCAATGTGTTTGCACCGGTGGTGTGCGCACGTTATCCGCAAGTGAAAGCGGCCATGGATTGGCTGGATCGATTTGGTCAGGCGCGGCTTTCCGGTAGTGGGGGCTGCGTGTTTGTGGAAGTTGCAGCGACTGGCGATATTGTCGAAATGGAAGACCATAAGCCTTTGGATTTCAGGCTGTATCGCGCACGTGGAGTGAATCGGTCGCCGCTGCTGGATGCCTTGGATCGATTTCGGGATGGAGGTTCCAGCGCGCTTTCGAGGCGATCAAGAATTGGATGACCAGCCCTGCGGCTGTTGTGAAGCGTTTTCCGCTAGCGCTGGAATGACGAGCAAGAGATTTGCTCGCGACGCGAAGGTTGCGGCAGGATGCCCGGACTTGCGAAGGACAAAGGTTGGCGCAGGACGCGCCAACGCGAGGCGCGTAGCGCCGATGCGGGAAGGGTGGTGCGGCTATGCCGCGCCCGCTTCCTGCAATCCGCGGCAGGATGCCCGGTATTGCATAAATAGTGGGACGTCGCCAAGTTGGTAAGGCACGGGGTTTTGATCCCCGCATTCGCAGGTTCGAGTCCTGCCGTCCCAGCCAGTTTTGCGATGCGGTTTTGCTTTTCCATAATGGGAGCAAGGTGTGAATTCGGCAAGCACATCGAGCTATACGGAAGCTTACGCGCGCGAAAGCGAAGAGCGTGGCTTGCTGGTGTTCACGGGTAGCGCGAACCGCAAGCTGGCGCAGGATGTTTGTCACAAGTTGAATGTACCGCTGGGTCGTGCGCTGGTCAGTCGCTTTTCCGATGGCGAGGTTCAGGTCGAGATCGAGGAGAACGTGCGGCGTCAGGATGTGTTCGTCATCCAGCCGACGTGCGCGCCGACGGCAGACAATTTCATGGAATTGCTGGTGCTGGTGGACGCGCTCAAGCGCGCATCGGCGAGCAGCGTGACGGCGGTAATCCCGTATTTTGGCTATGCGAGACAAGATCGCCGGCCGCGATCGGCGCGGGTGCCGATCACCGCAAAAGTTGCCGCGACGATGATCGGCGCGGTGGGCACGGATCGTGTGTTGACGGTTGATCTGCATGCCGACCAGATACAGGCGTTTTTCAACATTCCGGTGGACAATGTTTATTCGTCGCCGGTCCTGTTGGCGGACATCTGGCGCTATCACGGCGGCAAGGATTTGATCGTCGTGAGCCCGGATGTGGGGGGCGTGGCACGCGCCCGTGCACTGGCCAAGCGACTCGACGATGCGGATCTGGCAATCATCGACAAGCGCCGTCCGCGTGCGAACGAAGCGACGGTGATGAACATCATCGGTGAAGTGAGGGACAAGATCTGCGTGTTGGTTGACGATATCGTCGACACCGCAGGCACGCTTTGCGCGGCCGCGGCGGCCTTGAAGAAGAATGGCGCGAAACGCGTCGTGGCTTATTGCACGCACCCGGTATTGTCCGGACCGGCGATACGCAACTTGAGCGGTTCGCAATTGGACGAATTGGTGGTTACCGATACGATCCCGCTTTCGGATGCCGCCAAGGCTTGCGCAATGATCCGCCAGTTGAGCGTCGCGGAATTGCTCGGTGAAACGCTACGCCGCATCGCGTTTGGCGAATCGGTCAGTTCGTTATATGTGGATTGACAGCGGGGAATGCGGAATCGAAGTGCATGTAGGGCGGGAGTAGCGTAGCAAATCCTGCCGCTGGTACTGGGTCATTGACCCTGAAAGGCTCTCCTGGTCGCGGGAGAGTCCAATATTCGCCGCGAGGCGATCAACGATAACTGAGGCAACAACAATGGCAACGATTCGAGAAATTCCGGTACAAAGCCGTAAGGACGAGGGGAAGGGTGCGAGCCGCCGCCTGCGTCGCACGGGCAAGGTACCGGCAATTGTTTATGGTGGCAGTCTGGATCCGGTCAATATCCAGATCGAGCACAACACGGTGTGGCTGGCTTCGCACAACGAATGGTTCTATTCGTCGATTCTTGATCTGAATCTGAACGGCGCTACCCAGAAGGTTCTGTTGCGCGATATGCAACGGCATCCGTTCAAGCCGCAATTGCTGCATCTGGATTTCCTGCGTGTGGACGAGAACAAGGCGATTCGCCTGCGCGTGCCGTTGCACTTCCTGAACCAGGAGACATCACCAGCCGGCAAGATGGCAGGCGTGTTGATTTCGCATGCGTTGACCGACATCGAAATTTCCTGTCTGCCGAAGGATCTTCCGGAATTCGTTGAGGTGGATCTGTCGGGCCTTGAAGTAGGCGATATCGTGCATTTGTCGGAACTGAAGCTGCCCGAAGGCGTGGAAATTCCCGAATTGCGCCTCGGTCGCGAACACGACGATGCCGTTGTCACCGCACAGGAAATGCGCCAAGAAGTCGAAGTGGTTGCGGAAGGCGCCGAGGGCGCGGCCGCAGCGGCTGGCGCGACATCGGCGGCTGGTGCGACAGGGACAGCACCAGCAGCAGCCAAGAAAGAAGACAAGAAATAAGTCTGACCGCAAACCTCTTTCCGTTCGCGGGAAGAGGTTTCGCTCGTCCGGCTGGCCGCAATGGCTGAACTGCGTCTACTCGTCGGCCTGGGCAATCCCGGGGCCGACCACCTGCGCACCCGACACAATGCCGGGTTCTGGTTCATCGATGCGCTGGCGCAACGCGAAGGTGCACGCTTTGGCGTGGACTCCAAACTGCATGGCGAGACGGCCCGCATCCTGATCAATGGACGCCAGGTCTGGCTATTCAAGCCATCCACGTTCATGAACAAGAGCGGCATTGCCGTTGCCGCGGCGCTGCATTATTGGAAGATCGAACCGGAAGAAATGCTGGTCGCGCATGACGATCTGGATCTGCCGGCAGGTACGGCGCGCCTCAAATTCGATGGCGGCCACGGTGGCCAGAATGGCTTGCGCGATATTTTTGCGCATCTCGGACACGGCAAATTTCATCGACTTCGTGTCGGAATCGGCCATCCCGGGCACAAGGATCGGGTTACGCCTTGGGTGCTGGGCAGACCCGGCAAGGCCGACGAAACTGCAATTATTGAATCGATAGCCGATTCGCTTGAGGTGTTGCCGCTGGCCGTTGCCGGCGATTTCAGCGAAGCGATGAAGCGCTTGCATACGAGCCGGGAATCGGGAGCCGAGAATGGGGAATCGTAAGAGCGATCTTCCACTTTTTTCTGCTTGTGCGGATTCCCAATCCTCCATTTTTCATTCCCGGACATAAATCATGGGCATCAAATGCGGAATTGTCGGTTTGCCAAACGTGGGCAAGTCGACTTTGTTCAACGCCTTGACCAAGGCGGGAATCGCGGCAGCCAACTTTCCGTTCTGCACGATCGATCCGAATATCGGCGTAGTGCCCGTGCCGGATCCGCGTCTGGCCGAATTGGCGGCGATCATCAAGCCACAAAAAATCATTCCAACCGCAGTTGAGTTTGTCGATATTGCCGGCCTCGTGGCTGGCGCATCCAAAGGCGAGGGACTCGGCAACAAGTTCCTGGCGCATATCCGCGAGGTCGATGCGATCACCCACGTGGTGCGCTGTTTTGAGCATCCGGATATCGTTCACGTGGCCGGCAAGATCGATCCGATCAGCGACATCGAAACCATCGACACGGAACTGGCGCTGGCAGATATGGAATCGGTCGACAAGGCGCTGAACCGCGTTGAGCGGGCGGCCAAGGCCAACGACAAGCAGGCATTGGCTACACGGCCGGTGTTGCAAAAGCTCGCGGCCGGCCTGAATGAAGGCAAATCCGCGCGCAGCCTGGGTTTGGATGACGACGAAAAAGCGCTGGTTCGCGATTTGTTCTTGCTCACGCTGAAGCCGCTGATGTACATCGCCAACGTCCGGGAAGACGGATTCACCAACAACCCGCATCTGGATGTAGTGCGTAAACGCGCAGCAGCCGAAGGTGCCGAAGTGGTGCCGGTGTGTGCGGCAATCGAAGATGAACTGTCGCAGCTCGACGATGCCGATCGCGATGTATTTCTGGCCGATATGGGATTGACCGAACCGGGTCTGGATCGGGTCATCCACGCCGCCTACAAATTGCTCGGCCTGCAAACTTATTTCACTGCCGGGGAAAAGGAAGTGCGCGCGTGGACGGTAAAAAAGAATGCGACTGCTCCACAGGCCGCCGCAGTGATCCACACCGATTTTGAGCGTGGCTTCATCCGGGCCGAAACCATCGGCTACGACGACTACATCAAATACAAGGGCGAATCCGGTGCCCGCGAAGCCGGGCGGCTGCGTCTGGAAGGCAAGGAATATCGTGTCGCGGAAGGCGACGTACTACACTTCCGCTTCAACGTATAGCAACCGGAAACGACAAGCCCGGCAGAAAAAACTGGCCGGCATCGTCGAAGGGTAGGGCGAGCGGATAAGTTCTGCGGCGTGCTGCAACGTCGCGTGCACGATCAGCCTCCACTGCCACCGAAGCGATAATTGAACTCGACGAAGTACGCACGCCCTACCGGGCTGAACCAGCGGCTCGCATAGTACGGGTAGCTCGTCCAGGTAGTGTCACGACCGGGTTTGGAGTCAAAGATGTTGTCGGCGATCAGACTCACGCCGGCGCGTGCGTTGAACCGGTAGTTCAACGAGGCGTTGTAGACAAATGTCGGCCCAAGACGCTTGTCGCCGTCGTAATTCGGCAGCCCGCCCAGACGCGCGCCATAGAGCGTAGTGGTGAATTTGTCGAGTGTCCACGCCACCGAATAATTGGCCTTGGTGCGCGGAATGACGTAGTAGTAAAGATCGGTCAACTGGTTGTCGACGGGGGAATCTTTGGACAACTGGATCGTATGGGTCACCACATAGGTGTAACCCAGGTTGAAATCGAAGCTGCCGAAACGGTTTGTATCCCAGCGGTAGTGTCCGTTGAAATCGATGCCGGAGGTTCGGTCCACGGCGGCGTTGATCGGCAGCACCAGCACCGAGGTGACGCCTTCGGGATTGCTTGGGTCGCTGGCGGCATTGCGCACCACTTGACTGATGACCTGCTGGCAAAACGCGGAACTGCTGTCCACCGGCCGGCCATCGATGGTCTGCCCGAGGCGACAATCGGCTTCTTCGCGCAGGATCGTGTCACTGTCCTGGTATTCGACCTCGTTGCTCAGCTTGATGATGTAATAGTCGGCGCTGATATCCAGATTCTGGATTGGCGAGTATACAAATCCATAAGTAAACGATTTGCTGGTTTCGTCCTTGAGCGCCGTGCTGCCGTGGCTGCGGCCGTTGAAGCCGATGTCGCCATTGTTGCAATCGTTGGCGAAATCCGGCGCGCTGCCGGGCTCATCGCGCCGGCAAAGATAATAGTCGGTGCCGCCGGAGCTCGACCCGCTCAGGCCGGCATACAGATACGATAGATCGGGTGCACGGAAACCGGTGCCTGCCGAGCCGCGCAGCAGCAAATTGTCGAAGGGACGAAACTCGATGCCCAACGCGTAGGTGAACTTGCCGCTGGAAGTTGAGCTGTACGAGTAATTATCGTAGCGGCCGGCCGTGGTGATGGTAAGCCGGGATAAAACGGGAATGCTCAGTTCCGCGCCGATGCCCGCGTGGTCGCGCGAGCCGACGGCATCGGTATTATGTAGCCCGTAGTAACTGCCATCGAGCGAAAGTGGATCGGCTTTGAGACCGAAATACTGGTTGCCATATTCGGCCACGCCCGCGAATCCGACGGGGCCTGCGGGCAGGTTGAACAGCTCGGTGTTGTTCACCGTGAACGTCAGGTTTTCCGAACGGCTCTTGTCGTTGTCGATGGAATCCTGGGTGATGGAGCGAAACTGCGCAACCGTCAGTGGCGTATACAGGCGGCTGATCGGCGCGTCGTAGATCAGGTAACCGCTGTCGGGATCGACGCCCAGCGACGGCCCGAGATACAGCGCCTGCGCCTTGGCCGAAACCAGTGCCGGCTCCTTGCTTTCGAGATGATTCTGGGAATGCCCGAACAACGCTTCATAGTTCCAGTTGGAATCGCCGATGGTTCCCTTCATACCGGCGTTCAACGAGTAGGTATTGCTGATGTTGCGGATTTTGCCTGGGTCAAATCCGCCATTTTCCTCGATGGTGAAGTAGCGACGCTGCCACTGTTCGACCTGGCTGGTGGCTTGGTTGTAGAACGGTGTCGGTGCGGAATCGCCATTGAGCTGGTAGCTGTTCTGCCATTGCAGCGGGGTGTTGTAGGATTCCTGGTGCGATGTGCCGGCTTGCAGGTCGACGAAAAAGTTGATGCTGTCGGAAATATGGTACGTGGCCGAACCGTAGAAGTTCGCCGACTTGCGGCCGTTTTCAAGGGTGCCGTAACCGACGTCGTAATAACTGCCGCAGTAATTCCCGTAGTTTCTGCGGTGTGCGTAGATGATCGTACCCATGTCGTAGCTGGCCAGCGCATCGCAGGTGGACTGCCCCGGATCGATGTAGTTGTCGTCGATGTCGCTGCGCACCCATACCTGACTTGGATAATTCCGGGAGGGGTCAACCGGATTGTTCAGGCGCGAATCGGTGAAGCTGCGTTGATAGGCCCACAATGGCTGCGCGTTGTACAGCTCCAGTCCGAAGACTGAATCGAAATCGCCATTCGAATAACCGCTGGATATCTGCAGGCGCTGAGATTGCCCGCCGCCGTGTTGCGTACCGCCTACACGCATGTCGATGGTGGTGCCGTCGGCCTTCTTTTTCAGGATGAAGTTGATGACGCCGGAGATGGCGTCCGACCCGTATACCGCCGAAGCGCTGCCACTGAGTATTTCCACGCGGTCGATAAGCGACGTTGGCAGATTCGAGATGTCGGTGAAATTGCTGTTGCCACCGTACGATTGCGGGTAGTCGGCGATGCGCCGGCCGTTCACCAATACCAACGTGTGGTTCGGTCCGAGGCCGCGCAGGTCAACCGCCTGGGCGCCTGGCGAAAACCCGTTGGTATTCTGGTTGTTGTCCAGAGCGCCGAGGTTTTGCGTCAGCGAGGTCATCACGTCCGATACCGTCGCAAAGCCGCGATTGGTTATCTGCTGAGCGGTGATCGTTACCACCGGGGCGGGGCCCTCGACCTGCGCGCGCGGAATGCGCGAGCCGGTGACGGTGACGGTTTCGAGCGTCTGCGATTTTTCTTCCGGCGGCTCGCCGGCGGCAGTCCCCTGCGTGGCGGAATTGTCTTTTTGCGGACGTGCGGATTTACCTTGACGAACGACTGCGACGGCGCCTGAAGCATCGCGGTGCATGCCGAAGCCGGTACCTTCAAGAAGCCGCGAGAGCGCCTGGGTTCCCGTCAGCGTGCCATGCACGCCTGAAGTTTTCAGCCCCTTGAGTTGGTCGGCCTGGTAGATGAATTGCGCTCCGGACTGCGTGGCCAGCGTGTGCAAGGCCGCGACCAGGTCTCCCGGGGGAATATCGATCGGGCTGGCGGCTTCGCTTTGGGCAATCGACAGTGTGGGCGCGAGACAGGCCAGTACGAACAGTGCGCTGCGAAAAAATCCGGTCATTGGATGTTCCTCCCCAGGAACTCGGCGCGAAAGTGCGCTTGTAGTAACCCTAGACGAACGTCGAAGAGAAATCCCGCTCCCCATTCAAATCGGCATTGCCGATCTGGCTGCATGGCCGAACCTATCGATGCGTGAGCATGATGTGGTCTTCGGAGTGTTTGGCGCGGACCGGGAAACCCTGCTCCAGCAGGCGCACGAATCCATTCGTGTTGGACCAGCGAAAATTGCCGCCGACCCGCAGGTTTCCAACTGCCGGGTCGATAACGACGATCTGTTGCCGGTTGTAGCGATTGAATTCCGCGGCCGCCACGGACAATGGCGTATCGTCGAATGCCAAGTAGCCATTGCGCCAACTGAGCATTTGCGTGGCCTGCTCCAGAGCCACCTGGCGAATCCGCAAATTTGCGTCGTCGACTTCGGCGACGCTACCTGCGGGCAATAGCGTGGTCGGTCGCGATTCGAGTCCCGGCGCGTTGTTGGATTCCAGCCGCACCACACCTTCGGTGACGACCACCCGCAGGCGCTTCCCATCGCGCCATACCGAAAAGCGCGTACCCACGGCGATCACGCGATGATTGCCGACGCTGACCACGAACGGGCGTTGCGGATCTTTGGCCACTTTGAAGAATACTTCGCCGCGGCGCAGGTCGATGTTGCGTTCGAGCCGGGTCAGATCCACGCCGATTGCGCTGTCGCTGTTCAATGTCGCTTCGGATCCGTCGGCAAGGCCGACCGATCGCAACGCACCAAGCGGAGTTCGATAAGCGGCTTGTTGTACGGCAGCGCCGTATTGCCACATCAGCACGACTGCCAGTCCGCAACACAGTATCAGACCGGCGGCGCCCAACATCGCCAAGCGTTTCGACCTTGAACGGATGGGTGCGCGCGCAACATTGTCAGAATCGCCTGTTTTCGTGCGCGCCGAATCTCTTCCACGGTCGATCGGGTTTATAGCAGGTGTTTGGGCCGATGGCGTCGCATCGGCACCGCGTCGATCGATAAACGGAGACAGCGTCCAATCGCCCCGCGCCGGCATGGAGCCGATCGCCAAGCCCGCGCCGAGCGCCTTGAGACGGTCGCTGTGCCGCCACGCTGCTGCAAGGCGCAAAAAAGCGACTTTGTGCGCAACCGCCTGTTCCAGCCAAGCATCCAGGTCTGCCTGGTCGCCTTGTGACCACGCTTCGGAATCGCGCCGGGCCACCCAGATTGCGGCGGTGCGTTCAATCTTTTTGCTGTTGCTCATGCTCGTTCTCAAGCGCCGAAATCGCGTCCGACTTGCGTTCGGCAGCAAAAGCCGACGAATCGCCGTAAAAATAATTGGCGATCAGTCGGGTACCTTTGGCGATCTGTTTTTCCACGGTTTTCTCGCTGATGCCGAGCAATGCCGCAATCGCCTTTTGCGGCAGGTCGTCGACACGGCGCAACCACATCACCTGTCGACAGCGGTCCGGCAGGCGATCAAATGCATCGGCCAGGCGCTTGAGCATCTGGCGCGCTCCGAAGTGACGCTCCGGCGAAATCTCGTCTACCAAGACGTTCAACTCATCCAAATCACCCACTGCCTCGATGGAAACGACGCGATTGCGGCGCAGGCGATCGGTCATCAGATGGCGTGCGGTGGTGAAGACGAACGATTTTGGCGATGCCGGGCGCGACCGACTCGCGGCCTCATACACGCGCACATAGATTTCCTGGCGCAAATCGTGGATATCCTCGCGCTGTGGCCAGGTGCGCTGTAGATAGCGCATCAGCGCGGATTCGTGCGCGAGGATTTCGCGTGCAAACCAGATGTCGATCGGCTCGTCCATGGCGCGACAGTAGCGCCAAACAGCGGCTGAAAGAAACTGCTTTTGACCGGGCGGACGAAAAAATTGCGCTGTCGTGCAATCGATGCCGGGATATCGACCGCTGGTTCGTCACGGTTTTGGCGCAGAGCGAAGGTTCGTGTTTCGATCTTTCTTCGCGCCATCGTGGTCCATGTGTCGCGGTAGACGGCTCAGTCAAACTGATTTCCGGGTGGAGAGGATGATCGAAATCAAACGCAATGGACAGGTGTTGCAAGCCGCTTTCAATATTGTTGTCGGGTTTTGCCTGATTGTAGGTTGCTCAAACCTTGCCGCAAAACAGGCCGCCACGGGCCAACAACACAGCGGTTACGTGTCGTACCAGATCGGTGATATCAGCGCACGCACCACCGGCAAGACTGCGGCCGGTTTGATGCTGATGGGAGGAGCCAGGGAAGTCGACGCCGCTTTTGCGTGGCTGGTGGCCAATGCCGGGCATGGCCATATCGTGATCCTGCGCGCTTCGGGCGACGACGAATTGCAGAACTATTTTTTCCATACGATCGGCAACGTCGCTTCGGTGCAGACGCTGATCTTCCACAATCGCAAGGCGTCCAGCGATCCGGCCGTGCTCGACATCGTTCGCCATGCCGACGGCATCTTCATTGCCGGCGGCGATCAGGCCAACTATGTGCGCTTCTGGAAAGACACACCGCTCAATGCATTGATCGATGCACATGTTCGCGCCGGCAAACCCATTGGCGGGACCAGCGCCGGACTGGCCATTCTTGGCGCTTACGCCTACGGCGCCATGGATGGCGGAAGCATGGTTTCGCCGGATGCGATGAACGATCCGCTTGGCAAAGGCATGACATTGGTCAATGGGTTTTTGCACATGCCGTATTTGCAGCATGTCATCACCGACTCGCACTTTTCCGCGCGCAAGCGCCTGGGGCGCCTAATTGCATTCATCGCAAAACTGCGCCACGAAGGTCATGTCGATGCGGTCGGGATCGGCGTGGACGAAAATACGGCGCTGTGCATCGATAGCCGCGGCATCGGGCGGGTATTCACCGGAAGCGGTGGATTCGCCTGGCTGGTCATACCGAATGCACCGCCAGCGCGTATCGAGGACGGGAAACCGCTGCGTTATCAAAACGTCGGCCTCACGGGAATCGGTACTCAAAGCCGGATCGACATGCATGACCTGCGCGTGGATCGACCGGCGTTCCGGGCAATGGCAGATGTCGATGGCGGGAAGTTGCGCGTGCGCGGAAATATCCCGCAAACAGCAGTTTTGCCTCACCAGGGGCGTTGACAGGAATCAATTGCGCTGTCCACCGCGCTTTTTCGCATCGCGCCATTTTTCCGCGATGGCGGCCACGCACACCGTACGCTCGGGGCCAAGTCAGCTAGGGGCAGCAACTGATATGCATGGCCGCTATAATCGCGGATCCCTACAGTAGCGGAATCGGACCAATGCCCGGCGATCGGCGTGAAACCACCTTGCGTTTCCTTGCGCAGCCCACGGACGTGAATTTCGGCGGCAAAGTCTACGGCGGCATGGTGATGAAATGGATCGATCAGGCCGGATATGCCTGCGCCGTATCCTGGAGCGGTAAATATTGCGTGACTGCCGCGGTTGGCGGGATCCAGTTCGTGCAACCGATCCATATCGGCGATATGGTCATGGTGCATTGCCAGCTCATTTACACCGGGCATACGAGCATGCATTTTCGTGTGGATGTGATCGCGCGAAATCTGACGACCGGCAAGGAAGTACTCGCAACCCATTGCGTGATCGTGATGGTGGCTACGGATACCGACGGCAAACCTTCGCCCGTTCCGAACTGGGAGCCTGTCAGCGACGACGATAAGGCCTTGGCTGCCTATGCGCGCAAGCTGATGGAGCTGGACAAGGCCATTGGGCAGGAAATTGCCCGCTATCGCGACGCCGCGCACCTACCGCAGCCAAGCCACGGCTAGCATTTTCCATGCCGTCTTGACAAGCAGGCGGCGCAAAACGGACAATACGCGGCTCTGTGCGAAGGAATACCCAAGCGGCCAACGGGGCAGACTGTAAATCTGATGGCTTACGCCTTCAGTGGTTCGACAAAATCGCCGGGAGCGATTTTGAACAGCCGCAGGCTGGCCCGCAGGGCGAAGGGCACGATGCCCGAAGTCATCCACCGCCACCAGGTTGCTGAGATACCGAAAAGTAGAAAAATTCCGGAGGGATACCCAAGCGGCCAACGGGGGCAGACTGTAAATCTGCTGGCTTACGCCTTCGGTGGTTCGAATCCACCTCCCTCCACCAGATTTGAGGAATACGAAAAGTTTTGAGAGAGGCGGATGCGAACCACCGAAACAGAATGACGGTTCGACAAAATCGCCGGGAGCGATTTTGAACAACCGCAGGCTGGCCTGCAGGGCGCAGGGCAAGATGCCCGGAGTAATGCACCTCCCCCACCACTTAAACGAACTGGCTTGAAAAAGTAACGAAGAGACTAGGTAAACAATCGAGACCGCGCGGGAGTAGTTCAACGGTAGAACTGTAGCCTTCCAAGCTACTAGTGCGGGTTCGATTCCCGTCTCCCGCTCCATTGAATGAAGAAGTTTTGCCCTAATTACGAAAGGTCCAGTACGGATGCTGGTCTGTTCTACGCTTTCAGGGAGGGTGGCAAAAGTAATTAAAGAGTCCGGCAGGATGCCGGTTTGTTCTTGGCCGTCATGGATGACGGCAAAAGTAATTAAAGGGTCCGGCAGGATGCCGGTTTGTTCTTGGCGGTCATGGATGACGGCAAAATTAATTGAATAGTCCAGCATGGATGCTGGTTTGTTTTTTGCCATCAAGGAGGATGGCTGAAATAACCGCTCACTTAGCTCAGTCGGTAGAGCACCTCCTTGGTAAGGAGGAGGTCGTTGGTTCGATTCCAATAGTGAGCACCATGTTCAAAGCAGGGCTGAGAGACGAGGGCTGAAGGCCGGAATTCAAAAGCGGCGAAGCCCGTTTTTCAGCCCTCAGCCCCAACAAGACATCCAACGTAAGCAAACAAGGTTATAAAGCCATGTCCAAAGGAAAATTCGAGCGAACCAAGCCGCATGTCAACGTAGGCACGATAGGCCACGTGGATCACGGCAAGACGACGCTGACGGCGGCGCTGACGAAGGTTGGCGCGGAGCGGTTTGGCGGCGAGTTCAAGG
>JBDTLA010000054.1:0-4528 GCA_039935035.1 Rudaea sp. | reverse complement strand
GCGGAATGGTGCCGCAACGCTCGATTCCATTTCGCGTGGTCTGCGTGCTGGGCATGAACGAAGGCGAGTTTCCGCGCCAGAACAACGCGGCGGGACTCAACCGCATGCTCGCGCGGCCGCGCAGTGGTGATCGCGATACGCGCAGCGAGGATCGCTATCTGTTCCTCGAAGCGCTGATGGCCGCGCGCGATAGCCTGCATATCAGTTTTATCGGCGAAGGCGTGCGCGACGGCAAGGCCTGCAATCCATCCGCGCCACTGGCGGAACTGCTGCAGTTTCTTGATGAGCGCCATGGCGTGCTGTTTGATAGCAAGACTGCGCGACCATGGTTTATCCGGCATCTGCTACAGCCGTTCGATGCGCGCTATTTTTTGCGCGACAACGATGGCGATGCAAACGGAATTCCACGCCATGATCCGCGCTTGTTCTCGTTCACGAATGCGTATGCCGACATACCTGAATCGCAATCGACGTCAACGAGAGCGTTTGTTGACTTGCGCGATGCGACCGTTGAAGTCGCCACTTCAAGCGACGTCGATCTGTCTGCCCTCAAGCGTTTTTGGCGCGATCCGGCACGGGCGCAGTTGCGCGATGGCGCCGGTCTGAGTCTCGAAGCGCTCGATGCAGATGTCTGGCCCGATCGCGAACCGCTGGAAGCGCATGTGGATCGCCGCGAGCGCATCGAGCGCCGCTTGCTGTTCGATGCCATCGACAGTGCGGCCAGTCTGCCGAACGTCGCGCCGGCGTGGATGGCGAACTCGGGAATGTTGCCAACGGGTGGGCTCGGCGAATACGTCTGGAAGTCCGCGCGCGAACGTGCTGACGCGGTATTGATCGAGGCGCGCAAGCGCTTGGGCGCGCAGCCGATGCGTTTGAGCCAAGGCATCGACCTGAGTCTGCCCGAAGGATTGCGTTTGCGCGGAGTTGTCGAGCGCGCTTACCGCATCAACGAAGATAAGTGGTGTGTATTTGACGCCAAGCCTGGCAATGTTGCGACCTTCAGCGAGTTGATAGCGCTGTATCTGGATTACGCCGCACTACGGCTTGGCTTGGATCGCGAGATCAAACTGGAGTTTGTTGAATGCGCGAAAAAGGCGGGTTCTGCGCCGAAGCGACCGGCCTTGCTCGACGCCATTGTCGCGCAAACACCTGCGCAATTACGCGAAGGGTTGAGTAGCTTGATCCAAGTGAGCCGAGACAGCTTGTCGCAACCGCTATTGTTCTTTCCGAAAACGGCATGGGCCTGGGCGAATGCGAAGCAGGGCAAGCGCGAATCAGATGCGCGCAGCGCGTGGGAAAGCGCCGACAGGACAACCGGCGAACGCGATTACACACCGGGCTATGCCGCGTTGCTCACTCGCGACATGGATCTTTTTGACGCCAATTCGCCGGAGCACGCAAGCTTCGTAGCGTCGATAGAGCTGGTTGCCGCTGTTCTCGATCCGGAACATCGGGTATTGCTGCACGAATCCATCGTAGCGCCAAAGCCGACAGCGTCGCCGCCGAAGAAACGAGTGCGCAAGTCATGAATGTGCCAATGACTGCGCTCGAATGGCAGCGTATGCCGCTGGATGGCCGCGTGCTCATTGAAGCCAGCGCCGGCACCGGCAAGACCTTTACGATCGGGCTGATCTACCTACGCCTGCTGCTGGAACGTGGCTTGTGCGTCGAGCAGATTCTGGTGGCGACGTTTACGAATGCTGCTGCGCAGGAATTGCGTGATCGCTTGCGCAAGCGCCTCGTCGAGGCTGAACGATTGTTGCGCACGCCGATAGCAGTGCCCGCCGATGGTGACGAAAGCGATTCACTCGCAGGGTATCTGGTTCGCATTTGCCCAAATGACGACGAGCGCAACGCGGCATTGCGCAAGGTTCAATTGGCCCGCGCCGATATCGACCGCGCACCCATCGCCACGATTCACGCCTTGTGTGCGCGCATCCAACGTGACTATCCGTTGCAGACCGGCACCGGGTTTGCGGCTGACAACTTGGTCGACGAATCGGAATTGTTGCAGGAGTGCGTCGAGGATTTCTGGAGAAGGCGCTATTTGACCGGCGCAATCGATATCGACGAAGCCGACGCGGTTTTGGGGCAAGGTCCGGAAGGTTTGTTGCCGGACTTGCGCTCGTTGATGACGCACAACGCGAAGGCAGTTGATGCCAATGGCATGGCTGAACTTGAACGCTGCGTCGACGCATTGAAGGATGGCGAGACAATCGCGGAGCTACGATGGCTGGCCGACAACAAGACGTTGTACGCTGGGAAAAAGCACGCATTGAGTAGCCGCTTGCGCAGTGTGGCCGATGTGCTCGAAGGTGAAGATCCTCAAAGCGCATTGGCTGGGTTGCTCGACGACTATTTCGAGTCCAAGACAATCGCAGCGCAACAACCCGAAAGCCCCGAAACTGATCTACGCACGAATTCGTTGATCATTCGCCTCCAACACTTGCGCGATCTGTTCAAGAATCGCAAAACCTTCTCACGCGGCACCGTCCTCGCGGCCGCATTGGAGTTCTGCCGAAGCGAACTGCCGCGTCGCGCCCGCCAACGCAATGCGCAAACCTACGCGATGCAGATCGATCAAGTGCATAGAAGATTGCCGGCCGGTGAAGAGGGTGCTGCGCTGGCGGATTTCTTGTTCGATGCGTTCCCCGTGGCCTTGATTGACGAATTTCAGGACACCGACGCACGCCAGTTTGAAATCTTCAATCGTATTTATAGCGATGCTGGCGGTCGCACGCGCGGCCTGCTGACGATGATTGGCGATCCGAAGCAGGCCATATTTGGGTTTCGTGGCGGTGATATCGCAACTTACGAGCGCGCTATTGCGCAGGTGACACAGCGTTTTTCGCTTGACGTGAATTATCGTTCCAGCAGTGCGCTGATTACTGGCTTGAACCAGTTGTACGAACATACCGATGGTGGTTTTGATAACGAGCAGATCGTCTATCGGCACGTGCGGCCTTCACCGAAAGCCGACGACAAACCTTATACGCGTGCTGGCGCGGCGATTGCTGCGCCGCTGCGGATTCATCGATTTCGAGCAGACCCAACTGAAATGAGATTGGGCAAGCTCGAAGATCAGGCCTTGGACGATTGCGCGCAGCGCGTTGTCGAGCTACTCAACGATCCGGATCAGGCTATCGGTGGCAAGCGCATCGGTCCGGGCGATATCGCTGTTCTATTGTCGACGAACAAGCAAGTTGGCGCGCTGCGCAAACGGCTGGTCGCGCGCGGCGTGCCTTGCGTCGGCGGCGGGCGCGGCAATGTGTTTGAAACCGATGTGGCGCGTGAACTTGAATTGATTCTGTTCGCACTGGTCAATCCCGACGACGACCGCGCCGTGCGCGGCGCGCTGGGCACACGGTTGCTCGGTGCCAATCTTGCGAATCTGCTTGAATGGCAAGTCGATGAGAGCGCCTTCGCCACACAACTCGAAGCCTTTGCGGGCTGGCGCGAGCAAGCGCAGCGCCGCGGCATCATGGCGTTTATCGAAGCCTTGCTCGACGCGCGCGCGCCCATTTTGCTTGGATCAGAAGATGGCGAGCGCACTCTGACCGACCTGCGCCACCTTGGCGAATTGCTGGCTGAGCACGAGGCGCTCCTGCACGGTCTGGATGGACTCTACGCCTGGTTCGCCGCGACTCGGCGCGATGCGGACGCGGCCGAACGCGAGGCCGCCGACGCGCGTCAATTGCGTATTGAAAGCGATGGCGCTCGGGTGCAGTTGCTCACCCTGCACTTGAGCAAAGGGCTGGAGTTTCCAATCGTTTTTCTGCCCCTGGTTTGGCGAACATCAAACCGCACAGGGAAACATGCGCCGAAGGCGTTGTATTTTCACGATGACGCGAACCAACCGCGCGTCGATCTTGGCTCGGCAGATTTCAGTGTGAATCGCGGTCGCCACTTCCGTGAAGAATTGCAGGAGCGCTTGCGCGTGTTGTATGTCGCGCTGACCCGAGCCGAGCATGCCGTGCATGTGTATTGGGCTGATCGAAACGTGTCGAAAGACAGCGACGACAAATTGTGGGAATTGCCTTCGATCGACGTCGTAATTCGACAGGCGCAGGAAGACCTTGGGTTGGAATTCGGCGAAGTCTCGCTGGATGCACTTGCAACGGCGCTTGGCGGCATCGAGGTGATCGGCGCGGCAGCGCTCGACCACAAGCGCTACCTTGCAGCGTCTGTCGCCGACACGACACGTATCGATCGCCCGACGCTACCGCAACTGCGACCATTCCAGTGGCTGCACAGCTTCAGCGCCCTGACGCGTATGGCGACGCAGGACGTTGCCGAGCCGGCGGCAGCCGATGAGTCGGAAGTGATCGATGTGGCGGCGCAAGAATTTGCCGATGTGCTTGCGGCAACAGCTTCCGAACCACAAGATTCCGAGTTGCTGGTGATCGACGACTGGCGCGGCCGGCGTTTTGGCAATGCCGTGCATAAAGTGCTTGAGCTTGCCGCGCCGGGCGCTATCTGGCCGCAGCAACGCGACTTGCTCGCTACGCAACTCAACTTGCAGGCGGTG
>JBDTLA010000053.1:0-3304 GCA_039935035.1 Rudaea sp. | reverse complement strand
TACAAGTTGTATGAGTGGAAGTGAGTAAGTAGGACTCGGTAGCCGGTAGCTGGAAAAAGCATAAAAGGTTCGTCATTCCCGCGAAGCGCCCTGCAACAGCCGAAGGGCTGGTCAAGCGGGAATCCAGCGCCTTTGCTTCTCACTCTCCGCAGGGGCGAAAGACCAGGTCACTGGATTTCCGCCAAGAGCATGCGGGAATGACGAGCCTTTGATTTTGCAATTCCCGAGTCCCGAGTCCCGAGTCCCGGCTACCTCCGACCCAGCCCAATTGCCGCAAGCAACGCATCGCGCGGCAATTTCCCTGTTGCGTTGCGCGGTAACGTGGCGACGCGGCGCAACGGTCGCGGCAGGAAAACCGGATCGATCGCCTGACGCAGCGCATTGCGTATTTGCGCTTCGGAAACACCTTGCGCTACCACCAGTGCGGCAAGCCGACGGATGCCGTTATGGTCTGCGTCAAGCTGGAATACGACACCATCTTCGACGCCTTCGATCGCCAACAGACGACGCGTGAGCTCCCCAAGTGAGGCGCGTTTGCCGGCGATTTCGAGCAGGTCGGCGTTGCGGCCGCGCAAGGTAAATTGCCGCGAAGGCAATAATTCCACAATGTCCTGAAGGCGTACCGGAGTGGCGAAATGCGCTGCTTCAACCAGCGTGCCGTCGGGTTGTGGTTGCAACTCCACGCCTGCATGCAGCTGCCAGCTCGATTCCCTGGCGGTGCGACGATGTGCGATAACGCAGGTTTCGGTGGAACCGAACAGCTCGATCACGCGCGTGGTGTAGCGCGCTTCGGCCATTGCGGCAAGCTGTGCATCCAGCGGCGCGGTAGCGCTGATAATGGTGTCCAACGCCGGCAGCGTCGGTATTTCACGCAACAACGCCCGCAGATGTACCGGCGTGGTCACAAGTACTCGCGGCTCGGGCACCTGGGCGAGCGCATGGGCGATATCCGCGGGGAAGAACGGTTGACCGGCATGAATGGCGGCGTTGCCACGTAGCGGTAGCAGCACCGAGGTCTCAAGGCCGTACATGTGCTGTGGTGGCACGGTGGCCACGATGTTCGATGCTGCGGGGTTGGCGCAGACCTGTGCGGCGTTAAGCGTGGTGCAGGTACAGAAGCTGCCCCAGCTTTTCGGATTTGCTGCGGGCCGACCCGTGCTGCCCGAGGTGAATCCGATCGCGACGATGCGGTCGACAGCAATGTCGGGAACTGCGGCATCACCAGCGAGTGCGCCGAAATCCGGCAGCATGAACAGCCGTTGCGGTGGCAGTTCGATTGCGCTATCGCACAGCGCGTAGCTGTCGGGATAATCGCTCATCACTTCGGCAATCGCTTGCGGCGCACGCGAGGCCGGCAACAAATTGGTTTGGCCGGCGACGATGACGGCGCAGAACGCAACCAGAAATCGATAGCGGTCCGCACACAGGTTCGTTGCATAGAGCGCGCTTGGCAGGCGTGCGGCCAATGCATGAACTTCGGCCAAAAACGTGCCAGTGTGGATCGGTTGATTACCCCGCCACACCAGAACGCGTTGTGGGTCGGCGTGCGCCAGCAACGGCAGCACGCGCGCCGAATGCGGCGTAAGACCGGATTTAATGGCTGCCGACAATCCTCAACCCCTAGTTTCTGAAGACTTGCCCACTCAAGGCGTCGCGGATCGGTGTCGGCCGATCCTGCCCGCCCGTGGCCCCGTCGAGAATATACTTTAGTTCGCCGCCAAAGGCAGCGCGCACTGCATCGGCGTCTCGCGCGGGTGGGGCATTGTGGCGGTTCGCGCTGGTCGAAACCAAGGCGCCACCGAACGCGCCACATAAAGCGGATGCGAGCGGATGGGCGGTGACTCGCAATGCAATTCCCGCGTGGTTGCCCGCGATCCAGGCCGGTATATCAGCGGCGCGCGGGCACACCCAGGTAATTGGTCCGGGCCAACTGGCGCGCACGGTTTCCAGCGCGGCCGGAGGAATGGCGGACAGGTCAATAAACCGCGCGACCTGATCGAAATCGGCACCGATCAGCAGCACACCCTGCGTCGGTGGGCGTTGCTTGATCGCGAACAATTGCTCGAATGCCGATGGATTCAGTGGGTCGCAACCAAGACCGAACACGGCTTCGGTCGGATAGGCGATAACGCCGCCCGCGCGCAGCGCGGCGACGGCGTCGGCGATTTTTGCGTCCATCGGCTCAGGGTGCCACAGCTTTCTTGGCTACAGCTTTTTTTGCCGGGGCCTTCTTGGTAGACGCTTTCTTGGCAGCTGCTTTCTTCGCGGGCTTTTTCTTTGCGGCCTTCTTTGCAGGTTTCTTTGCTGCGGCCTTCTTTGCTGGCGCCGCCTCTGACGACTTGACGGATTTGCCTGACTTGCTGAAGCGTCCCCCACGTTTGGGTCGTACGGGAGCGGCAGCGAGCAGCTCGGCGCATTCGTCTTCAGTCAGCGACTCCGGCTCGCGGTCTTTCGGAATGCGTGCGTTCTTCTCGCCGTCGGTGATGTAAGGGCCATAGCGGCCACGTAGTACCTCGATGGCACCATCCTTGAAGCTGGCGATGAGGCGATTGCGCGCAAGCTCGGCTTTCTCGTGCAGAAGTTCCAGCGCGCGTGGAAGTTCGATCGTGTACGGATCGTCGTCGGGTTTGAGCGATGCGTAGATTTTGCCGTGCTTGACGAAAGGGCCAAAGCGCCCGATCGCCGTGCTGATCATCTCGCCATCTGGTGCAGTACCCAGGTCGCGTGGCAGCTTGAAAAGTTGCAGCGTATCTTCGAGCGAAATGGTGTGGATGCTCTGGCCTGGACGCAGGCTGGCGAAGCGTGGTTTTTCGTCGTCGTCGCGCGTGCCGATCTGGGCCATCGGCCCATAACGGCCGAGACGCACGGTGATCGGTCGGCCAGATGCGGGGTCGACACCCAGTTCGCGTGAGCCGCTGGCTTCGGCGCGATCCACGGATTCACTCTTTTCCGCGACCAGCGTCTTGAACGGCGTCCAGAAGCGTTGCAGCAACGGCACCCATTCCTCTTCGCCGCGACTGACTGCATCCAGCTCGTCTTCGAGTTTGGCAGTGAAATCGTAATCAACGTATTGGCTGAAATGCCCGGACAGGAATTTCGCCACTGCGCGGCCGACATCGCTGGGTCGAAAGCGACGGCTTTCCAGGCTGACGTATTCGCGCCCAAGCAACGTCTGGATGATGCTGGCGTAGGTCGATGGCCGGCCAATGCCGTATTCCTCCAGCGTTTTGACCAGGCTCGCTTCGGAATAACGCGGCGGCGGTTCGGTGAAGTGCTGCTCGGCGAGGATTTCGGCTAGCGGCAC
>JBDTLA010000052.1:0-11447 GCA_039935035.1 Rudaea sp. | reverse complement strand
GGCCCGTGTTGCGCGCTTTGCGACCCTGTGCTGTTTAATGCCTGACACTCCGCTTCCGCAGATTGAACGCTTTCCTTCTTCCGTGTAACGGGGGAAGGTGCCGAAGGCGGAAGGGGGCGCTCTTGATCCGCTTGTCGGAAAAGTTTCCGACGCGCTAACTACTTTAGTTCTCAGAGTTGGCGTTGAGCGCTTTCTCCACCGACGCGCGTGTCATCGGGTGATAGCCGGGTTTGGCGTGCGCGTAGATTTCCTGCGCCAGTTTGCGGCCATCCGCGGTTTTCGCCAGCGCCGCGTACAGCGGCACCACCAAAATGCGCCGGCCGATGCGCAGCATGTGTTCGCGCATCGGCGCGTACGCGACTTGGTAATCGCTGGCGATGGCAAGCTTGTACCAGCGCAATGCAATTTCGGCATTGCGCGAGCCGCTCAGATGATAGGCACCATCCAGCGCCTGCATTTGCGCGACGCCGAGTTTATGTGGCAATTGGTCGAGAAAGTATAGCCATTCCTGCGTTGTCCACGGTTGCGCGTGCAATCCGGCAGCGTCGAGATTGCCGGCAACGAAGCGCTCGCGTGCAGCATCCTCCGCGACGAATCGCGGCGAAGTCAGCTTGGGCGCATCCGCGGGAATCCCTGGTTGATACAACCACGCATTGATCTGCTCGATGCTGACCTTGCCAGGATGCTTGTCGAGCAGATTGGCTTTCAGGTATTCGACGAAATCATTAGTCGTGATGCTTTGGAATGCGAAGTGGTCGAAATATTCGCGCACGAATGGATCGAAGGTTTCGCGGCCGAATTTGGATTCCAGCCATTGCAGAAGCCACGAACCCTTGATGTAGGCGATCTGGGTAAGGCCGTCGTCTGGATCGCGGCCATCCAGATCCGGCACGAGGCGCTGATCAGCAGGTGCGATGTCGTGTCTCATCTGCTCGCGCAGTTCATTTGCGTCGATGATGAATTCTTCGTCGGCCTGCTGCTTTCCGTAGACGGCCTCGACGATGCGACCCTGTACGTATGTTGTGAATCCTTCATTGAGCCAGATCTGGCGCCAGGTCGCATTGGTCACCAGGTTGCCGGACCACGAATGCGCCAGCTCGTGCGCGACCAGACTGACCAGACTCTTGTCGCCGACCAGCACGGTTGGTGTGGCGAAGGTCAGGCGTGGGTTCTCCATGCCGCCGAACGGGAAGCTAGGCGGCAGCACGAGGATGTCGTAACGACCCCAACGATACGCGCCATACAACTCCTCGGTGACATCGATCATCTTTTCGGTGTCGGCGAATTCGGTCGCGGCCAGCGCGACGGTTTCAGGCTCGGCATACACCGCGCTGCGTGGTCCGATTTCGCGCACATTCAGATCGCCCACGGCAAGCGCGAGCAGATACGACGGAATGGCTTGCGGCATGTCGAAGCGATAATCGCCATCCAGCGGATGCTTCGGATCGTTGTCCGCGCTCATCGCCGCGCGCAACGCCTTCGGCGTGCGGATGCGTGCGCGGTAAATGAAGCGCACACCCGGTGTGTCTTGCAGTGGAACCCAGGAACGTGCATTGATCGCCTGGGATTGCGAATACATGAAAGGATGCTTCTTGCCGGCAGTCTGCGTCGGATCGAGCCATTGCAGGCCGAATGCGTCCGCGCTGGTCTTGTACACAATGCGCACTTTGTGCGATTGGTCGGACAGGTGGATATGCAGTGCGCAGCCCAGGATCGGATTGGGTTTCGCCAGCTCGAATTTTGCCGACGTCCAGTGATCGTCGACGCCTTGCGCCTCAACCGAATCGATTGCCAAATCGCGCGTATCCAGCACCAGTTCGCGTGCCTGCCTATCGCGCCAGTCGAGCGACAATTCCGCGCTTCCGGACAGTTCGTGGCGCTCGAACGAAACACTCAAGTCCAGCGCAAGCGCGCTTACTCGAACCCTTTCAGGTTGCGCGTACGAATGTGGATCGGCTTCGGCGTGCAGGCTGTTCATGGCAAAGAACCCAAAACGAAAATAGAAATTGGATGGATGCGCCCTTTCCGGTCAACGTGGCGCCGCGCTGTCGTAGAACGAAGACAGATCGGTCTTGAACTGCTTCAAGGCATCCAGATTCAAATACACCATGTGACCGGCCGGGTAGTAATCGATGGTCACGTTCTTGCGCAGTTTTGCATCGATGCCCAAGTGCGCCAGATCGTATTCGGTGGCGAAGAACGGCGTGGCCAGATCGAAATAGCCGTTCGCCGACAGCACTTTCAAGTGCGGGTCTTCGCGCATCGCCGCGCCCAGGTCGTCGACCATGATCGGCAGCGGCACCGGGCGGTGTGAACCCGGAATCTTGTGTTCCCAATTCCAGGTGCGCGGCCCGGTGATCGAAACTTTATACGGGACATCGCTGACGTAATTCAGATCGCGCACCAGGTAATCGTTGAACGCAGCGATGAACGCGCCGCTGATTGCGGTGGAAGACGGATCGGTTTCCGGCTCCTCGCCGGCGGCATCGCTATCGACGCCCTCGAAGCGCGCATCGAAACGACCCATGGTCAGGCGCTCGCCACGCAACAACTCCTTGCGGAAGCGGCTCGGGTCGACGCGCAAATTCGCTTCCTTCAAATACGTCACACTCAAGCCCGTATAGGCGTGCAGCTTGATGGCGATCGCATCGCGCTCCTGGTCGCTGAGGGCCGCGCCCTTGCTCAGCGCGACGGAATATTCACCGCGCGAGAAATCGCGTACCTGGGTGAGGAATGGTTCGAGTGTAGCTGGCTTGTTCGGCAGCTTGTCGTGGTACCAGGCGATGGCTGCATACGAGGGCAGGTAGTTGACAAAATTGATGTCCATGCCAGGCAGGCGCACGGCATAGTTGAGGATCGACGACAACAAAATCACGCCGTTGCAGGCGATGCCCTTGTCGGCAAGATACTTCACCAAACCGGCCGAACGGGGCGTGCCATAGGATTCGCCGAACAGGAATTTTGGTGAGTTCCAGCGATGATTCACGCTGATGTAACGCTGCACGAAGCGGCCGAACGCGTCGATATCCTCGTCAGTACCCCAGAATCGCTTGTCCGGATTTTCGTCCTTGCCGTGGCCGTCCTTGTCGTCGTGCTTTGGCAGGCCTTTGGAAAAACCGGTACCGATTGCATCGACGAAAACCAGATCAGTCTTGTCGAGCAGGCTGTCGCTGTTGTTGACAAGTTTGTACGGCGGTGGTGCGGTGGCCTGTGGACTGTTGGTCAATACGCGCACCGGCCCGAACGATCCCATGTGCAGCCAGATGCTCGATGAGCCTGGCCCGCCGTTGTACAGAAACGTGACCGGTCGCGGATTCGCACCTTTGCCAGCATCGACGGTGTAGGCGACGTAAAAAAAACTTGCGTCAGGTTTGCCCTCGTCGTTGCGGATGATCAGCGTGCCGGCGGTCGCTTTGTAGGCAATCGCGCGGCCGTTGATCTGCACGCTGTGCGATGTTGTGACGGTTCGTTCGTGCGGTGTCGGCGCCTTGTCCTTGTCGGAGTGCTGCACGTCGACTTTCACCGATTCGTCCGGGCTGGCGTGCGATGCGGCGATGGCCGGCGCCAGAAAGACCAGCAAGCCGGTCGTCAATATTGCGGTTGCGAGAGTATTGCGCACGTGGGTTCTCCGCGAATCCTGAGAAGATGATGCAAAGCGTCGATTATGCGCCGCTGGCGTGCTCGCGCCTGTGTCAAAAGGCCTACAGATGTTACGAATTCGCCGACAACTGCGCTTCGCCATGTTGCCCCCTTCCGGCTGCCGCCACCTTCCCCCGCAAGCGGAGGAAGGGAAGCAGGCATGACCCCCGATTGTGCGGAAACGCACGTAGAATTGAACTTCGAGGGAAGGGAAATCACGCCATAAACGGCCCGGCTTTTCCTTCCCTGCACAGCGGAGGAAGGTGCCGGCGTCAATCAAACATGGGGCGGATGGGGGCGCTCTCGCTCGAAGTAATGATAATTGCTGGCGCCGTAGAACGTGAAACCGTAGCCTGTGGCGCTAAATCTTGTACCCGCGATGAATCGCGACGATGCCGGCGCTGAGATTGCGTACATCGACGTTGGCGAAGCCGGCGGCTTCCATCATCGCCTTGAGCGTGGCTTGATCCGGATGCTTGCGGATGGATTCGGCAAGATAGCGATAGCTGTCTTCATCGCCAGCAATAAATGCGCCCAGGCGCGGCAGCACCTTGAATGAGTGGAAATCGTACAGCGGCTTGAGCAATTCCGAGCGCAGCGTGGAAAATTCCAGGATTAACGCGCGTCCACCGGGGCGCAGCACGCGATGCATCTCGCGCAATGCGGCGTCCTTGTCGGTGACGTTACGCAGGCCAAAAGCAATGGTAACGGCGTCGAAACTGCGGTCCGGAAACGGCAGTGCCTGCGCATCGACTTGCGCGTAATCCAGATTGCGCACCAGGCCACGATCAAGCAATCGGTCCCTACCAGCGCGTAGCATTGCCGCATTGATATCGCCGATCACTACGCGCCCGCCTTCACCGACGCGCGGCAGCAGCAGCGCGGCAATGTCGCCGGTGCCGCCAGCCAGATCGAGCACCGCATCGCCCGTGCGCACACCGCTGGTCGCAGCGAACCAACGCTTCCACAACCGATGCACGCCGAAGGACATCAAATCGTTCATCACATCGTATTTCGAGGCGACCGACGTGAACACGCGCCCGACAAGCTTCTGCTTGTCTGCGGCCGGTACTTCGCGATATCCGAAATGGGTGGTGGGCTCGTCCATCGCGCTATGTTACTTCAGTGCCTCGAAATCGCCGACAAAAATCTCGTCGAGGATCTTGAACCCGGCAGAAAGTTTCCAGCCGGGATTGCCGGCCGGATTTGCCCGATACGCGCCAATATCCGCCTGAGTGCCGCGTGTACGCGCATAGAAATCGTCCAGTGGCAATTGCGCGAGGTTTGCTGCACCCGCCAGGCGTGATCCTTTCGGGATCAGGTTTTGCGGTGGTACGCCAGAAAGATTGGCGGCAAAGAAATCGGTAGCCAGATTACCGCTGGTATCGAAACCACTGGTCACGCCGGTCAATGCGCCCGTGCCCGCATTGGCAATCGAGGTGATCTGGTTCAAGCTACCGTTGGCCGCGATGGCGTACGCATTCGGCGCGTAGATTGCGTTGTTGGCGATGATCACTGTGCCACTGACGCTGTTGAGCTTGATGCCCGTGCCGGTTGCCATCAGCAGCGTGTTGTTGACGATGGTCAGATTCGCTGCCGTGCCTCCTTGCACGGCGTTCGACGCGATCGCGCTCGCGGTCGCGCCGAGCACGATATTGTTGCGCACGATCGCATCGGCGGTGACCTGGATTCCGTTGTCGCCCGAATTCCACACGATGTTGCGTTCAATGATGTTGACTGCACCGTTGCCATTGACGTCGTACAGCGTGATGCCCGGATAACTGGTGTCGTGAATTACGTTGTCGCGTACGACGTTCGCGTAGCTACCTTTCTTGATCTCGATGCCATCGCCCTGGCTGATAGCGGGGCTGTCGAGATCATGAATGTAATTGTTGGCGACGAGTGAATCGTGGATGCGGCAATCATCGTTATTGCAGCCCAGGTAAAATGCTTCTCCCGTGTCTCCAGTGTGGTCGATCTCGTTGTGGACGAAACTGAAGCGCGCGTAGTCGTATCCATTGTCGTTTGCGGCAATCGCGTTCGCGGCGATGTCATGTATGTGGCAGTTGCTGACCGTATTGTCGCTGCCGCCGGTGAAGCGGATTGCGCGCGAGCCACCGGTGAATTCGATGCCGTCGAGCGTGAGAAACGTGGTGTTGTTGATGTTGACGATATTCTGCGAGGCGCCGACGTATTTGAGTACCGGGTGGGCACCGGTTTTGGCGCGAATCATGATCGGCTGCGAACTCGTGCCGTGCAGCGATATAGAAAAATAGCTGGAGAGCAGATACGTGCCGTCGTCCAGAATCAGCGTGTCGCCAGGTTGCAGGCCCTGCATCGCGCTGCGGAAATTATCCGTCGGCCCAACTTCGATGTCGGTAGCGCGAGCGGATATGCACACTGGCATCAACAAAATCAGGGCAAGCCGAAGCAAGCGATGCGGACTATTGTCTTGGATGAACTGTGAGTTCCACGGATACGACATGGCGTGTACCCCGCATTCGGCCAGGACCAGAATAAACGAACGCAGCATACGCCGAGCGATCTGCCTGCGCACCTTGATCGACGACTGATCAAGCGGCCCGGACGATGCCGTATCATCACGACGTCTGCGGCGTTGGAATATCCGCGTAATGTGGGGTCGCTTCGAGCATGAGCATGTGGTGGATTGCAGGCTTCGTATCGCTTGCCGTGATGGCGTTTGCGATCATCACGTTCAATGACCTGATCGCCGCGCGCAACCGCGTGCGCAAGGCGTGGAGCAATATCGACGTGCAATTGCAGCGCCGCTACGATCTGGTGCCGCAACTGGTCGCCATCGTGAAAGGCTATGCCGCACACGAACGCGCGACGTTCGAGGAGGTTGCGCAATTGCGCAATCGCGCCATCTCCACGGCCCCGGTTGCGCAACGCGGTGAAATCGAAACCCAGCTGCAAGTCCAGGTTACGCGACTGCTGGCGTTGCAGGAAAGCAATCCGGATCTGAAGGCCAGCGACAACTTCGCGCAATTGCAACGCGACCTCGTCGATGTGGAAGATCGCTTGCAGACAGCACGGCAGGAGTACAACGAAACCGTTCGCGAATTCAACACGCAGATCGAGAACTTCCCCGACTTGCTATTGGCGCGGCCATTCGGTTTTCGCCCGCTCGAATTCTTTCAGGCGCAGGATCGCGAAGCGATGCAGGTGTAGTGCCAGCATTTTGCCCCTACGCTTGGGGGAAGTCGCGATAGACGGGATGGAGCGTGCCCGATTCGTTCGAATTCATGGCGCTCTTTTCAGGCGCCAAAAAATGCCCACGCGAACACACTGCACCCGACCAAGCCAAGTAACGTCGAGCCGATCCACATCAGACGCTTGTGCGTGAGTGCGGCGACCGCGCCGAGCGCGATCGACACTTGCAGTAGCGCCACCGACTGCGCATAGAAATGGTGCTGGTGCATCAGCGCGTCGGCTCGTTTGCCATTCTCATCGCGTTGACGCTCAAGACCCTCGGCCTGATCTTTGCTGGTTTTCTGATCGGCAGCGTAGCGTTCGGCGTTTGCCGCCAGTTCCGGCGGTGGTGTTTTTTCGAGCGCGACCCAGGAATTCTTCTCGGCGTTGACTATGGCTGCCTTAAGTCCCTTGGCCTGGTAGTAAGCCCATTGATCCGAGGCCTCGGCCTGTAGGCGCGTCGCCTCGGTCTTGAGTGCCAGCGCCTCGTTGACCGTCCCACCGGCTTCGAGCGAAGCGATTGCAGCCATTGCCGCGAACAATGCCGTGGTCAGCGCGATCGTGCGCAGCAGACTGCCACCTTCTTTCTCGATTTCCGCGTCGATGGTTTCACGCAGTTTGTCGGTATCGATTTCAATTTCTTCGGGCATGACCGCTTGGCTCGCAGGTTTGGAGCTCACGATTGTAGCCGGGAACGGTCGACATCCAACGCTCTCAGGCCGGTTCCCGCGCCAATCCTGCCGCCGCCAGCGCATTGAGATAACCCTGCCAGTTTGCGTGCATGTTGACGCCCAGATCGTGCAGCACGCTCCAGGAATAGATGCCGGTTTCGTGGCCGTCGTCGAATTTGAGCAGCACACCATAATGACCGACCGGCACGATCTCGGCGATGTTCACGTCGCGCTTGCCAAATTGCAGGATGCGTTCGCCGGGGCCGTGGCCTTGCACTTCGGCGCTGGGCGAATGCGTGCGCAGGTATTCGCAGGTCATGCGAAACACTTCGCCGCTGTCGAACGAGACTTCGAGCGTGTGCGACGCACGATGCAGGGTAATGTCGGAAACGTGTGGGCGCATGTCAAGCCAGGAATTCGCCGTCGGGTTGGGGCACTGGTGGGGTGCCGGCAACGCGCGCGAGCAGGTTCATATAAGCAGTACCGAAACCAATCGAACCGATGCTCGGAAACTCATAACCACCGGTGTCCGGATACCAGACGGCATTCGGATCGATTTCCTGCATGATCAAGCCATCGGATTGCGCGCCGACCAGGCGGCCGATGTAACTGACTTCGCCGTTGTCTTCATCGAGCATGTTGAGCGCGATCAACGGCTCGACAAGTGCGGCAGACTCCGCCACGCGTTGCCAGTCGTCGAGGTTGAAATCCGGCAATTCCGGAAATTTCTGCTCGTTCATTTGCAGCGCGCGTTCGACGAATTCGCGGCCTGGATCCTGTTCGACCGAGGTGACATCGCCAACGGCGACAACGAGGAATCCGTCGAAACACATGGTGTCGCTGACTTCTGCGATCAGGCAAAACTCAGACGACATGGCAATGGCATAACCATGCACCCAGCCCGGTGCGGTGCGCTCGCGCGCGATCTGCAACGGCACGCGTTCGTCCATGGCTTCGCGCAACTGTGCGCGTACACCGCGACCGCGAAACTGGACCACGTTGCCATCGCGGTGATGTTTGATACTAGCCATGTTGTTCCAACAAAAAAATCAATTCAACTTCTGCCTTTTGTCATAGCGGCCCGGCCGGCTTGCATTAGTGCACAACGCCATGCGGACAACGCATCAGTACGCGCGAGGGGGCGAGCGTTCGCTGCTGCGGTTACTGCGATGCGGTCGCAAGTGCAAATCAAAGAATGTATCGGCTCAAATCCTGATCCTGCACAAGTGCGGCCAGGTGCGCATCGACATATTCCGGATCGATAGTATAGCGTTTGCCGTGCTGGTCCGGTGCCTCGTAGGAGATCGAATCGAGCAGGCGTTCGAGTACGGTATGCAGGCGTCGCGCGCCAATATTCTCGGTGCGTGCATTGACTTCATGCGCGATTTCGGCAAGACGTCGCACGCCGTCGGCAGTGAATTCCAGGGTCACATTTTCGGTGGCCAGCAATGCGACGTACTGCTTGGTTAATGCGTTACGCGGTTCGGTCAGGATGCGCTCAAAATCGTCGGCGGTGAGCGCAGACAACTCGACGCGGATTGGGAAGCGCCCTTGCAATTCCGGAATCAGGTCCGATGGCTTGGTCAACGAAAACGCGCCCGAAGCGATGAACAGGATGTGATCGGTCTTGACGATGCCATGCTTGGTCGACACGGTGGAGCCTTCAACCAAAGGCAACAGATCGCGCTGCACGCCTTCGCGACTCACGCCCGCGCCGCCCCATTCGCCGCGCTGACAGACTTTGTCGATTTCGTCGATGAACACGATGCCGTTTTGCTCGCACGATTCCAGCGCCTGCGCCTTGATCTCCTCATCGTTGATCATGTGCGCGGCTTCTTCGTCGATCAGCAGTGGTCGCGCGCTTTTGATCGGCAGTTTGCGCTGCTGGGTCTTCTGCCCAGCCATCGATGAAAACATGCCGCGCAGCTGTTGGGTCATTTCCTCCATGCCCGGCGGCGCCATGATTTCCACGCCGACGTTGACCGCGGTTTCGATTTCGATTTCGCGCTCATCGAGCGTGCCTTCGCGCAACTGCTTGCGCAGCTTCTGGCGCGTTGCCGACTCTTCTGTCTGCGCCGGTAGCGGCTCACCCTCGAAACCGAGATTCTGCCGCTTCGGCAGCAGCGCATCGAGGATGCGTTCCTCGGCGCGATCCTCGGCCTGGCTGCGCACGTGCGACTTCGCCTGCTCGCGCGCCATCTTCACCGCAACATCGGCCAGATCGCGAATGATCTGTTCAACATCCTTGCCCACGTAGCCAACTTCGGTGAACTTGGTCGCTTCGATCTTGATGAACGGCGCGTTGGCCAGGTTCGCCAGGCGGCGCGCGATTTCGGTCTTGCCGACGCCGGTCGGCCCGATCATCAGGATGTTCTTTGGCGTTACCTCGTCGCGCAACGACGGATCCAGTTGCATGCGCCGCCAACGGTTGCGCAGTGCAATGGCAACCGCACGCTTGGCCGCATTCTGGCCAATGATGTAGCGGTCAAGGGCGTTGACGATTTCACGGGGAGTGAGTTCGGACATTGTCAGGACGGGAATGGGGAATGGGGAGAGCCTGTCACTTTCAGGGTTGTCGCTGTGGTGATTGCCGATTCACAGCTCTTCAATCGTCACATTGTGATTTGTGTAAATGCAGATATCGCCAGCTATTTTCAGCGCGCGTTCCACGATCTCGCGTGAAGGCAGATCACTGTGTTGCAGCAGCGCCATGGCTGCTGCTTGTGCGAATGGACCGCCGGAACCGATGGCGATCAGGCCATTTTCGGGTTCGAGCACGTCGCCGTTGCCGGAAATGAGCAGGCTCGCTTCCTTGTCGGCCACCGCCAACATTGCTTCGAGCCGGCCCAGGCGCCGATCTGTGCGCCACTCCTTGGCCAGCTCAACAGCCGCGCGGGTGAGATTGTTGCCGTGCTTGTCGAGCTTGGCTTCGAACAATTCGAACAGCGTGAATGCATCGGCGGTGGCGCCAGCGAACCCGGCCAGTACATCATTGTTCTTGCCCAGCCGCCGCAGCTTGCGTGCATTGGCTTTGACGATGGTGTTGCCCAACGTGACCTGTCCGTCGCCGCCAATGACGACCTTGCCATCGCGGCGCACGGAAACGATGGTGGTGGCGTGGAAGGAATCGGACATGGGCAGGTTTTGCAACGGGGGACTGGCAATGATGGGGATGGATGGGGGGAATTCCAAGCGCGGAGCACGCAGGCCGCCGTTACCCGGTACGTTGGGGTGAGGCACGAATCCGAACATTCGCCAATTCCAAACGTCGTGGTGTCGGAGCTCGCGTGCGCTCACCCCAACCTACGATGGCGAGGATTTCTTGCGCCGCGCGCGCGGGTGCGCCGCATCGTAAACACGGGCGAGATGCTGGAAATCCAGGTGCGTGTAGATTTGCGTGGTGCCGATATCGACGTGGCCAAGCAGTTCCTGCACAGCACGCAAGTTACCGGAAGATTCGAGTACGTGGCTGGCGCAGGAATGGCGCAGCAGATGTGGGTAGACGCGCTTCCACACGCCCTGGTCTTTCGCGCGACGTTTCAGACGCGCACGCACGCCATTGGGTGTGAGCGGTTTGCCGAGCCGGCCGTAGACTAGCGGTGCGTCGGAGCCGGGGCGGTCCTGCTCGCGCAACATTTTCAACGCGACGACGGCCTTGCGCCCAACCGGCACGATGCGGGTCTTGCTGCCTTTGCCGGTGACGCGCACCATGCCTTCGTCAAGATCCAGGTCGCCCCAGCGCACGCCGGTCAGTTCGGAGACGCGCAGCCCGCTGGAGTATAAAAGTTCAAAAAGTGCGCGATCGCGGATGGCTTCCGGATCGTCAACGGGAAAGTCGAGCAGCGCACCGACTTCATCGACGTCGAGCACCTGGGGCAGCTTGCGCGGCGATTTCGGCGAGCGCACGCCGAGCGCGGGATTGGT
>JBDTLA010000051.1:0-13666 GCA_039935035.1 Rudaea sp. | reverse complement strand
GCGCCAGTTCGCTGCATGTACATGGATGTACATTCAGCGAACCCCGTAGCACGCTCGCGAAGTCGTAGGGCAGGATGTCCGGAGACCGCCCCACCGGGGTGGCCTTCTTCTTGGTGACTTCTTCTTGGCCACTCAAGAAGAAGTCACTCGCTCGCCGTAGGCGAGTGAAAGCCCTGCACTTGAAAGTTACCCGCTCGACGCAGTCGAGTGGAAGCTTTGCTTTGTACGGGCGAACGTGCTCGACGTCGTCGAGCATCAGCGAAGCCCTTCAGTTGGCCCCAACAATAAAATCCGCAGCCTTCTCCGCAATCATGACCGTGGGTGCGTTGGTATTTCCCCCGGGCAGACAGGGCATAACCGAGGCGTCAACCACGCGCAGGCCGTCGATGCCGCGCACTCGCAGTTGTGAATCAACTACGGAATCGGCGTCGTTGCCCATGCGGCAGGTGCCAACCGGGTGATACACCGTTTCGGCTTTGCGTCGGATGTAGGCAATGATGTCGTCATCACTGACGCAAGTGCTGCCGGGAAGAATTTCATCGCCGCGCACGTTTGCAAATGGTGCGGCGGCGAATATCTCGCGGGACAATTTCAGGGCTTCGATCAGCGTTCGCAGATCGTGGCCATCGGGATCGCCCAGATAATTCGCGCGGATTTCTGCCTTCGCATTTGGATCGGCACTCCCCAGACGAATGGCGCCGCGGCTGAGTGGGTGCAATCCACACGCATGCATTGTGTAGCCGTAACCAGGCATGCGGTTGCGGCCGTGATCGTCGAGCAGCGCAGGGATGAAGTGAAACTGTACGTCGCAGCGCTCGTCGCGTGCGTGGCGGGTGTGCACGAATCCACCCGCTTCAGCAATATTCGACGTTCCAGGACCGTCGCGCCTGAAGAGGAAGCGCAGCCCGGCGGCAAGCTCATTTAGTCGGTCGTACGTAATCGGCTGGGTACAGCGCTGTAGCGTGCAGATGTCCAGATGATCCTGCAGGTTTTCACCCACTGCGGATAAATCTACGATGCTACGCAGGCCGTGTTCGCGCAGATGGTCCGCTGGTCCGATGCCGGAAAGCATCAGCAGTTGCGGTGAGTTGATGGTGCCGCCGCACAGGATGACTTCGCCGCCATTGGCGCGGGTGGGTCGCCCGTGATGCCGGTAGTCGACACCAATGGCGCGATGGCCGTCGAACAATACATGCTGGGTTACGGCGCGGGTGAGCACGCGCAAATTGCGCCGGTCGCGCGCGGCACGCAGGTAGCCGGCGGCAGTGGAGCAGCGCGCGCCATTCCTTTGCGTGACTTGATATAAACCGAAGCCCGCTTGCTCGGTGCCGTTGAAATCGGGATTGCGCCGATGTCCGCAAGCCACTGCGGCGTCGATGAATGTCTGCGACAAGGGATTGTGATAACGCAGATCCTGCACGCCCAACAAACCGTCGCTCCCATGCAGTTCGTCTGCACCGCGCGAGTTGCCTTCGGCGCGTTTGAAGTATTCGAGTACGTTGTTCCAGTTCCAGCTTTCATCGCCGACGAGTTGCGCCCACTCGTCGTAGTCGCGCGCATCGCCGCGGATGTAGCACATCGCGTTGATCGAACTGGAGCCGCCGAGCACCTTGCCACGCGGCCACCACAGGCGGCGGCTATCGAGCTGGGCCTCTGGCTGCGTGTAATAGTCCCAGTTAATTCCTTTGCGATTGACCAACTTGGCCAGACCTGCTGGCATGTGGATCAGTGGGTGCCAGTCGCGCGGCCCAGCTTCGAGCAACAGCACGCGTTTGGCCGGGTTTTCGCTTAGCCGATTGGCCAGTACGCAACCGGCCGAGCCGGCACCGACAATGATGTAGTCGTAGGTCATGGAGAACAGTATGTTGCCAAGTGCCTGAGGCTAAGGTGCATCGCTAGAGCAGATGCTCCATCGCAGCGCAGCATACGAGCTGGTTCTACCACGAAGGACACAAAGTACACCAAGGAAAGCAAGATTCAGAGTTCAATCTTTGTGTCCTTTGTGTCCTTTGTGTCTTTCATGGTAAATCATGGCCTTGTGCGTGGCCTAAGCCAGAACCTCCACAGCATCGCCGATGCGTAGCGTGCCTACGCCGCGGGGAATGAGGTTCTGGCCGAAGCTCACGCCCTTGTCGGTGCGTCGATAGGTTTTCAGCGTGCGCAGGGGTTCGCCGTCTGGATCGAACGTGCCGCGCTCGACGTCGATCGTGGGGATGGTGCAGCGCATGCAGGGTTTGACGATGTCGAATTCAATGTCGCCCACGCGGATGCGCTTCCAGCCGTCTTCGGCATGCGCTTGCGTGCCGTCAATCACGAGATTGGGGCGAAAGCGCAGCATGGGGATCGGATCGCTCAATTTGGCGTTGAGATTGTCCAGCGCGGTTTGTGAGATCAGCAGCAGCGGGAATCCGTCGGCGAAACTGACTTGATCGCCAGGTGTTGAATACTTCGGATCGACACTGCGCAGGCACGCGGCATCCATGAAAACCAATTGCGCCGGCACGCCGAGAAACTCGCTGATCCAGGCTTGCGCATTCCCTTCTGCAAACAATGCCGGCACGCGGCTGTCCCAAACGACCACGTCTTCGCGCCGGTCGTCGCGTGCCGGTATCAGTTGCAGGCGTGGCATCCCCGGCGCTTCAAGCATCAGCCAATCGCCGTCGGGTTGCGCTCGGATCAAGGTGAGCCGGGGATACTTGCGCGCAGTGAGAAACGAGCCGTGTGCATCGACCGCCATCCAGCGCCGGTCGTGGGCCAGGCCGCGCGCTTCTACTTCAGCGGCTTCGCACGGCAGCGGCGCAGCGGATTTGAGCGGATAACGATACAGATACGTGAGACTGGGCATGCGCCGATTATGCCGGAAACGCGCCCGCAACATGGTAGGCTTGAAGGATTGCAGCAAACGGCGTTCGCGCGTGTTCCCATTCCGTTCAAATCCGCGCGATGCGATCAAGCGTCATGAATGGCCTGCGGTCATCGTGGCCTTCATCTATTTTTTCTGTGTACTGGCGGCCTATTACGTGATTCGGCCGGTGCGCGACCAGTTATCCGCAGCAGTCGGTTCGATCGCGTTGCCGCTTTTCTACGCAGCTACCCTGGTCGTGACGCTCGCGCTCACCCCAGTGTTTGGCGCGCTGGTTGCGCGCTTTCCACGGCGGCGATTCGTACCCATCGTGTATGTATTCTTCGTCGCCGGAATGCTGGCGTTCATTCCCTTGTTCCGCATGCAGGATGTGATCGGCGCGCGCCTGCTTGGCGCGGCATTTTTCGTCTGGGTCAGCGTATTCAATCTTTTCGTTGTGGCCGTGTTCTGGAGCTTCATGGCCGATTTGTTCGACGCCGAACAAGCGCACCGGCTGTTTCCCATCATCGCATTGGGTGGGCCGCTGGGCGCGCTCTTTGGACCTGGTCTGACGCGTGCGTTGGTTTACGCCGTGGGCGTTTCGGGATTATTGGTGATATCGGCATTGCTGCTCGGATTGGCGATCGTGTGTATCGGCATGTTGGTGAGTTGGTCGCGTCGCTATCCCGTGGTAGGTGATGAGCAACGCAATGAGCGCATCATTGGCGGTGGGTTTCTCGCAGGGGCGCGGCAGACACTGGCGTCGCCACTGCTGCGACGCATGGCCTTGTTGATGTTGCTCGGCGATGGCGTCGGGACTGTCGTCTACGCGTTGCTCGCTGACTACAGCCATGTGACCTATCACACCGCTGCCACGCGCATCGACTTCGCCGCCAGCGTGGATTTGTACGCAAATGGATTGCAGATCGTGCTACAGATATTTCTGACCCGTGAGTTGATGGTTCGCTTCGGACCGGTCGCGGCGCTGGTACTCGATGGTGTGGTCAAGGCTGCCATGTTTGTCGGGCTGATCCTCGTCGGGGGATCATGGGTCGCGGTGCTTGCCGTCGTTACCCGCGCCAGTGCCTACGGCATCTTCAAACCGGCTTCCGACAGCATCTATACGCGCATGGATGCCGAAGCACGCTACAAGGCGAAGAACTTCATCGATACCGCGGTGTGGCGGTTCGGTGATTTGGTCGTGACCAGCGGATTCAACGTGTTGCGCAGCCTGGGGGTGGTGCTGTCGGGTTTTGGTCTGCTGGCGATGCTGGCGGCATCGTCGTCGGCATATGTTGGTTGGAGGGTAACGCGTTCGCCGGAATTGCGCGACGCTCCGACCGATGATAAACCAGCGTCGGTGGTTTGATCAGGTTGTCGTTTCTATCTCGCCTGCGACGAGCCCACTCGCAGGCTGCACCGGCAAACCCGTTCGCGTAGGTTGGGCTGGCAAGCCCAGCCTACGCGCTTGTGCTTTTTGCTGTTACGCAGTTGCGCAAAACCGTCCGATCACGCCACCGAGCGTAACGGCGCCTTGCCGTGCTTGACTGCTGATTCCAGTTCGCGCGAATCGAAATCGTCCACGCTGATGAACTCAAACGTGGCGGCGCGTACGCGTTCGAGCAGTTTGCGTTCTTCGGCGCTGATGGCGCCACAGCTTTCCGCCTCGGCGAGCTGGCTGGCGTAGTCGTGCGCGCCAATGGATTCGCTCTTGAGTGCCTTGAGAAATTTGCGTTCTACCGGTTCGGCGGCGATCACGTCGGCCAGCAGCGCGTTCATGCGACCGACCGGATTATTTGCCGTCGGCGAGAGGAATGCCCATTCACCCAGGCGGGCACGCGCCTCGCCCGGCGCGCAGAGTATGGCGGCGACGCGGTGGCCGAGGCGATCTGATGGCGGCACTTCACGCCGACCAAACGGGAACACCAGCACTCGCAGCAGCCACGCTACAGGACGCATCGGGAAATTGCGCATCACGCCATCGAGCGCCATCTGCATGCGCCACACACAATCGTGGAAGGCCCACGCGAGCAATGCCTGGTCTGCGGCCGGGCGGCCGAGATCCTCGTAGCGCTTGAGCATCGCGCTGGCGATGTACAGGTTCGACAGCACGTCGCCCAGGCGCGCGGAAAGTTTTTCCTTGAACTTGAGTTTACCGCCGAGCGTGAGCATCGAGGTATCCGCGACCAACGCCAACGCTGCGGCGTAGCGGTTGAGTTTTCGATAGAAGCGCTTGGTGTATTTGTCGCCTGGCGCGCTCCCGATTTTTGCATGGGTGATGCCCAGTACAAAACTGCGCGCGGCATTGGAAATGGCAAATCCGATGTGCTGGAACAACACGCGATCGAACGCCCGCAGGCGCGAGCCGTAGTCGGTGATTTGGGTGGCTTGTAGCTCCTTGAGTACGTACGGGTGGCAACGGATCGCGCCCTGGCCGAAGATCATCATGCTGCGGGTGAGGATATTCGCGCCTTCCACCGTGATGGCGATGGGTGCGCCTTGCCAGCCGCGGCCGAGATAATTGTTCGGGCCCAGCTGCACGCCTTTGCCGCCATGCACGTCCATGGCGTCTTTGGCTACTTCGCGGGCCAGTTCGGTGCAGTGATATTTTGCGATGGCCGATGGCACCGACGGTTTTTCCCCGCGATCCACTGCCGCCGCGGTTGCACGCGACAGCGCGCTGACGAGATAGGTGTAACCGCCGATGCGTGCGAGCGCTTCCTCGATGCCCTCGAAGCGGCCAATGGCGATGCCGAATTGCTTGCGCAACCGCGCGTAGGCACCGGTAGCAATTGCCGCGGTACGCACACAGCCCGTCGCATTCGACGGCAATGAAATGGCGCGCCCGACGGAGAGGCACTCGACCAGCATGCGCCAGCCGTGTCCGGCCATTTCCGGGCCGCCGATCAATTGCGACAACGGCACGAACACGTCCTTGCCGCGCACCGGTCCGTTCTGGAACGGCACGTTCAGTGGAAAGTGACGACGGCCGATTTCGATGCCACGGGTTTCGCGCGGCAACAATGCCAGCGTGATGCCAAGATCTGCGGTATCGCCGAGCAATTTGTCCGGGTCGAACATGCGGAAAGCCAGGCCAACGACGGTTGCGATCGGTGCCAGCGTGATGTAGCGCTTGTCGAAGTTCAGACGCACACCCAGCACGTTGCCACCTTCGTATTCATCCTTGCAGACGATGCCGTAATCGGGAATCGAAGTGGCGTCAGACCCGGCGTACGGGCCGGTCAGCGCGAAGCACGGAATCTCGCGGCCATCGACCAGGCGCGGCAGGTAGTGGTCTTTCTGTTCTGTGGTGCCGTAATGCAACAGCAGTTCGGCAGGACCGAGCGAGTTCGGCACGGCAATGGTTGAACTGACCGTTGCCGAAATGCTCGCCACCTTCTGTAGCACCGCCGAGTGGGCCAGCGCGGAGAACTGCAAGCCGCCGTATTGATGCGGCACGATCATGCCGAAAAACTTGTTCTTCTTCAGGAATTCCCAGATCTGCGGCGGCAGGTCGGCCAGTTCATGGGTGATCTCCCAATCGTTGATCATGCGGCACAGTTCTTCGCATGGACCGTCGAGAAACGCCTGCTCTTCGGCCGACAGTTGCGGTATCGGTTGACGCAGCAATTGTTGCCAGTTTGGTTTGCCGCTGAACAATTCGCCTTCGAAGCCGACCGTGCCGGCCTCTAGCGCCACGCGTTCGGTGTCGCTTAATTGCGGCGTGATCTTCTGGTAGATTTTCAGCAGCGGCGCAGTAAGGGTATTGCGGCGGAAGTCCGGAATGTTCAGCGGCACGCTGATCACCGCGAAAAGCACGGCGGTAATCCCGGTTGCTAACCAGCCGCTGCCGGCGAGCCATCCGATGCCGATCACAACGACGATTCCAGCCAGGGTCCAGGTGCGCAAACCGACGCGCAGATAGGCGCAGGTCAGGCAGACCACGAGCAAAGCAATTAGCGGATACCAGGGCGTCATGTTGAGTTGCTCCTTGAAGTGCCGCCCGCGGATTCGCGCAGCGGTTGGATGAAATTCTCGACGGCAGCGGTGAAAGCATCGTTGCGGTCGCCAACGATCATGTGGGTCGCATCGCGCACGCGCACGTGGCTTGCATGCGGCACGCAGTGCTGGAATTCGGCGATTGTGGCGTCGGAGACGATATCGCTGTGCTCAGCGCTGATCAACAACGTCGGTACACAAATGCGGCGTGCGGCATCGAGCAACGCCGCCTGTTGGCTTTGTCCGTCGGTTGCAATGCGTTCGAGCAGTCGCGGGTCCCAGTGCCAGCGCAGCCGACCGTCGTGGCTGGGCATCAGCAACGAGCGCAAACGTTGCGGTGATTTTTGCTCTTTACGATGCGGCAAATGCAACGCAATCGCTGCGGCAGCCTGCTCGAGCGTTTCAAATCCTTGTGGATAGGCGCGCATGAACGCGAGTATGCGATCCACGCCTTGAGTTTCCCAGCGCGGCGTGATGTCGACCAGCACGAGCGCACGAAACGGGCCGGGATCCAATGCACCCGGTCCGGCCTGGGCCATGATGCCGAGCAGGCCACCCATGGATGCGCCAATCAGGATGGGGCGCTGCACCGGCTGCCGCGCGACGAGGCGCAAATCATCGACGAATTGGGCGAAGTCGTAATTGCCGTCTTCGCGCCAACCACTTTCGCCGTGACCGCGCGCGTCTGCGCTCAGGCAATACCAGCCGCGGGCGGCCAGCGTAGCCGCACTCGTGCCCCAGGCATGGCGGGTTTGGCCGAACCCATGCGCAAATACCAAGGCCGGCGCGGTCGGATCGCCCCAGGTTTGAACAGCCAGGTGCAACCCTTCGACACTGCGCAATGTCATTGCCGATGATTTCGTCATGGAGACCTTGATGCTGGCGGCATTCGCGACCATACTCACGAGTATGGTTGCGTGCATTGGAGCTGTCAATCGACACGGCAAGCGATCGTGTCGCTTTCAATCAGCTTGATTGTCCGTTGTGCTGCGTTGCAGCGCAACGTGGACTTCACCCAGCCCGATTCAGCCGTTACCATGGCTGGATGTTGCATGCCGTGGAAAAAATCGAGCGCACGCGCCTGAGCGCGGAAGACTGGGAACGCGGCGCGCTTGACGTGATCGCCGAGCAGGGCGTGGCTGCGCTCGCGATCGAGGCATTGGCACGCCGACTTGGCGTCACCAAGGGTAGCTTTTACTGGCATTTTCCGACTCGCGACGCGCTGTTGAAGGCGGCGTTGGAACGCTGGGAAGTACAGGATACGGCCGATGTATTCGGTCAGGTCGAAAATCTGGCCGATCCGCGCGAACGCCTGCGCGAACTGTTCCGGCGCAGCGGGCGCGAAGCCAAATCGCATGTGATTTATTCGGCGCTATTGCATGCCCTGGACAATCCGCTGGTGCGGCCGCTGATGGAGCGCCTGGCCCAACGGCGCATGGATTTCCTGGCGCGGGCATACCGTCAAATCGGCATGGACAAGCGCATGGCCGACCATCGTGCGCGCCTGGCCTACGCGGCCTACGTCGGGTTTCTGCAATTGGCGTTGCAATTGGGCATGCCGCGGCTGGCGCAGGGCGAATTCGAAGCATATGTGGAGCATGTCGTGGGTACGCTGATACCGGCATAACCGGCCGCAATAGTGCAACGTGTCGCAACAGACAGGCGGCAAAGATCGCCTCGCATCGATTATTTCAGGCTTACGGGAAGGACAAGCATGAGCAAGCTCGAAGCGTTGAATCGCTGGGTCGCCGACGTCGCCGCACGCACCAGGCCCGACACTATCCATTGGTGCGACGGCAGCGAGGCCGAATACGATGCACTGGTCGAGCTGATGCTCGTCAGCGGCGCGTTGAGCGAATTGAATCCGCGCACCCATCCGAACTGCTACCTGCACCGCTCCGACCCGGCCGATGTTGCGCGCGTTGAGCACCTCACGTTTATCTGCACGCAGAACCGTGACGATGCCGGCCCGAACAATCACTGGATGGATCCGCCTGAGGCGCACGCGAAGATCGACGCGTTGTTCGACGGCTGCATGACCGGGCGCACTCTGTACGTGATTCCTTATTGCATGGGTCCTATCGATTCGCCGTTGTCGCGATGCGGTGTGGAAATAACCGACAGCGCGTACGTGGTCGCCAACATGCAAATCATGACGCGCATGGGTACGCCCGCACTTGAACGCATCGAACGCGACGGCACCGAGCGAGCTGCTCGTGGCGAGCGGGAAGATTCGTTCGTCAAAGGCCTGCACTCGACCGGCGATCTGGATCCGCACAAGCGCTTCATCATGCATTTCCCCGAAGAGCTGTCGATCAAGTCGATCGGTTCCGGTTACGGCGGCAACGCCCTGCTCGGCAAGAAATGCCACGCGTTGCGGATCGCGTCGTGGCAGGCGCGCACGGAAGGCTGGCTGGCCGAACACATGCTGATTGTGGGAATTCAAAATCCGAAGGGCGAAATCCACTACATCGCCGCCGCGTTTCCATCGGCTTGCGGCAAAACCAATCTGGCCATGTTGATCCCGCCGGAAAGCTATCGCCAAGCCGGCTGGAAAGTGTGGACGGTCGGTGATGACATCTGCTGGATGACGCCGGGTGAAGATGGGCGCCTGTGGGCGATCAATCCCGAAGCCGGCTTTTTCGGTGTCGCCCCAGGTACGAGCGCGAAGACCAATCCGAATGCGCTGGCGATGCTCAATCACGATGCGATCTTCACCAATGTCGCCGTTACCGCGGATGACGATCCGTGGTGGGAAGGCTTGCCTGAAGGCGTCCCGGTGAAAGATTGGCAAGGACGTGAGTACATCGCCGGCAATGGACCGGCCGCACATCCGAATTCGCGCTTTACCGTTTCAGCGCGACAATGCCCGAGCTGGTCGCCGCAAGCCGAGGCTGCGCAGGGCGTGCCGATATCGGCGATCATCTTCGGCGGGCGCCGCGCACATTTGTTGCCACTGGTGTTTGAAGCGCGCGACTGGACTCACGGTGTGCTGGTCGGCGCCTCGATGGGATCGGAGACAACCGCAGCCGCGACCGGTGCGGTCGGCGTGTTGCGCCGCGATTCGATGGCGATGAAGCCGTTTTGTGGCTACAACTTTGGCGACTACTTTTCGCATTGGCTGAACATGCAAAAGCCCGGCGCGAAGCTACCGAAAATTTTCCACGTCAACTGGTTCCGCAAAGGCAATGACGGCAAGTTTCTGTGGCCAGGTTTCGGCGACAACATGCGCGTGCTCGAATGGATACTTGGCCGCTGCAACGGAAGTGAAGGTGCACAGGAAACTCCCATCGGCAACGTGCCGCGCGCGCAGGATCTGAATCTGGACGGATTGGAATTGTCGCCTGCGCGCCTGCAGGCGTTGCTGCATGTCGATGTCGAAGGCTGGAGCGCCGAATACGAAAGCATCGGTGAATACCTGGGTTCCTACGGAAATCATCTACCCGACGCATTGCGCCGTGAGCAGCAACGCATTGCGGCGTTGCTGGCCGAGGACGGGGCTGAAGAGACGATGGTAGGGACGCCTTGAGAGCCGGGAATCGGGAATCGGGAATCGGGAATCGGGCATTCAGTAACTCGTCATTCCCGCTTTCGCGGGCATGACGAAGTTCTTTTGCCCTTCACGAGTCTCAATTCACGAGTCCCGTTACCGCCCATCTAAACCCCCACCGCGTATCCTGCATCCAACTCCACAATGGACGGGATCGCGATCAGCATGAATCCGGGGTTGCCCGAAGCACCAACGCACAGTGCGGTTTCTGCGCTGGTGCGGCGTGCCGCAACCGGCGACAGGCGCGCCTTTGAGCAGATTTATCGCGATCATGTCGGACGGATATACGGTGCAATCCTGCGTCTGGTCGGAATGGATCGCGCGCGTGCCGAGGATCTGACGCAAGTAGCGTTTGTGCAGGCGTGGCAGAAGCTTTCCAGCTTTCGCCATGAAAGCGCTTTTTCGACGTGGCTGTATCGACTCGGCATCAATACGGCATTGATGGATTTGCGTAGCCGGCGTGATCACGATGCGCTTGATCCTGCGCAACTGGAGTCGATCGACCTGGGCGAAGTGCCGTTTTGCGCGGCCGAACGTGGCGATCTGGAACGCGCAGTTTCCGCGCTACCGCCGCGTGCGCGTGCGGTGCTGGTGCTGCATGACATCGAAGGTTGGAAACACGAGGAAATCTCCGTCGAACTGGGCATGGCCGTCGGTTCGTCGAAGGCACAATTGCATCGCGCACGCGGCCTGTTGCGGCTCGCGCTGACGGCCGGAACGTGAGGAACTGCATCATGACGGGCCCAAACATGAACGATGAAATCCGCTGGCGCAGCCAATTGCGCCAACTCAACGGTCCAGTCCAACCGGCACGCGACCTGTGGCCGCAAATTGACCCGCGGTTGCAAACGCCGCGTCGGCGCGTGCGAATTGCAAGTATGGCGGTTGCCGCGAGCCTGGCGATCGTTTGCGTGGCCAGCTTGCTGCTACTTCGTGCCCGATCGCATCAATCCGATCGAGGTAGCGCTCCGGCAGCAGTTGTCGCGATTGCGCGCAATGTCCAAACAGCGCCTGGGTCGCATACTGCCTTGGTGTGGGCACTGCCGAAAAACCCGACGTTGGCCGCGGCAGCGCACGATCTGGATGATGCCAGCACGCAATTGCAGCATGCGCTGCAACAGCATCCCGATGCCGTGTTTCTGGTCGGGCTGCTGAATCGAACCAATGCACAGCGCATGCGCCTGTTGCGCGAGCCCTTCACCGGTTGAATCGAATCGAGGATGCGAATCATGCGATTACAACGTTTCCACGTCGCACGATGTGGGCTACTGATTTCCGTCGCGGGCATCGCGATTTCGCTGCTTGGCGTGGCAAATGCCGCTCCCGAGCGCAGCATTTCAGCCGAAAGTGACGGGGCGAAGAGTCTGCATGAAACATTCGCTGTTGCCGCCACGGCGCGAATCGAGATCGAGAACGTGCGCGGCAGCGTCGTGATTACTGGGTGGGATCGCGCTGAAGTTGAGCTTGGCGGTAGCCTCGGTGGCGGCTCAAAACTGGAAATTTCATCAGCCTCTCAGCAACTCAAATTGCAGGTCGTTTCTGAAAGTAGCAGTTGGTTTGGCGGCAACGGACCCAAGCACGCCAGCGATCTGATCCTGCATGTGCCACAAAGCGCGCGGCTAGATTTGCACGTCATCAGCGCCGATGCCAAAGTGAACGGGTTGGCCGGTGCATCGCTGAAAGTGGCCGGCGTCAGCGGCAAACTCGACATCGACAGTGCCGCTGCGGATATTGATGTTACCAGTGTCAGCGGGGACATCGCGCTTTCGGTACCAACTGCGGCTGTCACCACGCGTGTGCACATCCAGAGCGTTAGCGGCGACATCGGTGCCAAGGGCCTGAGCGGTCGGATCAAACTCGAAACGGTTTCAGGCAATCTTGATTTGACCGATGCCCGCGTGCAGGAACTGGAAACCGGTAGCGTTTCCGGCGACGCGAGAATTTCCGTGGCGCTGTTGCCCCAAGCGCGCCTGCATTTGGAATCGATGAGTGGTGATATCCACGCACAGCTGCCGACCATACTTTCCGCACACATCGATGCCAGCACGTTCAGTGGCAACGTTGGCAGTGATTACGGGAGCGTCGCCAACAAGCGCCATGGGCCGGGTAGCAGCCTGAAAGCAAATCTGGGAGCGGGCGACGCCCAAATCAGCGTGCAAACCTTCAGCGGCGATATCGAACTGCGCAAAGGTGCGCATTCCTCTTCAAAATAACCTTTCGATTTCGGGCAGGTACGCCGCGTAGTTTTTCCAGCGGTCGATGGATCGGGTGTACACCGGCTGACGCGCCTGCCAGACGCTGGCAGTGACGATTGTTCGTGGCATTGCCGATGCGTTGGGCGTACTCGGCGGCGCGGACAAGCCCAGCGACTTGGCGATCCCGCCCAACGCGCTGCCCGCATCGGTTGCCAAAGCTTCGTATTCGAGATCCAGAATCGGCACCTCCAGTACCTCGCGCCAATGCGACATCAGGCGATCGTGGCCGTGTGCGAATTGCGCGATGCTGGAGAAATCGTAGCAAAAACCCAGATCCGCGTGCGCGAAGTGCTGCGTCCACAACGACAGCGCGGTGTCGCGCAGATTGCGCCGGCAGTGAATGATGCGGGCCTGCGGAAACAGCGCCGCGATGAAATCCAGATAGCGAAAGTTCAGCGGATTCTTGTCCAGATACCAGTGTGCCGGCGTGTCGTCGCGGCGCATCTGCGCGGTTACGAATTGCGCGACTTTCGAAAGCGCAGCGCGATCGTACAGTTTGCCCTGCTCCGCAAGATGTTCGTACATCGCGGGAATCCAGTTCAGTTCGCCACGTTCGCGCAGTTGCTCGTCGCGGCCCAAAAGCGTTGCCACCAGCGTGGTTCCCGTGCGCGGCAAGCCGACGACGAAGATGGGGGCAAAGTCGCTTGCAGCGTCGACCCGAGGCAGCGAACGCTCGACCAATCTGCGCTCGACCAGCTCACGCCAGATATCGGCGCGCCATGGAACGTTCGCGCGCGCCATCGCGTTGGCTTCCATCAGAATTGCTGCGGCTTGCGCATAGTCGCCAAGATCGTCGAGTGCCCTGCCCAACGCGAATCCCGCACACGTGCGCGATTGCAGGTCCAGCGAATTGTCGCTCCAGGCATGCTGGATGCGTCGAAGATCCGGATCGTCGCGATGTCGGTAGCGTTGGCAATAGGCCAGCCGAAGCCAGCTCGCACTTTTTGCCGGATCGTTATCGAGTGTGCGCTGCAGATATTCACGTGCAATGTTGAATTCGCCAATCGCCAAAGCAAATTC
>JBDTLA010000050.1:0-5330 GCA_039935035.1 Rudaea sp. | reverse complement strand
GAAGGGAAGAAGGAATGCTCCCCGCTTGCGGGGGAAGGGAAGAAGGAATGCTCCCCGCTTGCGGGGGAAGGGAAGAAGGAATGCTCCCCGCTTGCGGGGGAAGGGAAGAAGGAATGCGCCCCGCTTGCGGGGGAAGGGAATCAAGAACGCGCCCCGCTTGTGGGGGAAGGGAAGCTTCAATCGCAGTCCCCGCATCCGGATTCACCGCCTTCGCTTTTTCGAGTCCCGAGTCCCGATTTCCGATTCCCGGCTCCAAAGAAACGACGGGCGCAGGGGCTTCGGCAAGAATCACCGAAGCACCCTGCGCCAACGCCGCCGGGGCAAACGTAATGCCATGCGTGGTACCACCCTGTAGCGCAATAAACGCGTCACCACGCTGTACCTGGCGCGAATCAAGAGTGAGCCCGCACACAACGATATCGCCGCACGCAATTGGCGCGGCGATGCCATCGAGCAGATTCGCCAGTTGCTTCGGCACGGCGCTCACTGAACGCCCTCCTCGTAACTGGTGTCGCCCGTCGAATAGTCGGGCGCCTTGCTGCCCTGCTGGATCGGTGCTCCGGTATCCGGGCCGCCGGCGTACCAGTGTTGGACATTGTCCGGAGGTACATCGAGCAGGCGTAGTGCCGACGTCATGACGCTGCTGAAAACCGGCGCGGCAACAAGCGCTGCGTAATATTCATCCTGTGGATCATGGATCACGACTACGCCCACAAGGCGCGGCGCGCTAGCCGGCGCGAAGCCTGCGAACAGCGAAATGTAGCTCTTGCCGTAACCGCCACCCGAAGCTTGGCGCGACGTGCCGGTTTTGCCGGCGACCAGATAATTCGGTACCGCTGCACGCAGACCGGTGCCGCCGGGGGCAACAACGGTTTCCAGCATTTTCAGGATGCTGTGCGCCAGGTGCGGATCGATGACCGCGTCCACAGGATTACGTGCACCTTTCACAAACGTGGGTCGACGCAGGCGGCCATCGTCGGCAATCGCCGCATACGCCTGGGCCAGTTGCAGCGTGGTCACGCTCAACCCATAGCCGTAAGCCATCGTTGCCTTTTCCACCACGCCCCATGTGTTCAGCGGCGGCAAATTTCCTGGCGATTCACCCGGGAAGCCACAACCGGTAGTTTCTCCAAATCCGAAGCGATGGAACACTTCGTACATGTGGTCGTTGCTCAAGGTCATGGCGATCTTGGCAGCACCAACGTTGCTGGAATGGGTGATCACACCGGTCACATCGAGCATGCCGTGGTTGTGCACGTCGTGGATCACGTAGCCGGCCAGGCTCAGCGTGCCGGGATTGGTGTCGACCGGCGTATCCGGTTTCCATTTGCCACTCTCAAGCGCCGTGGCGATGGTGAACGGCTTCATGGTTGAACCCGGTTCCACCACGTCGGTCACGGCACGGTTGCGGCGTCCAGCTGGAGTTCCGGAACGTGCATTCGGGTTGTACGACGGCAGGTTCACCATCGCCAGGATTTCTCCGGTGTGCACATCGAGGATCACGATCGATCCGGACTTTGCGCGGTGCTTGACGATCGCACTCTTGAGCTCGCGAAACGCCAGGTACTGGATGCGGCGATCGATCGTCAACGTCAAATCCTGCCCGGGCTTGGGTTCGCGCACCAGTTCGACGTCTTCGACGGTGTGACCCTTGTTGTCGCGAATCACCCGCTCGCTGCCTGGCTTGCCAGTCAGCCACTCGTCGAATGCCAGTTCCAGGCCTTCCTGCCCGTGATCATCAATATTGGTATCGCCCAACACGTGGGCGGTGACTTCGCCGCTGGGGTAGTAGCGGCGATATTCGCGCTGGCTGGAAATGCCCGGGATGCCCATCTTCACGATCGCCGCCGCGTCGTCGGGATTGATCTGGCGCTTCAGGTACAGGAATTCCTTGTCCTCGTGACGTTGCAGATTGTCCTTGAGTGCTTGCGCATCGACCTTGAGTGCGAATGCCAATTCGGGCAGGCGATCGGCGTGCTCCAGCACAACGCCCGGATCGGCCCAGATCGATTCAACCGGTGTCGACACGGCCAACGGTTCGCCGTTGCGATCGAAGATCGTCCCGCGCGAAACCGGGATCGGCACTTCGCGCAGGAAGCGCGCATCGCCCTGGCGCTGATAAAAATCCTTGCGCACGATCTGCAAATCCACCGCGCGCACGATCAGCGCCGTTGAACCCAGCGCAAGCAACATCAATACGGTGTAAAGGCGCGCACGCGTGTTCACCGGCTTGGCGCGCGGCTTTGCCCGTGCGCCGTCGGCACGCGACGTCGGTGCCTTGGCTTTGGTCACGACTTTGCGCATTGCTTGCCCTGCACCACGCTCATTGCTTCACCACAACGGTTTCGGCTGGACCCGGCGTCACCATGCCGAGTTGGCCGCGCGCCACCTGCTCAATCCGGTTTGGTTCTGCCCAAGTCGCCTGTTCGAGCTCCAGGCGGCCGAATTCGGTGTTCAATTCGTCCTGCTGCGTTGTCAGGTGCGTCAATTCGCCAAACAGGATGCGGTTTTGCTGGCGCGCGTAAACCACGCCAATCGCGCTGAAGATCACGGCCGACAACAGCACCAGAAGCAGGATCGCGCCAATCTTGTTCATGCCAGTTTCTCCGCCACGCGCAGCACCGCACTGCGCGCGCGCGGGTTGCGCGAAAGTTCTTCGGGTGTCGGGAACTGGGCACGTCCAATCGGGCGCAAGCGCAGTTGCACTTGCGCTGGCGGTGGCAAGCCACGCCGAGTTGGTGCCGCTTGAGATTGATCGCGCATGAAGCGCTTGACCACGCGATCTTCCAGCGAATGAAATGAGATTACCGCGAGGCGCCCGCCAATACGCAGACAATCCAGCGCCGCGGCCAATCCGGTTTGCGCCGCATCGAGCTCGCCGTTGACTGCAATGCGCAACGCCTGAAAGCTGCGCGTAGCCGGATGCTTGCCCGACTCGCGATGACCGACGATCGCGGCAATCAGCTCGGCCAGTTCGCCAGTGCGGCGGATCGGCGCTTCGTCACGACGTTGCACGACCTCACGCGCAATGCGTCGACCCATGCGCTCCTCGCCGTATTGCCACAGCACCTCGGTAATTTCGCGCTCGCTGGCGCGCGCAAGAAATTCGGCCGCACTTTCTCCGCTGGTCGGATCCATGCGCATATCCAGGTCTGCATCGGTGCGAAAACTGAATCCGCGGGTAGCGTCATCGAGTTGCGGTGACGATACGCCCAGATCCAGCAACACCCCATCGAGGCCGTCATGCGTCGCCGGCCACTGCGCCATGTCGGCAAAATTGCCGTGTCGAATCGCAACGCGCGCATCATCGCCAAATTCGCGCCGCGCCACGGCAACGGCCGCCGGATCACGATCCATCAGCAACAACCGACCATTCGTGCCGAGGCGATTCAGGATTTCCCGCGCATGTCCACCGCGCCCGAACGTGCCATCCAGATACGTGCCGTGCGCGCGCACATTGAGCCCGTCCACGGCTTGGTTCAGCATCACCGCAACATGCAGATCAATGGTCATGGCGAATTTCCATTCTCGCGCGCACGCCGCATTCACAACTTCATTTCCAGCATTTCGTCGCTGAGCTCATCCTCGCCGATGCTGCGACGAATCTTGTTCAGGTGTGCCTGCTCGCTCCACAGCTCGAACTTGGTATTCATGCCGAGCAGTACCGCTTTCTTTTCGATCCCGGCCGCATTGCGCTGGCTTGCCGGCACCAGTAGCCGCGCGTTGCCGTCGGGCTCGACCATCGCCGCCGCACCCACAAGCTTGAGTTGCATATCGCGATGTACACGCTTCACGCTGGACAAGGCATTGACTTGGTCACGCACCGCTTCCCATTCGGCCTGCGGGAACAGCCACAGGCAACCCGACTCAAACGGGTTGTACGTGAACACCAAACGGTTGCCACAACTCTTCGCAATCAACTCGCGATAAGCCGTCGGCAGGGCCAGGCGGCCCTTGTCGTCCAGCGAGATGGCGGTTTCACCTTGAAACATCGAATTGCCCAGTAATTCTCACTAATCCCACAAAAACCCACGAATTCCCACTCTAGGCGAACAGTAGCCCCCGACCATGCCCCTGTCAAGGAAAAATTCGCTTGTGGATCAAGGACAAAGGAGCAATTTCGAGTAGTTTCTGAGGTGTAGTAGAAAGGCGATTGAATTAGCAGTGGTTTTTGAAAATCGTGGCGATCAGAATCCGCCAAATTGCGATAAATCGCCATTTTGTCCGAAACAGACGTATACATTGTTACTTGTGGATATTTTCAAGAACCTGGCGCGCCGACATTGGCACGAATCGCACGTGTTGGCCCCATAGGCTGGGCTGGCAAGCCCAGCAAACGTTCAGGCCGACGCTGGGCATCGCGATGCTCAGCCCAGCCCACGTAAGGCTTCTTTTTTCCTGTGGCTTCTGCGGCAGGGAATGCCGCCCAAATGGGCCCCCTGTGGGGCGGCGAGTGAGCGTAGGAAAGCCCGCAGGGTGGCGCGCAAGATGCGCGCCAGTTCGCTGCATGTACATGGGCGAGGCGGAAGCAAGCGAGATGCGTTGAAGCGCATCTCGCGCCGCCGAGCGCCGCAGCCATGGATGGCGTAGGCAGGTCTTTGTGTGTGGAGCTGGAAGCGCAGCACGCAAAGTACATTCAGCGAACCCCGGAGCACGCTCGCGAAGTCGCAGGGCAGGATGCCCGGAGACCGCTCCACCGGGGTGGCCTTCTTCTTGGTTACTTCTTCTTGGCCACTCAAGAAGAAGTCACTCGCTCGCCGTAGGCGAGTGAAAGCACTTCGTTTGAAGCTAACCCGCTCGACACAGTCGAGTGGAAGCTCTGCATTTTGAGTAAGGCGACGGGTATCGCTGCGCTCAACCCATCCTACACATCGGCAGAATTTGGTGCCGCGAACTCGACGCTAGCGCAGATGCGAGTCGATCCGTTGGAACTCAGCCAACGAATCAACGAGCACCCGCGCAAACACAGGCAAAAAAAGAGTCGGCCGGTAAGCCGGGTTCTGTCGTGGACAGTCATTCCTCTAGGCACGGCGTCGCCGCCGTGCTCAAGCAACCTACCCGGGAACGACGCGGGCCGCGTCATTGTTCCCCTATTTGGTCTTGCTCCGAGTGGGGTTTGCCTAGCCACGCGACGTTGTCCCCGCGTGCGGTGCGCTCTTACCGCACCGTTTCACCCTTACCACGCATGTCTTGCGACACCGTTCGGCGGTCTATTCTCTGTTGCACTTTCCGTCGACTCACGCCGCCCAGGCGTTACCTGGCACCCTGCCCTGTGGAGCCCGGACTTTCCTCGAAGCGCTTGCGCACCTCGCGACTGTCTGGCCGACTCC
>JBDTLA010000049.1:0-4358 GCA_039935035.1 Rudaea sp. | reverse complement strand
GGCGCGACGCGTGGACACATCATGCGTTACTTCCAAACCGAAAATGTTTTGCTTAGCAGTGCCGGCGTCGCTATCGGCATGGTCTTGGCATTCGGTATCAATGCGTACCTGATGCAGCACTACGAACTCGAACGCATGCCCTGGTACTACCTGCCCGGTGGCGCGATCACATTGTGGTTGCTCGGCCAACTCGCCGTAATCGGACCGGCGCGTCGCGCCGCGGCAGTGCCGCCGGTCGTGGCGACGCGGAGTGTGTGATGAGAACCGGGATTCGAGATTGGAGATTCGGGATTCGTACGAGCGGGCTGCGCCCTGAAAGGCTACCCTTCGAGGGGAAGACTTGGGTGGTGAGGATGTTGATTCTCAGGGATCTAGTATCCCGAATCTTCAATTCAGGTGGTGAAGGAGCCTCCTGATGTTCAGCTATTACCTCGCTCTGGCGTGGCACCGCTGCCGGCAGAACCCGTTGATGGTGGTGTTGCTGGTGTTGACGATGGCGATCGGGATTGCCTCATGCATGACGGCGATGACGATTTTCGCTGCCCTGTCTGGCGAACCGTTGCCGGGTATCAGCGATCATTTGTACGTGGCAACCATGGATGCGCGCGAAGTAGTAGACAAGGACCGGCCCGGCTACGACAAATCTGACAGTCTGCTGAATTTGCGTGATGCCAAGGCTTTGGTCGACGCGCACCGTGCTCGTACGCAAGTGGCTTTGGCGATCAGCTATGCGCGGGCCGGTGATCTCGATGGCAAGATAACGGATGAGGCGCTGGGGCTTATTGGCTACGGCCCTGTGCTCGGCACGCTTGGCGTGCCGTTAAGCTTTGGTCGAACATGGACGGCAGCAGAACAAGCCTCGCACGATCCAGTCGTGGTGATCGATACGAACCTCGCACAAAAACTGTTCGGCAAGGAAGATGCTGTCGGTCTCAGCTTGAATCTGGATGCCGCGCGATTTCGTGTGATCGGTGTTTTTGCGCCGTGGAAATCACGCACGCAATTTATTGGACTCACCCAGAATCGTGGAGGTCCGCTGGGTCGCGATACGCAATTCTTTGTCCCGGCTGAGGCAGCGCTGGATGCCGGCGTCGGCCCGCAAAGTTCGGGAGAATGTGGAAAAGATGCACCGGTCATCACGTTGCAATCGACGAATGTGGGCCATTGTCGTTGGCTGGATTTATGGGTGGCGCTGGATACGCGCGATCAGGTTGCAAGGTATACACAATTTCTCTCCGGCTACGCGCAAGTGCAACACGACGCAGGTCGATTCGTTTATCCGCCGCAGCCGAAGTTGTATTCGACGCTGGCATGGATGGATTTGAATCGCGTTGTGCCCGACGACGTTGGATTGAATATGCTGCTGGCGGGCGGATTCCTGCTGCTGTGCATGGTCAACGTGGCGGGTTTGCTGGCAGCGCGCTTTCTGCGCCGGCAGGCAGATGTCGCGATCCGCCGTGCGCTCGGTGCTTCACAACGCGACGTGTTTACCCAACACGTGGTTGAAGCGGGGCTGCTTGGGGTCGCCGGCGGATTGTTTGCATTGCCTCTGACGTTTCTCGGCGTATTCATCGTACGCATGCAGCCCGTTGCCTATGCGGAAGCCGCACATTTCAGCGTTGGCGTATTTTTTAGCCTATTGCTGTTTTCGCTCGCGGTGGGCTTGCTCGTCGGCATACTTCCCGCGTGGCGCGTTTGTCGGCAGCCGCCAGCAATGCAGATCAAAGTGGCATAGGTAGCGACGGTGCTGCAAATCATCAACCCGCTCCTTCGTCACAGCATGATGCCCCTGTTGGTTGTGTTGCAGGTGGCGCTGGCGTGCGCGATCGCCTGCAATGCACTGTTCCTTTTGCAGCAGCGGCTCGCGCCGATCCTTGCTTCCGACGGCATCGCGCAACCGGATAAATTGATTGTCGCTTGGCAAGTCGTTCCGCGCGGCAAGCCTTGGCCAACGAGTCAATTGCGGGAAGTGGAAATGGCATTGCGGAACATTCCGGGAGTAACTTCAGTAAGCGTAGCGGGGTCCTTGCCGATGGTGACACTGGCACTTATGAACGGCGATGTTGTCGGGAATGACACGAAGATCAGGGCGAATGCGGCGCTTTACATTGGTGTACACCTGGTCAAGACGCTTGGATTGCAATTGGTGGCGGGACGCGACTTCAGTGCAGCAGAGGAAGACACGCCGTATCAGGACACTGGAATGAATCAAAATGGGCCAGTCATCGTTACGCGTGCTTTGGCAGCCAAACTGTTCCCCGGTGAGCAAGCGCTTGGCAAAGTCATTCTTTTGGGAGAGAGCTCCGACGAAGGCCGGCACACCGTCGTTGGTGTGATCGCGCATCTCATGCGCAACGATTTTGGCGAAAGCAAACACGGTGATCTGGATTACACGATGTTGTACCCGAGCATTCCCGGTCAGTGGCCAATTCCAGCCTTTTCAGTGCGCGTCGGTGGCGCGAATCCGGAAACGGTACGCAAAGCAGTCAATAACGTGATTCAGAGCATGCTGGGTACCACCCTGGTACAGGGCGTCTATCCACAATATGAAACGTATGCGCAACTGCGCGATCGCGCACTGGCAAAAACCAGAGCTGCCGTGTGGTTGTTGGCTGGCGTCAGCCTGATCGTGTTGATCGTCACTCTCGTCGGCATCATGGGCATGACCGGTTATTGGGTGCAACAACGCACGCGCCAGATTGGTATTCGGCGTGCGCTAGGTGCGCGGCGAAGCGATATCCTGCGTCATCTGCAAATCGAAAACTTGCTCGTCGTTGGTGCAGGTGTAGCACTCGGCCTGGTTGCGGCAGTTGCCGTCAATTTGTGGTTGATGCGGCACTATGAGTTGACGCGCTTGCCATGGCAGTACTTGCCGTTCGGTGCGGCGTTGATGCTGGTGCTTGGGCAAATTGCTGTGCTTGCGCCCGCGCTTCGCGCCGCGGCCGTGCCGCCGGTGGTGGCAACGCGGAGTGTGTAATGAGAGCTGGGGTTGGGATTTTTGTCTCGGGATCCGCTTCATGCAGCACCATCCACACCCAAACCCTGTCCTTGAGGGGGTGGGCTTCAGCGCGAATAGCACTTTTGCGAATCCCGAATCCCCAATACAGGCTCCCGGCCTTACAATCGCAACCCTTTCGCGCGTTAGCGCATCCAAGTCCCCATGCATCGGAGCAAGATGAGAACCGTCCTTGTCATTGACGATAATCCTGCCGTTGGCGAGGCCTTGTCACTATTGTTGTCGCTTCACGATATTCGCGCACTGGTCGCGCTGACGCCGGATGCAGGTTTGAAGCTGCTTGCCCGCGAACGCGTTGGCGTAGTCATCCAGGACATGAACTTCAGTGCCGACACCACATCGGGAAAAGAAGGCGTCGCATTGTTCCGCGCGATCCGCGAGCGGCATCCGGATTTGCCAGTGATTTTGCTCACGGCGTGGACGCATCTGGAAACGGCGGTGGATCTGGTCAAGTCCGGAGCTGCCGATTACGTGGCCAAACCGTGGGACGATGCGAAGTTGCTCACGACGGTTGAGAATCTGCTGGAATTGTCCGAATCCAGTCGTGATCTCGCGCGTACACGGCACGAGCGCAAGCAGCGTCGCGACAAGTTGCAGGGCAGCTTCGACCTGGATGGATTGGTGTTCGCATCCGATGCGATGGCGCGCACGGTGGAGTTGGCGTGTCAGGTTGCGCGCGCGGATGTGCCGGTGCTGATTACCGGGCCGAATGGTGCGGGCAAGGAACGCATCGCGCAGATCGTGCACATCAATTCGGCAGTGAAGAAAGGTCCGTTTGTCGTAGTCAACTGCGGCGCGTTGCCTTCCGAGTTGATCGAGGCGGAATTGTTCGGCGCGGAAGCGGGTGCCTACACCGGCGCGAACAAGGCGCGCGAAGGACGTTTTGAAATGGCCGATGGCGGCACGCTGTTTCTGGATGAAATCGGCAATTTGCCGTTGTCGGGTCAGGTCAAATTGTTGCGCGTGATCGAAACGGGTCAGTTCGAGCGACTGGGTTCGGGCCGCGAACGCAAGGCGAAAGTACGCGTACTGAGCGCGACCAATGCCGATCTGAAAAGCATGATTCGCGAAGGGACGTTTCGCGAGGATTTGTACTATCGACTCAACGTCATCGAAATCAACCTGCCACCGCTGGCTGAACGCAGCGAAGACGTCCTGCCGCTTGCCGAGCATTTTCTCGCGGGCGCAGATCTGGGCGACGCGGCCCGCGATGCATTGTTGAATCACGACTGGCCAGGCAATGTGCGCGAGCTGAAAAATGCGATCGAGCGTGCGAAGTTGTTAGCCGGCGGCGGCCCAATCAAGGTTGAACATTTGAACCTGCCCGCGCCGACCGTGGCGA
>JBDTLA010000048.1:0-6187 GCA_039935035.1 Rudaea sp. | reverse complement strand
CATTCACGGCTGGGACGCCTTGCATGCGCAGCAGTTGATCTGGTGGCGCAAGGGCAAGAGCGATGTGGTCTACACGCCTCAAGGCAAAACGGAATTCATGCTGCTGGCGCCGGACGTTGCGATAACGACCGAAGCACTCAAGTCACACCGCACGCAGCCGGACGGCAAGGTTAGCGACGGGACGTTGGTCGTGACCAGTGTCTGGAAAAAATTGGCGCAGGGTTGGCGCATCGTATACGCCCACGAATCGTGGGTAAGGCCGCCGAGTTGATGCGTGACGACCTACCCGAATTACCTGTGGTGGATGCTCGTGCAAGCTGCGAGCGGGCGGATCGGTTAAAATAGCTGTTTTGGCGGAAGTCACCATGAACCAGACGCAATCTCCCGGCGCGCGCTTTCGCGCTGCCGTTGCCGAAGAAAGCCCGTTGCAGGTCGTCGGTGCGATCACGGCCTACGCCGGTCGCATGGCCAAGCGTGTCGGTTACAAGGCGCTGTATCTGTCTGGCGGCGGTGTCGCGGCCAATTCACTGGGTATGCCGGACCTTGGCATCTCGACGATGGAAGACGTGCTCACTGATGCGCGCCGCATCGTCGAGGCTACGCAGTTGCCCATGCTGGTGGACATCGATACCGGCTGGGGTGGTGCATTCAACATCGCGCGCACGATCCGCTCGTTCGAGCGCGTCGGCGTGGCCGCCGTGCACATGGAGGATCAGGTCGGCCAGAAGCGCTGCGGACATCGTCCCGGCAAGGAAGTTGTACCGAAAGACGAGATGGTCGATCGGATCAAGGCCGCGGTTGATGCGCGCAGCGATGCGGCGTTCGTCATCATGGCGCGCACCGATGCCGCTGCGGTCGAAGGCATCGATGCGGCAATCGAACGAGCTGTCGCCTACGTCGCGGCCGGCGCTGACATGATCTTTCCCGAGGCGATGAAGACGCTGGATGATTACCGCAAGTTCAAGGCCGCGGTAAAGATGCCGATCCTGGCTAATCTCACCGAGTTCGGTTCGACGCCGTTTTTCACGACCGACGAATTGCGCAGCGCGAATGTCGATATCGCGTTGTATTGCTGCGGCGCGTATCGTGCAATGAACAAGGCCGCGTTGAATTTCTTTGAGACCGTGCGCCGCGAAGGCACGCAGAAATCCGTCGTGCCCAACATGCAGACGCGCGAAGAACTCTACGACTTTCTGGATTACCACGCCTACGAGCACAAGCTCGACGAATTGTTTGCGGCCGACGAGAGCCGTGACGAAAAATAAGGAAATGCTGAAATGAAAGAATCTACACCTGCGTTCAAACCCAAGAAATCCGTAGCCCTGTCCGGCGTCACTGCGGGCAATACCGCGCTGTGTACCGTTGGCCGCACCGGCAACGACCTGCATTACCGCGGCTACGACATCCTGGATTTCGCCACGACGGCTGAGTTTGAGGAAATCGCACATTTGCTGGTGCACGGCAAATTGCCGAATGCAGCAGAACTGGCCGCGTACAAGACCAAGCTGAAGTCGTTGCGCAGCCTTCCAGCAGCGGTGAAATCGGTGCTCGAAGAGTTGCCGTCATCCGCACATCCGATGGACGTAATGCGCACTGGAGTTTCAGCGCTTGGCTGCGCATTGCCGGAAGCGGCAGGCCATGCGGCGCCCGGTGCGCGCGATATCGCCGACCGCTTGATGGCGTCGCTCGGCTCGATATTGCTGTACTGGTATCACTTTGCGGTGAACGGGCGTTGCATCGAAGTCGAGACCGACGACGATTCCATCGGTGGGCATTTCCTGCACTTGTTGCATGGCGAAAAACCGAGCAAGCAATGGGTGCGCGCCATGCACACCTCGCTGATTCTGTACGCCGAGCATGAATTCAATGCGTCGACATTTGCTGCGCGCGTGATCGCGGGCACCGGCAGCGACATGTACTCGGCGATCACTGGCGCCATTGGCGCGTTGCGCGGACCCAAACACGGCGGCGCGAACGAGGCGGCGTTCGAGATCCAGAAACGCTACGACTCGCCTGATGAAGCTGAAGCCGATATTCGCGAACGCGTGGCACGCAAGCAAGTCGTCATCGGATTCGGCCACCCGGTCTACACCACCGGTGATCCACGCAACAGCGTCATCAAGGAAGTAGCGCGCGAGCTGTCCGCGGCGCAGAAGAACATGAAGATGTTCGATATCGCCGAACGGTTGGAATCGACCATGTGGGACATCAAGAAGATGTTTCCAAACCTCGACTGGTTCAGCGCGGTGAGCTATCACATGCTAGGCGTGCCGACCGTCATGTTCACGCCGCTGTTCGTGATTTCACGCACCTCAGGTTGGGCGGCACACGTCATTGAACAACGCAGCGACGGCAAGATCATCCGACCCAGCGCAAATTACACCGGGCCGGAAAATCTGAAGTTCGTGCCGATCGGGAAGCGTTGAGACACACAGCCGCGTCGGTGCCTGGCATTGAATCCCTTCTCCCATCGGGAGAAGGGGTCGCGCAGCGACGGATGAGGGTCGGCCGCAGCGGAAACTCATCGTTGGCCCGTGAATACATCTTGCGTGGATGATCTGTACTCGTCCCAATAGCGGGCGCTACTTCGTCGCCACGTTCACCGACTTGAGCCACGCTAGCAACGTTTGCGCCGCAGCCGCATCGTTGCTCATACGGCTATCGGCGACGCCACCGTCGCTGCCCAGTTCCACATCGCGATAGCGCTGGCCGACCGCGTCGTGAATGTAGGCATGGCAGGTGCTGGTGCCCGCATCGCGTGCTCCGGCATCGGTGCTTTTTAGCGTGCCACTAGCGGCGTTCACGATCAGCGCACTGTTTTCCTGCAATGCCTTTGCGTCGACGCTGCCGTCTTGCTTCGCATTGGCGAACTTCGCTTGCAAGTCAGCGGCGCGAAGCCAGTTCTTGCCGTCTACTTTTTCTGGTGTTGGCGCCCACGGCTTGCCCTGGATGCGATAGCGATAGATCGCGCCGGTTGAGTCAATCATTGCACCGGCCAACATGAAGCCCCATGCACTGTTCATGCGATAGCAGTCGAAAACCGGTTCGGCTGGATGTGCGGCTGGGCTAGTTGCCGCCGTCGGGACGGCCTGCTGCGTCGCCGCCGGTGTTGGTGGCGCGGCGTGGGCAATCAGGGTGGTCGCGATCAATCCAATCAGGAAAATTGCGCGCTGCATGGTGTGTCTCCTTGCCGAGATCATTGTTGAACGCGCTGAAACGTGGCGCGGGGTTCTGGTTGGTTCTTGTACTCGATGAAATCCCATCGATTGCCGTAGATGTCCTCGAATACCGCGACGGTACCGTAGCTTTCTTCACGCGGTTCTTCCACGAAATGTACGCCGTTTGCCAGCAGCGTGCGATGATCGCGATGAAAGTCGTCGGTACGCAGAAACAGGAAAACCCGCCCGCCGGTTTGATCGCCGATGCGGCTTGCCTGTTCCGGATTGGCTGCCTTGGCCAGCAGCAACGATGTGGCCCCATCGCCAGGCGGGGAGACGAGGACCCAACGCTTTTCAGCGCTCAATCGCGTGTCTTCAACCAGGAGAAATCCGAGCGCGCGAGTGTAATAGTCGATGGCCTCGTCGTAGTCGCGAACGACCACGGCGATGTGGGCGATACTTTGCTGCATGAGCTGTTTCCCGAAGGGTTAAAGAGAATCGCGCACTGATGCGGAACACGCGAGCGGCCTATAATCGCCTCGTCCTTCGGTTAGCGCAAACACAATTCGCCATGAGCAAATTCGGGAATTCGAAGTTCAACATGGCTGAACCATTGCGCCGACTCGGCGGCGTCATCGGTTGTCCTATTGTATTTGCCTTGGCTGGCTGCGCGCTCACGCCCAGCGACCGCATACAGTCGCCGGAAATTCGTATCGAAGCGATGGCTTTGCTGCAAACCCTGAACGCCGACTTGCTCAGTCACCACAGCGCCACGCTGACGCTGGAACATTGGTGCGACGTACACCATCTGGACACACCGGCCCACATCGTCGCCCGGCGCATGCGAGATTTCGTGAAGCCGATCCCGGGCGATCTGCGCGCGCGCCTTGCCGTCACGGCTGACGAGAAAATCGCCTATCGGCATGTGCTTTTGGCCTGCGGCAACCATGTCTTGTCCGAAGCCGACAACTGGTACGTGCGTGATCGCCTGACGGCGCAGATGAATCATCGACTCGATACCACCGATGCGCCATTCGGCAAAGTCGTGCAGGCGCTTGGGTTCTGGCGACAAACCCTGGATGCGCAATTATTATGGTCGCCCATGCCGGCAAACTGGGAAATGTCGCCGCAGCCTGAAACGCATAGTCTCGCCGCCCCATTCAGTATTCCGCGATTTGTACTGCGCCATGAAGCCATTTTGTATACCGCGAAACAGGTGCCGTTCAGTGCGGTAGTGGAAACTTATACAAATGCGGTGTTTGATTTCGGTCAATGGGCCGCCTATCGTGAATTGCCGTGACCGGCATCGATGCCACTGTCGACGTTGATTACCGTTGCTGGGCCTGAGAAGTATTACGCTTATGCGCATGATGAAATCAGGATTCTGCATCGCGTTGTCGCTTGGCGGCATCGGTTCGCCGGCTGCCGATGTACCCATGGCGCTGGATCGCGCCAGCTTGTGGGTTGGCGGCTTTTACCCCACGGTCGACGCAAGCGTATCGGCGAACGGTGACGACTTATCCGGCAGCAATGTCGATTTTCGGCACGATCTCGGGCTTTACAAACACCACACACTGTCGAACCTGCGTCTGGACTTCCTCGTCTTCGACAATCAGGGGTTCACATTCGGTGGCTATCGTTATTCCCGTGGTGCGGCCAGGACGCTGGATCGCGACATCGTTTTCGATGGGGATACCTACCACTCCGATGCCTATGTGCATGCCCAATTGAGCCTGCAGACCTATTACGCTACCTGGCATTGGTGGTTTGAAGCCGGTGAACGCGATGTCGTGGGAATCGGCCTTGGCGCTGCATATTACGATTTGCGCGGAGTGATCTATGGCTATATCGATGTAGCTGTAGCTGGCGCAAGTATTCCCAGTGCGCATACGGCCGGCCGTGGCGAAGCCGAAGGCACGGCCGTAGCGCCGTTGCTTACGCTTGGCTGGAAGCATGCATTTTCAGAACGCTGGCGTGGTTACGCGGATTTTTCCGGCGTGCGAAAACCCAGTGGCGCATTCACCGGGCACCTGCTCAATGGCCGGGTAGGGTTGGAGTATTTTCCCTGGAGGACTGTCGGGGCCGCTGTCGAATACGACAGCACCGATCTGGATGTAAAGGCCGACAAGCAATCGTGGACGGGTACGGCACGTATCCGCTTTCGCGGGCCATCGGCATTTGTGCGGCTGCGCTGTTGAGTAGCTGCAAATGAAAAAATATTCAACGATTCTGATATTCGGTGTGTGTTGCGCCACCGCGTTCGCCGCCGCCAAGCCCGGGTTTGAGCGCATTACCTCTGCTGAGTACACGCAAAAGCTGCACGACGGCATGCATGCCTACAATCGCCACGATTACGCGCGCGCATTTCCCTTGCTCAAACGCGCCGCGTGCGCGGGCGACAAAACCAGTCAGGCGCTGGTCGGGCAGATGTTCATCCTCGGTCAGGGTACGCCCAAGGATGACCTCACCGGTTATGCGTGGATCAAGACCGCCGCGGAATTCCATTTTCCCGACTTCACCCGCCTCGCGCGCAAACTCGAACGCGCGCTGTCACCAGAGCGTCGCACACTCGGCAGTGAACGCGCGCAACAATTCCTGGCTGACTACGGCATGCGTCCCACGCAGATGGCTTGTCGCGGCGAATCCCGCCACGGCGCCCATATGATCGACACGGTCGTGTGCACGCCACCCGACGCCGGTGGGCCGTATGTGTGGGTGCATCGCTGCGTCGAACCCAAATCGCAAAGGTAAGCTGGGCTGAGCAACGCGATGACCGGCGTTGGATGCGCGGGGATTGCGGGTGGCCTGAAAGCTGGGCTTTGGCGGCCCAGCCTACGATGCAGCCCAGCCGGCGTGCTGGCCAGGCCGTAGGCGTGGGCTCAAAGTTGCGTCGCCAACTTGGTCCCCTGCGCGATGGCCCGTTTCGCATCCAACTCGGATGCGACATCGGCGCCACCGATCAAATGCACTTCGATGTTGGCGGCTTTGAGCCCCTCGTACAAATCGCGGCGCGGTTGCTGGCCTGCGCA
>JBDTLA010000047.1:0-3862 GCA_039935035.1 Rudaea sp. | reverse complement strand
TTTGTGCCCTTCGTGGTGAAACCGCTCTAGTGGTCTGTAACAGAGGAAGCGGTAGATAGATCGCGCCGGGGCGTTGGTGGCTGGTGCCGATCTGGAGCGAGGCCAATAGCCGAAGCTATTGGCCGAGTGAAGATCAAGCCAGACGACGACAGACCAAGCCAGGTGCTGTCGATTCCTCTGTTACAGGCCACTAGTTCTCGACGTCGCCGATGATCCGTACGCTTACGGGCAAAGCTGCTGGCGTAAGCGAACCATTCGGCTATGTTACCGGCCGGCCTGACGCACCCACTTGCAACGGATGCAGGTAGAATCGCACCGATGGCGAAACGACGAGGTTAGCAATGAAACTGATCATGGCGATCATCAAGCCGTTCAAGCTCGACGATGTGCGCGAAGCGTTGGCCGAAGTCGGCGTGCAGGGCATCACCGTCACCGAGGTCAAGGGCTTTGGTCGGCAGAAGGGCCACACTGAGCTGTATCGTGGTGCCGAATATGTGGTCGACTTCCTGCCCAAGCTCAAGCTTGAAATCGCGGTTGCCGACAATCTGGTCGAGCGTGTGGTCGAGACCATCATGCACGCCGCCAACAGCGGCAAGATCGGCGACGGCAAAATTTTCGTCTACGCATTGGATCACGTCATCCGAATCCGCACTGGCGAAACGGACGCCGACGCGCTTTGACGCGTCAGGTCACGCCGCCTCACGTAATAAACTGGATGACGACGCCGCCAGCGCGGCCAGCGCGGGCAGATCCTCAAGCGACGGATCGCCGCTCAAACGCACCTGCGCCAGGATTTCTGCTGCCAAGGTTTCCAGCATCGCCGCATTGTCGCGGATGCGCTGTTCCAGAGACGCTTGATCCAGGTCATCGTTCAGCGCGCGATTGAGTTCGACGAACCATGGCAGCCGGCACTGATCGATCATCTGTGCGTGATTGATGCCGACATCGCTTCCCGCCGCGCGGCGCAGCAACAATTGCACTTCACGATTGAGCGTTTCACATGCCTGCATCGGGGCGCTTAGCCGGGTGAACAGGGCAATGTCTGTCAGCCGATGCTGAAAGAAGAACTGGCACAACACGCCCCAGTAATAGGCGTAATCCCAGGTCACTTTCGTCGGCATCAGTTCGGCGTGACCGAACATGGGGTACTGGCCCTCGAATAGCGCCAGCGTGTTGCGATAGAACGAAAAATACAGTTGTTCGTAAACGCGAGCTTCGCGCGCAAAGCTTTCGCCGCCTGTGTCGCGTCTGATCAGATCGACGATGTAGGTGTTGGCGATGGCGATGAAGTCGCTGCCGGGTGAATAGAACGGATCGGGGAATACACCGGCTTCGCCAGTCAATGCCCAGCGGTCACGCGAAAATACCTGTTTGCAATTGTGCGAGTAATGACGCAGGAACGCGAAATCCTGAAGTTGTTCGCGACGCGAATCCAGTTCGCGGAACAATCGCGGCTGGTGTTGTTCGAGCCAAACCATCGCCTTGTCGAAGGTGTTGATCGTATCCAACGGGTGCATCGTCGCATCGGCCACGATACCGATCGAGTGCGAGCCCGAAGCAAGCGGAATCAGCCATGTCCAGTAGCCCGGCCCACACAAGTGATTGGTCGAACGCCAGCGCTCGCGTGGCGTGCAGCGTTGCTGCCATGCCAGGTCGTGCGACCAATCGTCGATCCGCAAACGATCCCCGATACGGAACCAGACTGCATTCGCATCATGGTTGCTCATTTCGGCGAGTCCCAACTGGCGCTTGAGCAGGCCGGCGCGACCGCTGGCATCGATGATCCAGCGTGCGTTTGCCTGATACTCGGCGCCATCGTGAGCAAATGTGACGCGGTGATCGGCGTCGTCGCTGCCAAGCTCGATTGTCCGCACGACCGCGCCATCAACGAATTCGATACCGAGTTCGCCAACGTGCGTGCCCAGATAGTTCTCGAAGATGCCGCGATCGATTTGATACGTGGGCGTGGGCAGCACATGGCTGACGCCCAGTTCGGTGGTGCGATCCAGATCGTCGCGACCGTCGCTGAAGAAAAACCTGAAGCCGAATTTGTAGATGTGGCAATCGTGCAGATGCTGTTTGAGCCCAAGCACCGCGTCGAAATAATGCGCACCGATCTCGACCAGCGATTCGCCAACCTTGTGCGCGGCCTCGGGCACCGGATGGCCACGACGCTCGAGCACCCGGACTGACAGCCCTGGCAGCTCGCGGCGCAGGTGAATGGCTGCGGTCAAACCCGCCAGGCCTCCACCCAGAATCAACACATCCGTTCGCGCGTATTGCATCGACTAACCTCAAATGGTCCGAAAGCCAGTATAGCGAAGCAGGTTGAACGCGATCCAAACGCAGCGCAAATGCTAGAATTGCGCACTTTTTTCAGTGCGAATCGCCATGTCCGTCCCCGCCGCAAAACTCGATCTGGATTACACCCTTGAGCACAAGTACACGCGCGCTCAAGGTCGCATATATCTGTCGGGCGTGCAGGCCTTGGTGCGCTTGCCGCTCATGCAGCAGATGCGCGATCGCGCGGCCGGCATCAACACGGCCGGATTCATCTCCGGCTATCGCGGCTCGCCTCTGGGTGGGCTGGATCTGGAGTTGTGGAAAGCCAAGCAACACCTCAAATCCGCAAACATAGAATTCCAGCCTGGCCTGAATGAGGACCTTGGCGCAACGATGGTCTGGGGCACGCAACAAGCGAACCTGTTTCCTGGCGCGAAATACGACGGCGTGTTTGCCATGTGGTACGGAAAAGGCCCGGGCGTGGATCGAAGTGGTGACGTGTTCAAGCACGGCAACGCGGCGGGAACGTCCAAGAATGGCGGCGTGCTCGCTTTGGCGGCTGACGATCACGCATGCCGCTCGTCGACCCTGCCCCACGGTTCCGAACTGGAATTTGTGTCGGCGATGATGCCCGTGCTCAACCCTGCCGGTGTTCAGGACATTCTCGACATGGGAATGCTTGGCTGGGCAATGTCGCGCTTCACTGGGCGCTGGGTGGGCTTCAAGACGATTGCCGAAACCGTCGAATCTTCGGCCAGCGTCAACGTCAATCCACATCAGCTGGATATCGTGTTGCCGGAAGATTTCGTGCTGCCGCCGGGCGGATTGAATATCCGCTGGCCGGACCCGCCGCTGGACCAGGAAATGCGCCTGCACCAGTACGCGGTCAAGGCAGCGATTGCATTCGCGCGCGCGAACAAGATCGATCATATCGTGATTGATTCACCACGCGCGCGCCTGGGATTGGTCACCACCGGCAAGAGTTATCTCGACGTCTTGCAGGCGCTCGAGTATCTAGGGATCGATGCCAAGGCTGCGGCCGATATTGGCATTCGCGTCTACAAGGTGGGCATGAGTTGGCCACTGGAGCCGCTTGGCATCCGCGAATTTGCGCGTGGGCTTGAAGATATTGTCGTGGTTGAAGAAAAGCGTTCCTTCATCGAATCGCAGATGAAGGAATACATGTACAACTGGGACGAACAAAAGCGCCCACACATCGTCGGCAAGTACGACGAGGAAGGCAATTGGATCCTGCCGAGCACGAACGAACTGACGCCGGCAACGATCGCGCTCGTTATCGCCAAGCGTCTGTCGCGGTTCTTCACCAGCGAGGCAATCCAGGCGCGCGTCGCATGGATCCAGGCGAAGGAACACGAACTCACCTTGCCCCGCGCGAATTTCCCGCGCGTGCCGCACTACTGTTCGGGCTGCCCGCACAACACGTCGACGGCAGTGCCGGAAGGCTCGCGCGCACTTGCCGGTATCGGCTGCCACTACATGGTCACATGGATGGACCGGCGCACCGAGACGTTTACCCAGATGGGCGGCGAAGGTGCGACCTGGTGCGGCCAAGCGCCGT
>JBDTLA010000046.1:0-4197 GCA_039935035.1 Rudaea sp. | reverse complement strand
TGAAAGTCACGTTGCTGAGGGCCGGATTGCTGGTGCCGCCGCTGGTGCCGTCGTTGTACATCGCCCCGCCGCCAGTGCCAGAGCTGCTTGTGGCGCTGTTGCCGCTGAAGGTAACGTTGCTGAGGGTCGGGCTGCTCGTGCCGCTGCTCCCTGAGTTGTACATTGCGCCACCCCCGTAGCCAGCGCTGTTGCCGCTGAAGGTGACGTTGCTGAGGCTTGGGCTGCTGGCGCCGGTGTCGTAGCCATCGTTGTACATTGCGCCGCCATAATATTTGGCGTTGTTGCCGCTGAACGTGATATTGCTGAACGTCGGGCTGCACTCATGGTCAGTCGCCGCTCCGAAGCAGTAAAGACCGCCGCCGTTGTATTCGTAGACTCCATCGTTGATTCCCGCGCTATTGGCATCTCCGCCGCTGATGGTGAAGCCGTCCAGCACTGTGCTGGCGGTGACGCGGGTGCCCTTGGTGCCATCCATGAACACCACGTGGTAGCTGTTGCTGCCCACGATATCGGTGCTGACTTTGTCGATACCATTGCTATCGATGGTGTCGTTACCGTCAATGTCGCCAGACAGGACGGTGATGTTGGCTACCGGATCGCGGTTGCTACGTTGGGTCTCGGTGGAAATTCCGGCAAAACCACCGTAAACGGCCACGCCGGGACGGATATTGAAGCTGATGGTAGTGTCAGTGGTGGTCGGGGGCTTGTATACGCCCTTGGCAACCCAGACTTCGGTGCACGCACTAGTGACAAGCGCGGTCTGCAGGTCCATGGCCTGCGTCCAGACGCTGCCGTTGGCAGTGGAGACACCGCTGGTGGTGACGCGACAGACAAGACCCGTGGCTGCCATTGCTGCTGGTGCCAGGGCTAGTGCAGCAAGGCCGCACAGGAACATCTTCAACCGGAAGGCTCGATGGCCTTCTTGAGCACAATCCAACACGTAATTCGACATGATCGATCCTGATTGAACAACCCAACAGCGAAGTTTACGCCGGTTTTGGAAAGGTTCACGACGAATAAAAAGGGACGGAGCTGTTGGCGCTCGTTTGATATGACCTGTCTTTCCGTTTCGCATTGACCACCGACCAACTCGACGATTCAAATGTCGACGCGGTTCTGCGATGGATCGGAGCTGGTCAGTCCAAACGAGCAACGTGGTCAATCGAACGCGCGTAGCAACAAGTAAGTGTCATTCGTAGTTGACGTCACTGCTGCGGCTTGCGTGCCTTTCCAATACGTCGAACTTCCTCTGCCCGCAACTCAGGACATTTCATCGTCGTTGAAGTAGGGATCCGAGCCGAGCGAATCCTGGATGTTTTCGACGTGTTCTTCAGCTTGATTCGGGTCGGGCATATGGGCGACGTGCAGCAACGCGTCGCCGGCGTTGACGATGGGCAGGTTGGTGCGGCCTATCACCAAACCCTTTGCGCTCGCGACGACTTCGACATCGACATCGCCGAAAGGATCCGAAACGATGCCGAGAACGTCGCCTTTTTCGACAGCCTCGCCGATCGTCTTGAAGGTACGCAACAGACCACCGCGCGGCGCTCGCACCCAGCGGCTTTCCGACGCTTCGAGCGGCAGGCGACGTTTTCCCGGAAGCGGGCGCATCGGCAGCATCTCAAGGTGCTGCATGACAGACAGGATCCCGCGCACGCCGGCACGCACTGGCAGCTCATCGAAGCGCAGCGCTTCGCCGGCCTCGTATATCAGCGTCTCCACGCCAATCGCATCGGCAGCTGCGCGCAAGGAGCCTTCGCGCATCGCAGCCGTCAATATGATCGGCGCGCCGAACGCCCGGGCCAGCCCGCTGAGGCGTTCGGATCGGTTCGGACGGGTACGGATTTGAGGAAGATTCATCCGGTGTACCGACGCGCTGTGTAGATCGATCCCGAATTCGCAGCGGTGCACGACCTCGTTGAGAAACAGGTTGGCCAGTTGCGCGGCCAGCGACCCGTGCGCGGAGCCGGGAAAGCAGCGGTTGAGATCGCGCCGGTCGGGCAGGTAGCGCGACTGGTTGAGAAAGCCGAAGACATTGACGATCGGAATTGCCAGCAACGTGCCCGCGAGGCGGTTCAGGGATGGCCTGCGCAACACGCGCCGGATGATCTCCACACCGATGATCTCATCGCCGTGAATCGCCGCGGACAAGAAAATGACCGGGCCGGGCCGACTGCCGTGGATCACCTGAACCGGCAGGCTGGCCGGGATATGGTTGGCGAGCAGGCTGACAGGTAGCTCGATGGTTGCGCGCGTGCCAGCAGCGATGGAGTAGGTGCCAATGTCAAACGCGGGGCGCGCCAACTTGCGCTTCAGCTTGGAGCTCTCGCCCGACTTGATGGGGTCGGGTCGTACGATACGACTCATCCGCGCCCTTTGGTTTTGGTTTTTCCGGGCTTCGCATGGCGTTCGAGGAATTCGATGATCTGCCCCGCGACGTCAATGCCCGTGGCTTTTTCCACGCCCTCAAGACCCGGCGAGGAATTTACTTCCATCACCACTGGGCCGTGATTGGAACGCAACATGTCGACGCCGCACACATTCAAACCCATCGCCTTGGCCGCGCGCACCGCGGTCGAGCGTTCTTCGGCGGTGATCTTTATGGTGCGTGCACTGCCGCCACGATGCAGGTTCGAGCGGAATTCGCCTTCAGCGCCCTGGCGCTGCATGGCGGCAACGACTTTTCCGCCGATCACGAACGCGCGGATGTCCGCGCCGCCAGCTTCCTTGATGAATTCCTGCACCAGGATGTTGACGTTGGCGCCGCGAAAAGCTTCGACCACGGACTTCGCGGAACGCTTGGTGTCGGCAAGCACCACGCCGATGCCTTGCGTGCCTTCAAGCAACTTGATCACCAGCGGCGCGCCACCGACCACCGCCAATACTTCCTCGGTCTGTTTCGGGTCGTGGGCAAATGCGGTCACCGGCAAGCCGATTCCATCGCGCGCGAGCAATTGCATGGAGCGCAATTTGTCGCGCGAGCGTCCGATGCCCACCGATTCGTTGAGCGGATACACGCCCATCATCTCGAACTGACGCAACACCGCCAGGCCGTAGAACGTGATGGATGCGCCGATGCGGGGAATGATCGCATCGTAGCCGGTGAGGTTTTGGCCGTTGTAATACACCTCGGGACGATGCGAGGTGATGTTCATGTAGCAGCGCAGCGTATTGATGATATCCAGACTGTGGCCTGCCGCCTGAGCGGCTTCGATCAGCCTGCGGTGGGAATACAGGTTCGCATTGCGTGCGAGCATCGCGATTTTCATCGGTTCTCTCCAATATTCACGGTTCTAAAGTTTCGATGCTTGGCGCAGATTTTCGTGCCAGCGTTGGATGCGGGGACAAGTGGCGTGGGCTCGCCAAACGAGTGCGTGCCGGGTCGACGACGAACCGTCCCTTCAACGCCGAGCGACCGATGAGCATCGGCAACTCCATGTCGGATCGATCCGTCAAGGTCACTTCGGTTGTCCAGGTCTGATCGGCCAGATGCAAGGCAAGCAATACCACGGGACGAATCTGGCTGCTGCCGATCGAGCTTTTGATCTTGCGGTGTTCGACCACGGGCAGCTTGAATCGCCGTGGCTGCGATGCCTGGAAATCCGGCAAATCGAACTCCACCCAGATTTTCGCGTGGCTGCGGCTGAACTTCAGGTTTCCGGCATGCAGTGCCGACGTGCGCGCACCCGTATCGAGCTTGGCCAGCAGCCGGATCTCACCGAGATCGGGCAGCGCGACGAATTCTTTCCACCCCAGCACCTGCTTCTTGCCGACCGTGCGCAACGGCTTGGCAATGCTGGCAACTTCGGTGTCGCGCAAGCGCGAACCGGAAGCCCCAGGGACGCGACCTCTTGACTGACCGTGAACCATTCCCATCGCACGAACTATACGCCAACCGTGTAGCGAGCACGTAAGGGTTCACGCCTTGTCGCCTCGGATCAAAGCTATCGAGCTTCGGCCTTGAATTTCCCGTCGCACACGGTCATGACGCTGCCGACGGAATCCTTCATGTGAAAATTGAATCGACCTTCGATTACGTTGCCGTGGGCTGCGGTGATCTCGACCACGTTGTCGGCGCAGGCCTTGTCCGAAGCATATTCCGTCGCCGGCATTGCGCCGTTGTTGGAAACGCCTTGCTTGAAGGTTACGTGGTGACGAAAGCGACTGAACCATCATCCCAATGATCGGAGCGCGACC
>JBDTLA010000045.1:0-7094 GCA_039935035.1 Rudaea sp. | reverse complement strand
CCTTGTACGCCTTGTCGCCCGGCACCGTGGTGCTCAAGGCGCGTGCCGGCGACACGGTCAAGCAGGATCAAGTGCTGGCCGTTCTGGACAGTCCGGAATTGACCAATCAACTCGCCCAGCAGCAATCTGCGCTGGAGGCCATGCAGGTCGATTACGAACGCGCGAAGATCGATGCGCGCAAGCAACGCCAGGCGTTGCAGAAGGCCTATGAAAATGCGCAGATCGATTTGAAAGCTGCCACCCGTGATCTGTCGCGCAACAAGCAGGCGTTCGAGAAAGGCGCGGTGCCGCAACAGGATGTATCGCGCGCGCAGGACACATTGGAGAAAGCCACGATTGCGCTCAAGCATGCGCAAAGCGATCAGGGTCTCGACAGCGACAGTCTGGATTTCGACATCAAGGCGAAGAAACTCGCTCACGATCGGCAAGCCTTGCTGGTGAAGGACGTGCAGCGCCAAGTCGACGCGCTGAATGTGCGCTCACCGGTGGATGGTCAGGTCGGTCAGATTTTTGTCGCGCCGCGCGCCAGCGTGGCCAAGGACGCACAACTGCTGACGGTCATCGACCTGTCGGCACTCGAAGTCGAAGTAAAAGTTCCAGAGAGTTTTGCGCGTGACCTGGGCGTGGGCATGTCCGCGCAGATCACCGGCAATGGCAACGAGTGGAAAGGTGCGGTCAGTGCAATCTCGCCGGAAGTGGTCAATGGCGAAGTGGCGGCGCGCGTGCGCTTCGAGGGTACGAAACCCGAGCAACTGCGCCAGAACCAGCGGCTGTCGGTACGCATCCTGCTCGACGAGCGCGACAACGTGCTGACTGTGGCGCGCGGTTCATTCGTGGATGAATCCGGTGGTCGCTATGCCTACGTCGTGCACGACGGCATTGCCGTCAAGACGCCGATCCAGGCCGGCGTCAGTTCCATCGACAAGGTCGAAATTCTTCAAGGATTGAAGGAAGGCGACAAGATCGTGATTTCAGGCACCGACAGTTTCAACGGTGCGGCGCGAGTGGCGATCAGCAACTGATTGATTCACCCCTCTGCTGTCGCGAGGGGGTGCCCGAAGGGCGGGAGAGGTGCTGGCGGAGCGCGGATTTCACGTTCCTCCGGCCCTCACCCCAACCCCTCTGCCAATGGGAGAGGGGCTTAAGAAAATTTTCCATCACTCAAGGAAACGCCATGTTGAAAATGACCCACCTGTCCAAGGTCTACCGCACCGAAGTGGTGGAGACCTACGCGTTGCGCGATTTCAATATCGACGTGAAGCCCGGAGAATTTGTCGCGGTGACCGGGCCTTCGGGTTCGGGCAAAACCACGTTCCTGACCATCGCCGGTTTGCTCGAAACGTTCACTGGCGGTGAGTACCGTCTCGACGACGTCGACGTGAGCAACTTGAACGACAACCAGCGTTCGAGAATCCGCAACGAAAAGATCGGCTTCATCTTCCAGGCGTTCAATCTGATTCCCGATCTGAACGTGTTCGACAACATCGACGTACCGCTGCGCTATCGCGGCATGAAGTCGGCTGAAAGAAAGCAGCGCATCATGGATGCACTCGAACGCGTCGGCCTGACGTCGCGTGCGAAGCACTATCCGGCCGAACTTTCTGGTGGCCAACAACAACGCGTGGCCATCGCGCGTGCGCTTGCCGGCAGTCCGAAATTGCTGCTCGCCGATGAACCTACCGGCAACCTCGACACCCAGATGGCGCGCAGCGTGCTCGAACTGCTCGAGGAAATCCATCGCGAAGGCGCGACGATCGTCATGGTCACGCATGATCCGGAACTTGCCGCACGCGCGCAGCGCAACGTACACATCATCGACGGGCAGGTTGTCGATATCGCCGAAGAGCCGCGCTTCCATCATGCCGAGCAGATCGCCAAGGCCGGTGCCGCGGGAGCTTGAGTGCGGCGATACGTGGCTTGATGCACCGATTGTTCGCATCTCCTACTTGGAAAACGCCCATGTTTTCGTACTACATAGAACTGGCTTTGCGCAGCCTGAAACGAAGTCCGGGGCTGACGCTGCTGATGATCCTTACCATTGGCTTTGGCGTGGCGGCATCGATGACGACATGGTCAGTGTTTCGCGCCGTATCGGGCGATCCGATTCCATCGAAATCGTCGAAATTATTCGTGCCGCAGATCGACATGTGGGGGCCGAGCAGCAGCAGTCCGAAGGATCCGGATTATGGTCAGCCGCCGGACGCAATGGACTACAACGATGCAGTGGCGCTGATGGGCGATCATCGCGCGAAGTTGCAGTCGGCAACGTACTCGGTAACACCATCGGTGGTGCCGGCCGATCCGGGCAAGCATCCGCTCCATGTCAGCGGACATGCGGTCTATGGTGAGTTTTTCCCGATGGTCGATGCGCCGTTCCAATACGGCAGCGGTTGGAACGCCGCCGATGATGAGCATCGCGCCCAAGTGGCGGTAATTGGCAGCAAGCTCAACGACAAACTGTTTGACGGTGCCAACAGCGTCGGCAAAACGTTCAATGTCGATGGCCGCGATTACCGCGTGATCGGCGTGCTGGCTGCATGGAACCCGCAACCGCGCTTTTACGATGTGGAGAACACTGGCGGTTTCGTTGGCGATGCCGAGGACTTGTTTCTGCCATTTACCACAGCGATTGCCGCCGGAATGCCTAACACCGGCAACACCAACTGCACCAAAGTGCCGGATGCCGGCTTCGAGGGTCTGCAGCGTTCCAGTTGCGTCTGGATCAGTTACATGGCGCAACTGGACGATGCGGCGGCGGTCGGCGCCTACCGTAATTATCTCGAGGGATTCGCGCGCACGCGCTATGCATCGTGGCCATCGAATGTGCGATTGCGCAGCCTGCCCGAGTGGCTGGATCACCTGCATGTCGTACCCAGCGACACCAAGGTATCACTGCTAATTGCGCTGGGCCTGTTGATCGTATGCCTGGTCAACACGGCCGGACTGCTGCTGGCCAAGTTCCTGCGGCGCAGCAGCGAAATCGGCGTTCGACGCGCATTGGGCGCACCGCGCACGGCGATCTATGCGCAGTTCCTGACCGAAGGCGCAATGATCGGGCTGGCCGGCGGCGTGCTCGGCCTCGTGTTGACCGGCATCGGCGTGGCGAGTGTCGCTGAGGTGTTGCCGCGCGACATCGCCGATCTGGCGCACCTGGATGTTTCCCTGCTCGCCACGACGCTGGCGGTTTCCGTGCTCGCCAGCGTGCTGGCAGCGTTGTATCCCACGTTCCGTGCGTCGCGCGTGCAGCCGGCGTGGCAACTGAAATCCAATTGAGGATTGCCTACATGACCCTGCATCCCATGCTCAGCGCATTGCGCCGCCACAAGGCCGGCGTGGTGCTGATTGCATTGCAGATCGCGCTCACGCTGGCGATTGTGTGCAACGCGATTTTCATTATTGGCCAGCGCATCGAACGCATCCATCGCCCGACCGGGCTGGACGAGAACAATCTGTTCATGGTCGCGCAGCAATGGGTCGGGGCGCCGACCGGCGACGATCAGGCCACGACCGACAAGATCGATTCGATGGTGCAGGCCGATCTGGCGATCTTACGCAATCTCGCCGATGTCGAGTCGGCCACATCGATCAACTCATTGCCTCTGGCCAACAGTACCTGGAGCGGCGGCATTAGCGTCAAACCCGCGGAGAAAAACGAAACCGCGCATGTGGCGTATTACTTCGGCGGCAAGGATCTGCTGCGCACGCTCGGTGTGCGTCTCGTCGCCGGCCGCGATTTCACCGACCCCGAGGTTCAGCATCGCGCCTTCCGTGCGCCGAACCAGCCGCCCATCGTGATCCTCTCCAAGGTGCTGGCGGACAAACTGTTTCCCGGTGGCGATGCGCTGGGCAAGACGATCTACTTCGATGGCAGCAGTTCGCCGAGCATCATTACCGGCATTGTCGAGCGCCTGCAGTCGCCGAGCGTGGACATCTGGTCCAATGATTTTGCCTGGAACACAGCGCTGATTCCGACCCGGCTTGATGCGACGTATTCTCGGTATGCCGTGCGCGCCAAACCCGGACGGCTGACTGTTGCCATGCAGGAGGCCACGGCAGCTTTGTACAAGGCCAATCCGATGCGCGTGTTCAATTTCGATGGCAAGGGCACGCGTGCATTCGCCGACTTGCGCGCGCAGACGTATCGTGCCGACCGCGGCATGGCGATCCTGATGGGCGTAATCTGCGTGATCCTGCTCGCCGTGACTGGTGCGGGAATCGTCGGCCTGACCAGCTTCTGGGTCGGCCAGCGACAAAAACAAATCGGCGTGCGGCGTGCGCTGGGCGCGCGCAAAGTGGACATCCTGCGTTATTTCCAGACCGAGAACCTGCTCATCGCCGGCGGTGGCGCGGTGATCGGCGTCGTCCTCGCGGTCGGATTGAACATGTGGTTGTTGCAGCGCTTTGAAATGGCGCGGATTCCCGTGTGGTACGTGCTGCTCGGCGTCGGCGTGGTGCTGGCGCTGGGTCAGGCTGCGGTATTCGCGCCGGCGCGGCGCGCGTCGAACGTGCCGCCGGTTGTTGCGACGCGGAGCGTGTGATGAAGGCCGGGATTCGAGCGGTGGGATTCGGGATTTGCAAGAGCGCGCGTCGCTCTGAAGCCCTCCCCTTCAAGGGAAGGGTGGGGATGGTGTTGCTGCACACAAATCTCGAATCCCCAATCCTAAACTCACGCTCCGAAGGAGCGCACTGATGTTCAACCACTACATCGATCTTGCCGTACGCAGCCTCAAACGCAATCCGGTGCTCACGGCGCTGATGGTGCTGGCGTTGGCGTTGGGGATCGGCGCGTCGATCACGACACTGACGGTATTGCGATTACTGTCCGGCGATCCAATTCCAAACAAGAGCGCACAGCTTTTTTACCCGCGCATCGATCCGTATCCCGCTGCAGGTTATGTTCCGGGCCAGACCGAGCCACAGCGCACGATGTCCTACGCCGATGCGATGAATCTGCTGCACGCGCGCCGCGCCGAACGCGAGGTCGTGCTGGCGTTGACGCGGGCCAAGGTCAAGCCGGCCAGCGCCGAGCAAAAACCGTTCTTCAGCAATGGCGTGATGACGACCGCGGAATTCTTCGCGATGTTTGATGTGCCCTTCCAGTACGGCAGCGGCTGGAGCGAGGCTGAAGGCGAGAATCGCGCACAGGTCGCGGTCATCTCGGGGTTCCTCAACGACAAGCTATTCAGCGGCACGAACAGCGTTGGCAAAATTCTGCGTGTCAACGACCACGACTTGCGCATCGTCGGCGTGCTCAAGCCGTGGTCGCCACAACCGCGCTTCTACACGCAGGAACTGGGCGGGCGAAGCTACGGTAATGGCGACGCGGTGTTCCTGCCGCTGCAATCGGCGCGTGCCGACAAAATGGGTCCGCAAAACGTCGATTGCTGGTCGACGGCGGACATTCGAAACCTCGAAACCGCGCCGTGCAAATGGGTCGGAATGTGGGTGGAACTGCGCACTGCGTCGGATGCAACGGCGTACAAAACCTTTCTGGCCAATTACGTCCAACAGCAGATCGCGCTGGGCCGTCTGCATAGGCCCGAAGTCGCGTTGCCCGACCTGATGCAGTGGTTGCGCGACGAACACGTCGTGCCCGACGACGTGCGCTTGCAAGCTGGAATGGCGCTCGGTTTCCTGTTGATCTGCGTGGTCAATACTGTGGGATTGTTGCTGGCCAAATGCCTGCGCCGTTCCCGCGAGATTGGCGTGCGCCGCGCACTGGGCGCGACCCGACGCGCGATCTTCGCGCAGTTCATGGTCGAATCCGCGATTGTCGGGTTGGCCGGCGGCGTGCTTGGGCTCGCGTTTGCCGAGCTGGGTCTGTGGGGCATTCGCCATCAACCTGCGCAATATGCCGACCTTGCCCATCTGGACCTCTCGATGTTCGCGTTCACCTTCGTCGTCGCATTGATCGCCAGCCTGATCGCGGGTCTTCTGCCCGCATGGCGCGCCTGCGTGGTCGCCCCGGCACCGCAATTGAAAGCGGCTTGAGGAGTTCATGATGCAAATTCGCCCCATACTCGCAAGCTTGCGAAAGCACCGTATCCCGGCCCTGTTGATCGTGCTGGAAATTGCGCTCGCCTGTGCAGTGTTGTGCAACGCGGTGTTCATGATTGCCCAACGCATTGGCGAGATTAGCCTGAGCAACGCGATCGATGAAACCGGCATCTCGACGATCAGTGTCAGCGGCACCGATCCGAACATGGCAAGCGCCGACATCCCGCGTGACGTCGCCGCGCTGCGCGGGATCGCGGGTGTCACGGCGGTCACCGCCATCAACACGCTGCCGCTGACCAACAATGGCTGGAACACGAGTGTAAGCACGGAGCCAGTCGACATGGCAGGTTCCGGCAAGAACTTCCCGAATGTAGCCGAGTATTTTTTCACTAGCGGTGGCGAACAGGCGCTGGGTTTGCAATTGCTGTCTGGTCGATTCTTCAACGCCGACGAATACGCCGAAAGCAAGATGAGCGACTCCTACATGCCGACGGGGCACACCGTGATTGTCACGAAAAGTCTGGCGGAGCGCTTGTGGCCAGAACAGGCGGCGCTGGGTCGAAAAATCTACGTGGACAATTTCAACTACACCGTGATCGGCACGAGCGCCGACGTCTTGCGCCCCAACAAGCAAGGCGATGGCGAACGCAGTTTTTATTACAGCGCGTTCTTCCCGATCAGTGCGGAGCGCGGGCTTGGAGGGTATGTGATTCGCAGTGCACCAGGTGATCGCGAACGTATCCTGCGCGAAGCCGTGACGAAACTGGAATCGCTCTCGCCAAACGCGGTGGTCAAAGGCGACACCTTCAGTGAAATCCGCGACAGATATTTTGCCGACCCCCGCAGCATGGTGTGGATGCTGGCGCTGGTGTGCGCGGTGATGCTCGCGGTGACTGCGTTTGGTATCGTCGGTCTGACCAGTTTCTGGGTAGGCCAGCGGCGCCGGCAAATTGGCATACGCCGCGCCGTAGGCGCGACGCGTGGACACATCATGCGTTACTTCCAAACCGAAAATGTTTTGCTTAGCAGTGCCGGCGTCGCTATCGGCATGGTCTTGGCATTCGGTATCAATGCGTACCTGATGCAGCACTACGAAC
>JBDTLA010000044.1:0-8203 GCA_039935035.1 Rudaea sp. | reverse complement strand
CAACGCGACTGCATTGTCGGTGCGGCGGCGCTGGAAACTGCGTTCGCCGCGCGGGTATCTCGAACATGCCGGCACGCCGCGCGGCATCGGTGGCGACGAGCGAATCGCCGCCGATCAAATCCCGTTCGAGTTCATGTTGAACGCGTTGCGTCTCAACGCCGGCTTTTCGTTTTCGGACTTCACGGCGCACACGGGGCTGAGCGGTGAAACCATTTCCGACAAACTCGATCGTGCGCGCGCACGCGGCTGGCTTGATATCGACGAACACGAGGCTCGCGCGACACCGTTGGGGCGGCGATTTCTCAACGACGTCATCACGTCGTTTCTGCCAGACCAGCAAGCCGCCATCGCACACACTCACGCAGGCCCGCCACATGCTTGAATCCGTCGTCATTCATTGTCCGTATTGCGGCGAGTCGTTCGAGACTGCCGTTGACGCCTCCACCGGTTCGCAGCAGTACATCGAAGACTGCGCGGTATGTTGCCACCCAATCGAGATCGCAACGCATATCGGCGAAGACGGTGAGGTTTTAGGCGTCTCGACGTCTACCGACAACGATTGACGTGTCGTCGCGCTTGCGCGAACACGTCACCACAATCTAGACTTCGCCCCGTCGCAGGTGCCCCACTTGCCGAACAATCCAACGCAAACGGCGATTGAATGTTTGGTGGCTGAGGTGAAACGGGAAGTTGGTTAGAGTCCAACGCTGCCCCCGCAACGGTAAGCAAGTTTGATCCGGTCATCGCGCCACTGCGTGCATACGTGGGAAGGCGATCGGGTCGATGAGAAGCGTATTTTTGCGATCATCCGTGATCGCGAAGATCAAGAAGCGGTTGTCTATGCCCGCACTTCTTGGATTCTCGAACTTGCAAGCCCGGAGACCGGCCTGCGGCAAGTGGTTGCAGATTCTGCAGCCTCGCTCAAGGCGTTGCGGCGGGCAACGGTCGGGCATCGCGCCGCGTTGCGCGACTCCCTTCCCAACCTCCCTGCGTCTTGCCATCAATCGCGGGTGAGCGTTCGGAGGTTTACGATGTTGCACAAATTCTGTTTATTTTTTTCCACTTTTCTTCTCGGTGCCGGACTGGCGTCGGCTGGCTTGGCGCAAACTCCGTCTGCCACGCCACAGCCCACCATCGAGGTCACGGCATCGCGGATCGCCGATACGGTGGATTCGAGCCTTGCCGATGTCAGTGTGATCACACGCACGCAAATTGATGCCAGTGGCGCACCCGACCTGATCGACCTGTTGCGCCTGCAGGCGGGTGTTGATGTAACGCGTAGCGGCGGCGCCGGTACGCAAACCAGCGTGTTTATGCGCGGCACGAATGCCAATCATGTGCTCGTGCTCATCGACGGCGTACGCGTGGCATCGTCGAACACCGGCGCGTTCGCCTGGGAGAACCTGCCGCTGGATGCCATCCAGCGCGTGGAGATCGTGCGCGGTCCGCGCGCAAGTTACTGGGGTTCGGATGCCATTGGCGGGGTGATCCAGATATTCACGCGCAAACTCGACGGCGCGCATATCGCCGCCAGTTATGGCAGCTATCGTAGTGCCGATGGCAGCGTGGGTTTCGGCGCGCAATCCGAGCTTGCCGGGTTTAGTCTGTTGGTCGGCGCGCGCCATGTCGGTGGGTTTTCGGCCAGCAATCCGGCCGCCGGCGAGTACGTCTACAACCCCGACGACAACGGACTCCAGAACCACAATTTCGTGGCCAGCGGCGACTATAAACTTGGCACCCAAATGCTTTCCGCCACTGTGTTTCGCAGCGCCGGCACGCAGAGTTTCGACAATGGTGATCCCGGCATTGGCATTTCGCACACACTCGATCAATCCATCGGCACGGTGCTGCAAGGCCAGCTTGGCGCCAACTGGCAACAAAAGTTTTCCCTGGGTACTGCGCGTGAGGATCTGGACACGCCCGCGTTCCAGAGCGCGTACTACTCAACCCGCAAGCAGGCGTCTTGGAGCAACGATTTCGCCTTGTCCACAATGCAGCATCTCATTGCCGGCGTCGACTACGTGCACGACCGCGGCCGTAGCATCGACGACTCCGGCTTTGGCGCGCCTTACGCGCAGGTGCGCAACAACAGCGGCGTTTTCGCTGGCTGGAAAGCTCGCGATGGGGCCTTGGATAGCGAGTTGTCTGGCCGCTACGACGACAACAGTGCATTCGGCAACGCGTTCTCCGGCTCCGCGGCGGTTGGCTGGAATCTCAATGATGGATTGCGCCTGAGCGCCAACTATGGGACGGCGTTCCGCGCGCCGACCCTCAACGAGTTGTATTCACCCGGTTACGGCGGCTACTACGCCGGCAATCCGGATCTGGATGCCGAACACTCGCGCACCGCCGAGCTGGGGCTGGATTGGAATTCCGGCTCTACCAACCGCTTCGGCGTGCACGCATTTGCAACGCGGATACGCGACCTCATCGACTTCACCGGCGGCAGCACATTCCAGGCAATCAACGTCGAACATGCCGTCATCAACGGCGCCGAACTCACCGATTCCTGGCACTCCGAAACCTGGTCGATGGATAACACGCTAACCTTGCAGAATCCGCGCAATCGCGACACAGATTCCCCGTTGCTGCGCCGCCCAAAACAAAAGTTCACCAGCCTGATCGAGCGCACACTGGGCGATCGCAGCCGCGTCGGCCTCGAATTGGTCGCCAGCGGTCAACGCAAGGACCTGGCGGACTACACCCTACCCGGCTATGCGCTGATCAATCTGCGCGCCAGCTTCGTTGCCAGCCCGTCCTGGAATGTCACTTTCCGACTGGAAAACCTGTTCGATCGGACATACGAACTGACCCACGGCTACAACACACCGGGCCGATCCGGCTATGTGGAAGTGACCTGGCAGCCCGTCGCGGATCGCTGACGCAGTAGTGGGAAAGCTCAAGTTACTGGCCCAATCGGTAGCGCAGGCATAGAATCTGCTAGGGACATGGGGTTTCTTGGAGTATTTGCATGACACAGGCTGCCGGGGAGCCGGGAAACCGCTCCCAATCAAGTATCGCACCGCTGCACACGCTCACCAGTCGAACCGACCTGCCCGCTCGCGCGCGCACTCTGTTGGACGGGGTGCTTGACCGGTGTTCGAACGGCCTGGTAGATGCGCTCACCAAGACTCTGGACGATATCGAGCAGCAGTTGTTCAAGCTGGCTGAGCAAAGCCGCAACAACGAGCAGCAGTATCGCTGCTTTGAAACCTTGCGTGAAATCAAACGTGGGCGGCCGGACGTCACCCCGCGTTACATGCTGGCGATCGAAGATCAATTGGCACGCGTGGACGAGCGCAAACCGGCAGACGGCAACTCGCCCGCGCACGCACAACGGCCGGGCGCAGAAAGACAGGAACTGACGCTTGTCGACACCAGTGACCTGGAAGCATCCCTGGCACTGCAGGAATTCAGCGCAAAAACCGATATCCATCAGGCCCAGGCCCTGTACCTGCTGGGGCATCGTTTCGGCGTTCTCGTCGCAGCGCCCATGTTCGATGCGGAGAGCCTGCCGATCGGCCCGGAGCGCCTGGGTTGCGCACTCAAATATGCCTGCGAGGAACTGGATATCAGTGCCGAGCATCGCGTGCTGCTGTTTCGCACGTTTGGTCGGATCATGGCGACATGCATTGGCACGTTTTACGAAAGCGTCAATACGTACTTCATCGAAAATAACATCTTGCGCAATTTACAGGCGCAAGCACCACGGCAAAAAAATGCCGGCGCACAAAATGCTGGCGCAGAGGATGCGCCCGAGTCGCAACCGGCGACGCCCGAAACGCCATGGCAGCCGCCGCAACCGCCAGCACGCGGCAGCGCAACGTCACCGCCGCCGCCGCGCAGGCAAGCTGCAATGCCAACGCATGGCTTCTTGCCAAGCAATGACAACGCGCAACCCGCAGCCAGTCCGATGATGCATACGGCGCCAGCCGATGAACGCGACTCAGAATTGTTCACGACCTTGCGCGAACTGCTTTCCGGGCGTCGGCATGCGCTTGGCATGGATACCAAGCCCGCTGGCAGCGGCTATATGCCGAGCAGCGACGATGTGCAATCCGTCTTAGGCGCGCTGCAATCCAAGCCGATCTCGCCGATGATGATGGGCGGCAAAGTGGTGCAGCGCTCTGTCGGGCAGCTCAAGCAGGATCTGCTGGCCCATTTGCGTCAGCTCTCACCCGATGGCAAGACGCCGCAACTCAAAGAAGAGGATTCCGACACCATCGATCTGGTCGGCATGCTGTTCGACTACATCACCAAGAACGTTCGACCCAACGGCAGCACGCAATCGTTGATGACCAAGTTGCAGGTCCCATTGCTGCGCGTCGCGCTGCGCGACAAGAGCTTCTTCACCCGGCGCGCGCATCCGGCGCGGCAACTGCTCAACACGATCGCGGAAACCGGGGTGCACTGGCTCGACGACAGCGAAGGCCCGGCCGACCGCAACCTGGTCGACAAGATGCAGATGGTGGTCGACAAGGTCAATCAGGAATTCGACGGCGACCTGGGCCTGATCGAGAACATGTTGTCGGGTCTTTCCCAACATATGCGCACGCTGGCGCGCAAGGCCGAAGTGGCCGAGCGCCGTCACGTCGATGCCGCGCGCGGACGCGAAAAACTGACCGTGGCGCGCGAACGTGCAAGCGACGAAATCAATTCGCGCATTGCGAAGAGTAGGCCCAGCAAACTCGTGCGCACCGTGCTCGAGCAGGCCTGGACCGATGTACTCGCACTAACCTTGCTGCGCCAGGGTGAAGACAGCGATGCCTACCAATCGCGGTTGGCGGTTGCTGACCAGTTGCTCGCCGCCGACAGCGGTCGCGAAGGCGAAAACAAACCGGCGCCGGCATTGCGCAAGGAAATCGAAACCGGACTGGACCAGGTGGGTTATCACCAGGACGACATCCAGGCGGTGGTCAAACGCCTGTTCCTGCCGCAGGAAGCGGCCAACGAGGAAAATCCAAGCTCCAATACCGAAATCGCCATCAAGCTGAAAAGCAAGGCGCGGCTCGGCGACGTCAGCAGCCAGCCAGCCACGGCCAGCGAACCTTTGCGGCGCCCGAAAGTGGCTCCCGACAGCAAACAGGCACACATGCTCGAACGTCTCAAAACCTTGCCGTTCGGCACATGGTTCGACTTCCAGACCAATCAGCAAGGCGACAAGGTTCGGCGCAAACTGGCATGGTTTTCCACCTTGACCGGGCGCTGCCTGTTCGTCAATCAGCGCGGTGTACGCACTGACGAAAAATCCCTTGAGCAACTGGCTCACGACATCGTGGCCGGACACATCAGCATCGTTGAAGCAGAAAGCGAATCCCTCGTTGATCGCGCCTGGAAGGCGATCGTGACCTCACTCAAACAAATGGTCGGAAAGGGCCCGGAAGCGGTACCGGCGCCGGCATGAGCCACCACATCATTTCGAGAAAGCCATGAACGAACATCGCCGCAATCTACGCAAGCGCGCCCATCAGGCCATCCCGGTTACCGACACCATCTCCGGCCAGCCGATCGGGCACATCGGCAATCTGTCCACCGACGGCATGCTGCTGATCAGCAGCCGCCGCTTGCCGGACAATGCGCTGTTCCAATTCAGTTTCAATCTGCCTGGTGCGGCATCACGCCAGGCAAAATCGATCGAAATCGGCGTGAATGAGCAATGGGGCGAAGCCGCAAACGTACCCGGCCAATTCTGGAGCGGATTTCGCATCATCGATATCAGCCCAGACGATTACACCGTGCTTTGCGACTGGGTAGCAATTCCTGGCAACCAGAGCGATTGAGCACCATACCTGCCGCAACATTCATCTTGCGGCACAATAGGCGCATTCGCCCCACGAGCGCCCAAAAATGTCCGACCTTCTGGCAAATCTTTACCCGCAGCATCTGCAGAAGCTCAAGCGCGATGCCGATATCGCGCTTGAACGCGGTGGATTCGCGAACCTGCTGATTGCGGCGGGAGTGCCGCGTGACCAGTTTCTCGACGACCGTCCGTATCCGTTCGCGGTCAATCCGCACTTCAAGCATTGGCTGCCGGTGATCAAGGCACCGGGTTCGTGGCTGATTTACACGCCCGGCGAAAAGCCGCGCTTGATTTATTTGCAACCGCGCGACTATTGGCACGTGGTTCCCGAAGCGCCGGCCGGTTACTGGGTCGAACATTTCGACATCATCGTCGTGCACACGCCAACAGAAGTCGCGCAACATCTGCCAAAAAAACTTGAGCATTGCGCGATCATCGGTGAAGACATTGCGGCGTTGGGCGACGCCAAGCCGAACAACCCACCGGCGACGCTGAACTATCTGCACTACCAGCGCGCATTCAAGACGGACTATGAGTTGGCAATGCTACGCGTGGCCAGCAAACTCGGTACACGTGCGCACCGCGCTGCTGAAGCGGCATTTCGTGCCGGCGCATCCGAATACGATATCAACACCGCTTATCTTAATTCCGTGCACGAAACCGAAAACGAGTTGCCCTACGGCAACATCATCGCGCTCAACCAGCACGGCGCCATCCTGCATTACATGGATCTGAATCGCGCACCGCCAACTCACGCCGATTCTTTCCTCATCGATGCCGGTGCCAGTTTCCACGGCTACGCCAGCGATATCACGCGCACCTATGCTTCGCCGCAGGCCGAAGAATTCCAAACCTTGATCGATGCGGTGGATGCCGCTCAACGCGGATTCGCCGACAAGGTGCGCAGCGGGCAAAATTATGCCGAGCTGCACATCCATGCGCACCATGTGCTGGCCGGCATCCTCAAGGATCAGAATTTCATCCGCATCAGCGCTGAAAGTGCCGTGGAAAACGGCGTATCCAGCGTGTTTTATCCGCATGGGCTTGGCCATTTGCTCGGCCTTCAAGTCCACGATGTCGGTGGATTCCAGAAAGACGAAAGCGGCGGCACGATTGCCAAGCCGGATGGCCATCCGTATCTGCGCCTGACTCGCACGTTGCAGCCGCGCATGGTGGTGACCATCGAGCCAGGCATCTATTTCATCGACATGCTGCTGGCGGAGCTGAAAAACGACGCTCGATCAAAAGATATCAACTGGGACAAAGTGGACAAATTCCGCCATTACGGCGGAATTCGAATCGAAGACGATGTCGCATGTACCGACACCGCGCCGGAAAATCTCACCCGCGACGCGTTCGCTGCGGCGTGAGTTGTGCCGTACTTACGGACACACGCTGTTGGCGTGATCCAGACAGACATTGCCACCCATGTTGCTCAGCGCGGTGACGGTGAATTGCGCTGCCGCGGCGTTGTTGCCGACGAACGTGTTCTGACCCAGCGCACACGTGCCGCTGCATAGCAGCCCCACTTGACCATTGCTGCCGATGCGGTTGCCGACGGCAACCCCTCCGGAACCCAGTATCAGGCCGTAACTTTTGTTGCCCACTATCGAAGTGTTCTCGACCAGCAGTTGACATCCGTTGTTGGCAATTGTGATCCCGGAATTCAGATTTCGCACGAACTGCGAATCCCGGATCCGTACAGTGGAACTCGCTAAATTACCTACAATCAGCGTACCGTATCCGTTCTGGCTCACGCTAAGATGTTCCAGCAGCGTACCGTCGTCCGCAGCGAATATCACGATGGCTCCGTCGGAGAATCCCCGTATGCTGCCGTTGTGGATATGTGCCAGGGCGGGACCGCTGGTAGAGATATTGATCGCGCGCATGCCGGCAAAACCGCTGCACGCTGTGACCGGACTGCCGCTACAGGTGCCACCGCCGTCGATGGTGTGACCATTCAGATCGATATCCACCCGTGTGGTGCTGACCGAAATCGCATTCACGCCGATACCGGGGTTGGTCAGGTCCGAGGTCAAGATGTAGCTGCCAGGCTGGGTGATTTCCACCGGATACCCGGGAGCGTCGCCGGCGAAGCATCCGACCGCTGCGCAATCCTGGTTGATTTCCAGCGCGCCGGGATTAGCAACCGCAGCCAGCGGTGCGAGAGTGAAAAGCAAGATCGATGCAAGCAGGTAGTGTGTGCGATTCATGGTGTTGTCCTATTCAAAACTGTCAGTGAAAATGGTGTCGTTGAGCGCAGCGATGGCGTCGACGTGCGCGGCGTCCCAGCGATCGGAAAACGTCGCCAGGGCATAAGGCCGGGTCCAGACGCCGCTTGGAATATGCAACTTCAGCAAGTCGTTACGCACGAACGGCAGTCCACCGACCGTGCCGCCGGTG
>JBDTLA010000043.1:0-9751 GCA_039935035.1 Rudaea sp. | reverse complement strand
AGCATCCACAAATAGTGCCAGCGCATGCTTAGCAGCCGCTTATCCAGCCGACGAGAGTCGTTGCCACCCGCGTCGTACAGGTGGGCTTGGTCAGACGGGAAAGCGCATCGCTCACTCACCGGATTCAAGGCCATCGTCGCCTCGCTTCGCCACTTGATGTCTGGCTAATTTTGTCGAGCCACACCGGGTCTGGATGGATCGCCTAAGCGCTCGCATTAGTCTTGGGTGCGGGGTCGTTGCTTGCAGGGACTGATCCGCGCGCGACCGCCCGCACCAATGTGAGCGTCGTACTCGTGATCGCGATGGCGCAGCGCATGATGCAAGTGGAACTGATGCAGTGGCAGTCTGCCAAGTGGGTGAGAGGCTGTGCCCTGCCGCTGATACTGTGCGTTTGCTTCTTGGGCACACGGCAGTGCAATCTGGCCGTAACGGATCGCTCATAGGGCAATGGTTTACGTCCCTGGTGGCGATTCCGCTGCGAAACGTGTGTCTGAACAGGTGCTGGATCGAAGTTCCATTTTGCAATGCAAAATCGGCGCGTCTTGCGTTAGTCTAGACGCGCTCGTGGCAGCGAACATGTGCTCGTTCGCTGCCGCACAACCTGTCGCTGAAACAGAATGCCATGCCGGTGTCGCGGATTCGGAAGGTTTATCTTGCGGGAATTGGCCTTGCCATGTTGGCCGGGTGCGCCACGCCCATGCCGCGCAACGACGACCCCTACGAAAAGTTCAATCGCAAGATGTTTGCGTTCAACGAGTTTGCCGATCGCGTGGCGATCCGGCCGGTCGCGGTGGGCTATCGCAAGATCACCAACCCGACCTCGCGTACGTTGATCAGCAACTTCTTCGCCAACATCGAATCGCCCATCACCGTCGCCAACGATCTGTTGCAAGTCAATTTGCCGCAGGCCATGCGCGCCACGGGACGACTGGCCATCAACAGTACAGTCGGTGTGGCCGGCATTTTCGATCCGGCCAGTGAAATGGGTATCGAGGCCAGCGCCAGCGATTTTGGCGTGACTCTGGCCAAGTGGGGCGTGCCGGAAGGTCCCTATCTGGTCTTGCCGCTGCTGGGTTCGACCTCCGGCCGGGATCTTGGCGCGTTCCCGGTCGACCTGTACTTGTTCGATCCGCTGTCCTGGTACGCGCGCAGCCACAATTACAAACTTGAGGCGCAATACCTGCCAACGGTTGCGTATCTGGTGACGCTGCGTTCCAGTGCCATCGACGCCGAGGGCTTGCTCGAAGGCGCGTACGACCCATACATTTTTTACCGCGATGCCTACCGTCAGCGCCGCCTTTACATGATTTACCGTGGCGAACCGCCGCTCGCGGTGATTCAGGCACTGCAGGGCGGCTCGGCATTGGACGATGCCGACAAGCTGCTGGAACAGCAGGAAAAATACGAGCGCGAGCACCCGCAGCCCGACATCAAGCCGCCGGCGAAGAAGCCGGATTGATGCTGACTACTGGAAACCCAGCAGCCCGTCCAGTTCGCACAAATTTGCCAGGTCGAGCAGGCCTTGCGGCGCACGCGGATTGCGCACGCTGATGCCGTGCCGCCGTGCGACGGCACTCAAGGTGATAAGTACCGCCCGCGTAGCGCTGCCGATGTTGGCGCCCTGCCGTGGCACCCAGCGGCATGGCACGGCCTTCGTGCCACCGTTTCGAAGGGGACTTTTACGACGCCTAATCACGGTAATCCGATGCCGGCGGCAGACGATAATGACCGGGCAGATTGGCGGATAGGTCAAACTTCGGCGCGCACCGGCGGCAGCATCCGTTTCAGGGTATTGTCGCGTTGGAAGAAGTGGTGGAACAAGGCCATGACAGCGTGCGCGCCAGCCAGGTACATCAGCACGTGACCGAGCGTTTCGTGGATGCCCTGTAGCTGTTGTGAGAATTCATGGTTGGGAGTTGGAACACTGGGCAGCGCTAGGCCCAGAAAGTTCCACGGCTTGCCCAACCACGCCATCGTGGCAATGCCGAGGATCGGCGTGGCGAACAGCAGGAGATACAATACAACGTGCACGATTTTGGCAATTACCATCTGCCACCGGGGTGAGGGCGGAAGGATCGGCGGCGCGCTGCCGCTCTGACTGCGCACCAACAGGCGCGGCAGCATCACCAGCAGGATCGCGATGCCGAATTGCATGTGTGCCCATTTGGCGTCGGCGCCCAGTGTCGATCCGCGCGGCGACCAACTGCGCAGGTAAATCAGCGCAAGCGCGCAAGCAACCAAAATAAAAATCAGCCAATGCAGATGGCGAATCCATGGGGAATAGCGGGAGTCGAGCATGTGGTTCTCGTTGTCGTGATGTAATTGCTCAGTCATGGTGATCGTGCACAATTGTCTTGCCTGATTTCGTCGAATCCGCAGCAATCAAAATTGCATGCGACGCAAAAGAGCCTGCTCGAGCCAATGCTCGCGGGGAATAAGGACATGCCCAATCGGGACGCTTCATCAACGTGCCAATCCGCGATTGGCCATCCGGTCAATCAGTGCCGTGGTCGATTTTTCGGGCATCAAAGGCACCAGCACCACCCGGCCACCCGTCGATTCCACAACATCACGACCAATGACTTGCTCGATTTTGTAATCCTGACCCTTGACCAGGACATCCGGCCGAATTGCCTGCAAGGTTTCGAGCGGCGTGTCGTCGTCGAAGATCGTCACCGCATCCACACACGTCAGCGCGGCCAGCATGGAGGCGCGTTCGTGTTGCGCAACGATCGGGCGATCGGGACCCTTTAGGCGCTGGATGGAAGCGTCGCTGTTGACGGCCAGCACCAGCTTGTCGCCGCACTTGGCCGCCATGCGCAGGAGCGACAAGTGACCCGCATGCAACAAGTCGAAACATCCATTGGTGAAGACGATACGATGTCCCGCGGCGCGCCAGCGCTCGACCGTTGCCACAAGTTGGGTACGATCAAGCATTTTGCGCATGCTTTCATCTCCCAGTTCCTCGGCAATCTCTCCGGGTGCCGCGCTGACCGTACCGATTTTGCCGACCACAATTCCCGCAGCAGCGTTCGCCAGGTGCGCGGCCTCGACCAAGGTTGCACCGCAGGCCATGGAGGTGGCCAACACCGCAACCGCCGTGTCGCCAGCGCCCGTGGCGTCGAAGATGTCGCGGCCCTTGGCGGGTATCGAAATCCAGGGCTCGTGCATTGGCACGACGAGCATGCCGCGCTCGCCGCGAGTGACGACCAGCGCCTCGACACCCGCATTGCTCGCCAACGATCGTGCGGCTGACGCGATCGACTCCGCATCATCCGGATCCAGTGCAGTTCCTGCCGCGATCTCCAATTCGTGGAGGTTGGGCGTGATGACGGTTGCGCCGCGATAGGCGCTGAAATCGGGTCGCTTTGGATCCACCACGATACGCACCGCACCCGGCGCCACGGCTTCCACAATCCACGCAATGAATTCTGGTGTGAGTACGCCTTTTGCATAATCACTGAGGATGACAATGTCCGGCGCGCGACCTGCCTTGAGACGTTCGATCATCCACCGTGCCACAGCGGATGGGCATGGTGTTGCGCATTCCCAGTCGAGCCGCACCAATTGCTGGTGCCGAGCCAGCGCGCGCAGCTTGCGCGATGACGGACGATCATCAAGTTTCCGCACCGCGCACGCGTCAACGCCGGATTCCTCGCACAGCTTGAGGATCTGGGTACCCGCGATATCTGACCCAACCAGTCCGGCCAGACTTGCGTGTGCACCCAGTGCCGCGACCTGCCGAGCGACATTGGCAGCGCCGCCAAGTCGATATTGGACATCGCCAACCCGTACCACGGGCACGGGCGCTTCCGGCGAGATCCGATCGACCTCGCCGATGACATATTCGTCGAGCATGATGTCGCCAACGATCCACACAGCGACGCCAGGCGCTCGATTCAAAATCGCGTTTAACCGAGTCGCGTCGCTGTCCCGGAATTGCTCGGTCATGAGGTGCTCGCCAGGCGCACGTTTTCTTCAAGGGCTTGCGCGATGACATGAATGCAAACGTCGTGCACTTCCTGGATTCGCGCGACCACGCGCGATGGGGCCCGCACCACAACATGCGCGTGCGCTGCGAGTTCCCCGCCGTCGCCTCCGGTCAACGCAATCACCTTGCAACCGAGCGTGCGCATCGCCTTTGCCGCCTGAATGATATTCGCCGAGTTACCACTGGTACTGATCGCGACCAGCACGTCACCGGCCGATGCGATCGCCTCAACCTGCCTTGCGAAGATTCGGTCGTACCCATAGTCGTTCCCGATCGCGGTGAGCGTCATCGTATCGGCGCAAAGTGCAACCGCGGCCAGTGCCCGGCGATCGTTGCGAAAGCGGCAAACGAGCTCCGCGACAAGGTGCTGCGCGGACGCGGCGCTGCCGCCATTGCCACACGCCAGTACCTTGTGCTTGTTTTCGAGGCAGCTCTGTAACGCCATCGAAACGTCTTCAAGGCTCGACGGTAGTGTTGCGGCGGCCTCGTCCATAACCGCAGCGTGTTCTGCGAAGATGCGTTGGATAATCATGAAAAATCGTTCGCTTGAGTGATGCAATTGGAAAGCACAGCTTGCGCGAATTCCCGAAGGTCTGCGAAGACAGGAACCCCGCGACCCACGATGAGGGCTTCGGTCAGGCAACCCTTGCCGGTGCGTACCAAGGCGACTGAAACATTGGCGGCCCAAGCCGCTTCCACATCGCGCAGGTCATCACCGACCGCAATGGTCGTTTGCCGAGGGATCCCGGTTGCTTCGATCGCTTGGATCAGCAGACCCGGCGCGGGCTTGCGGCAATTGCAGCCGCTTTCTGGCGAATGCGGGCAGACGAACACGCGGCCGATCACGCCACCACCACGCGCCGCGCTTTGCGTCATGTGCGCATGGATGACATCGAGATCGGCCTGGTTCACGATCCCGCGTGCAACGCCCGCTTGATTGGTGGCGACGGAGACACAAATGCCGGCTGTGCTGAGCATCGAAAGCCCCTCCAATGCGCCCGGCATCCATTGCCATTGCGACCAATCCTTGACGTAGCCACCATCCGGCGACTCCACGTTCAGCACGCCATCGCGATCGAGAACCACATGTTTGATGGCAGGGATCATGGGGCACTCAACGGTAGACTTCGTTCTGCGACAGGTAGCGTTCGACGTATCGGCGAACACCGTCCTCGACCGACGTGAAGGGTTGTACGAACCCTGCTTCGCGTAGACGAGCCATCCGTGCCTGCGTGAAATATTGATAATGCTTTCGCATCGCTTCCGGCATCTCGCAATAACCGATGCGAGCTGGCCGTTCGGCTGCCGAAAAAAGTGCACCGATCACATCGGCGAAACTGCGTGCGTGGCCTGTGCCGACGTTGAAAAGCCCGTTGATTGCAGGGTGATCGAGCAGCCACAGGACCACATCGACACAATCATCTACGTACACGAAATCCCGCTTTTGCTGGCCATCCGCAACGTCGGCGCGACAGGATTTGAATAGCGCCACTTCTTCTCCGCTTGCGGCTTTGGCGTAGTAGCGCGCAACCACGCTGCGCATGTCGCCTTTGTGGTATTCGTTCGGGCCGTACACGTTGAAAAACTTGAGACCCGCCCATTGCGGCGGTGTCGGCTCATGCTCGGCAATGGCGCGAGCAACACGCCGATCAAACAGATGTTTGCTCCACCCATAGAGGTTTAATGGGCGCAAATTGGCTAGAGCTTGCGCAGAGCCGTCATCGTCGTAGCCTTGCTCGCCGGCACCGTAAGTCGCTGCGGAAGAGGCATAGATAAAGCGCGTGCCGTGGCTAGCGCACCACTGCCACAGATACCAGGAAAGTTGAAAGTTCGTATCGATTACAAGGTCGGCGTCGGTCGCACTGGTCGATGAGATAGCGCCCATGTGAACGATCGTTTCCACTGCTTCACCGCGTTGGTCCAGCCATGCTGTCAACTGTTGCGGGGAAACCAGATCGCTCAATTCCGAGTTGGCCAGGTTGCGCCATTTGTCGTCGTGCCCCAAGTAATCGTCGACAGCGACTGGTGCGCCGCGCTGCACGAGCGCAGCAACAATGTTGGAGCCGATAAAGCCCGCACCGCCGGTTACCAGAATCATGTCGGAGCCATGGTCGCCACCGCAGAGCGGCAAAAATCATCGAGACGCAACGCTGCCTCCACGCGCGACTGGCAACGAGCATTCGTCTTGCTGTCGATGCGAGTCGCTCCGATCTGCATGCCCGAGCCGAGGAGCCCTTGATTGCGAATACGAACCGGCAACCCTTGAGCTCGCCGCTTCCGCAGCCTCGCTTGCAAGCCGAGCAATCTGTTCCGGGGTCTTGCCAATGGTATCGATCGCTTTGTTATGCGGGCCATAAGGCCCGTACTTGGCCAAATCGGTGACGCAGAACAAACCGATTGTTGGCGTGTCGCTGGCGCTGGCCAGGTGCATCACGCCACAGTCGGCGCTGACAAAGCAGTTCATGTTTGCGATGACTGCTGCCACCTCGCGTGGACTGGGCGAAGAAAAGACCGGGAAGCGCGAGGAAAGTCGAGAACGGCCGTCCGGCGGCGCAATTTCCACAATGGCATAGTCGGGATGCCGTGCACGAATCCCTTCGAGGAAGCGTTTCCACCAACCTTCGTCATAACACTTTGCACCTGTGGCGTCGGCGAACACACCGATAACAATTTTGGCGAACGATTTATCCGATCCTTGTATCAACGCATCGAGCACGTGCCGCGCCCACCGGCGTTCGTCCTGCAAAAGCCGAATGGTCAGGATTGGGTAATCGTCATCAAGCGTGGAGGTGCTAGGCGATAACGCACGACGCAACAGGAAAACCGGCCATTGCGCCATGTGCGCTGGAGCGACGCGCTCCACAACCGTTGCGGATGCATCCGCGTCGGATTGCAGCGGGATGCCGATCATGTACGTCGCCTTGGTCGCAGCCAGCAGAAAGCGGCCTGAATGAGATGCCTCGCATGGATCCACCGCCAAGTCATACCTTGCCCGACGAATTCGCATCACGGTACGGACAATTGCGATGGGATGCCGCACCATCCTCCGCGACAATACATGGATCTGCCCGACGTTGGAAAAGGTGCGGAAGAGCTCCGCCCCCTGGTCGCCGGCCAGAACGATATCGACCACCGCCTTGGGGAAAGCCCGCTGCAATTCCACAAACAATGGCGTCAGCAACAGCAGGTTGCCGAGCCGATGATTCGGGCGGCAGATGAGGATGCGATGAATGTCCGATCGCGGTAATCCTTGGCTAAACCGCAGGCACGCATCCGTGGCGCGATACAACCGCAGTGAAAGTCTGCGAAAAAAGCGTCGCCGGAGCGTGTGAACGTTCATTACTTGAAGTGGTGCACGAATCCGACTTGGAAGCCGCCTGGCAACCAACCCAGGATCAGCGGCGACTTTTCATGCGTTGCCCAGATACCAATAGCGGTGCCGATACCCCAACCGACCAGCACGTCGCTTTGCCAATGACCGTGGACCTTGACGCGCGCGATGGCGTCATACAATGGCAACACTTCCAACGCGTACACCGCCGGATGATCATGACCGTAGACGGCAATAAACGGCGTGACCGCGCCAGCAACTGCCGCCACTTCGCCGCTCGGAAAACTTTGGTATTGCGTCCCCTTGAAAAACTGGTTCGGATCGCTTGTCTGCGAGGGACGTTCTCGCTGGAATATGAATTTGCCACCCTGCGCGGCCAAGGACGCCGCTACGGTTGAATCCAGCGAGCGCCAAAACGTATCGCCAAGCTGGCTTTCATCACCGAGCGCCAGCGAACCGCCAATCACCGTGACGGCGGTGATACCAATCAGGGCCTTCTGGTTACTTCGCGCCCAAATCCCGCTATTGTCATACGCGATGCGATGATCGATACCGAACGGGCCACCGGCCTGAGCCGTCAGTGGCAGCAACGTCAGGGCGACGACCAGAAACCAGTCGGAGATTCGGCGCATGTGCTGACTCGCAATTCATCTAGCAACGTGCCCATTGCACGCTGGCTTGGTGACATAGTGGCCGGGAAAACTTCTGGTTTGCTTAGGCTGACGCGTCGGTCGCTGCCAACAAACTTGATCACGAACCGCACGGCGTGGACGAGCCGCCTCTGAAGGGGCAGCCGCGTCCGGGGTAAATCAACCCCGAAGTCATTGATGTGCATGTTCTACTCCCGTATCCGGGAGGTTTGGAGCGCTACACATCGCGAGGACTCGGTGAGTGACCGGTGCCGGCCGACAAGAAAGGTTCTTCGATTGTCCGGTTTCGGTCGAACAGCGACTATTTCCAATAGTGGAAGTCGCGAGGAACGCGAACTGAGCGAACACCTCCGCTCTCGAACCACGGTTGCCGGTGGGGATGCCTACCTAAAAGGTGATCCTCTCAGTCATTACAATTTCGTAGTGGTGGTTCATGGTCTTTCTGGCTCAATGCGATGTCGGCAGCAACCCCGAAGCGCGAACGGCAGCTTTCCGGCAATCTGATTGAAGGGTCCGACCAGCAACTCCTGGCCGTACATTGCTGGTCGCGGATCGACTGACTCGTGTGTCCCCAAAGTTGCCAGAGCTGACCGTCTGCTATCGGGAAACCCATTACCGTCTGAATTCCCCGGCCGTGTGGGACTCCTTGTACAAGGCCCGTTGGAATGATGGGATTGGCGTCATGCGTCCTTTGCAGCGTAGTCGTTGACTCTGACTCGAACCGTCGGTCGTCTATGGGACACGATCAAACTTGATGAATTAGGTGTAGCGCAATCAATGTCTCGTCATTCTTGCCAGTCATATGCTCGACTGCTCGCGTGGGCAGGGGACGCAGGTCACTCTGCTGCGCGCTGAGCAAATCTTGCACGAATCGCCGGCGATGGCCCCGCAGCGGTTTTGAGGACACCCGACGGAAATGAGCCCTCGTTTTCAAAAATCTCTGAACCGCAAAATCCGCCTCACGATAGCGCAATATGGCCCTCCCGACGGCTCAACATTCAATGCAAATTCGCGGGACAAGTGGCTCAATCGCCGGTCAAATTCAACAGCCGGCCACGAGACGATCTAGCGCCGTTTGCGGCGACGGCGCCGTCATGGCGCGTCGCTGTATCGGTAAACCCCAATCATCATCAAAGTGTGTCGCAAATGCTATCCCCGGCGCTGGAAGGGCGGAGTATTGCTCGCCAAGCGTACATCGACAGGTGGGCCGGAAGTCGAACCTTGAGGTGACGCGGAACACTGAGACCGCGACACTGTAACGGGACGCGGAGTGACCAAATGCTGTCACCCCCGATGAACGCTCCAGGTCACGCATGCACTCCGGCGTCACTATGGCGTGTACGAAACTGACTAGCCGTTGTGTAAGACGTTGGACGCAATCACGCCTGACACCTTTTTACCTTTTTCGGGCTCAGTCCAAACGTCCCAGTCCAAACGCCGTCTTGGTAGTCGCTAGAGTGCCTAGGAAAACGTCGGCACTGCATCCATCGCCGTCAGCGCCGCGGCCTTGGCCGCCGCCACGCTGGCCGAATCGGTCGCCGCATTGATCGCCAGGTCGCCATTGGTCTTGGCCGTATTCAATGCCTTCCAGTTCTCGGCCGAGTAGTCGCTCACCATCAGATGGGTCAGCAGGGCCGCCGTCAGGTCGTCCATTGCCGCCGCCTTGATCGACGGAAGCGTCGCAACCAGCCCGAGGTCGACATTGAGGTTGGTTGTTCCGCCCAGAATCTCCATCTCCGCGGTATACACAAATCCGCCCACGTCGCCGGTTACGCCGTC
>JBDTLA010000042.1:0-24071 GCA_039935035.1 Rudaea sp. | reverse complement strand
GCTTGTCGCGGCGACTACCAAGGAGATTTACCGATGTCCAATCATCACTTTGCCGTACTTGATAGAACAGGTATCGCAGTAAAGGTTTGCTCATGCCCGGCTTCGGCGAGCCACCCAGGATCGAGCGTGGCCACGCTACGTCGAATCGGAAGCGCGATTCTCGGCAGTGCATTGTTTGCCAGTGGTGCCATGGCAGCCAATATCGTCACGGTGCCGCAAGGCGGTGTCGGTCGCTGGGCGGGCATGGCGGCGAGCGAGTGCGGCATCTATGGCAAGCGCTACGCAGCAGTCGATGCGGTTTGCTACTACCCGGTTGATTTGCGCGCCAAACCTGGAATCCATGAAATCGCGCTTTGGGATCAGAGCGGCAAGCAGCATCTGGGTTCGCTGCGTGTCGAAAAAGCTGAATTCCCGTCGGTCGAAATGGAACTACCTGCGCAACTGGATCGCTTCATAAACCCTTCGCCAGAGGAAATAAAGCGCAGCGCAGCGGAACGCGCCGATGTTGTCGCCATCCTCGGCGGCAGCAAGGATGCGGCCCACTTTTCACTTCCGCTCGGCAAGCCGGCGCACACCATGCCGCCCAGTGCTGATGATTTCGGCAGCGAGCGGCTGTTCAACAAGAAGGTCAAGAGTTTGCACAGTGGCCGCGATTATCCGGTCAGTGTCGGCAGCGCCGTGAAGGCGGTCGCAGACGGTACCGTCGTCCTCGCGGCCGATCATTTCTACGCCGGTAACTCGGTTTTTGTCGATCATGGCGACGGCTTGGTCAGCATGAGCTTCCATCTCAGCAAGATCGCTGTGAAAACTGGAGACGTGGTCAAGCGCGGGCAGACGCTTGGCAAGGTGGGGAGCACCGGCAGGGCGACTGGTCCGCACTTGCACATTGGCTTTCGCTGGCTCGGCAAGCGTATTGATCCGGCTCTTTTGTTCGTCAAGCCGAGCGCGCTGCCGTCGGTCAGCGACACGCACGCGCAAGCCGAGCACAAAATCGAGAAAGCCGAGAAGGCTGAGCCTGCCGAAGAAACCGAAGTACCAGTCGACAGCGAGGATTGAGAACCACAGCGGTCTGCAATGAAGGTGTCAGGGATGAATGGCACTGACTTAAGGCAGCGCCATCCCATTTCGTCATTCCCGCGTAGGCGTTTTTCCAGTGAAACGTGACTCTTGGCAAGCACTTTCGCGTCAATCTTCCACCTCGTAATGCCAGGAAGGCAGTGCCAACCGCCGCTCTTGACTGGATTCCCGCCTACGCGGGAATGACGAGCAACGTAGGTTCGCGACAATGACGAAGGACTCATGACGCGCCGTCTCGCCGTAACTTCGGAAACGTTCCGGACAGAAGTACGTTTGACCAGCCCTCCGGCTGTTGAAAGCCGCGGGAATGACGAAACTTGAAGGCTTGGCCTTGAGTAAATGCCATTCCACTCTGACTCCACTATTCCATATGTGCCCACCGTATGTGCGCCACCGTACGGAAGCCGCCTCACGTTCGGCGTATCCATGCCGCGCGGTCCGGAATTTTCCGGCGGAGAAGGCCATGAACTCAGCTCCACGCGCTATTGTCTTGTTGCGGTCATGCATGGGTTTCCTGCTGATCGCATTGACGCTGAATTCCGGCCCGGCGCACGCATTGCCGACATTCAACCGACAAACCGGACAGAATTGCCAGGCCTGTCATGCTGGCGGTCAGTTTCCGGAACTCACTCCATATGGCCGCTTGTTCAAGCTCACCGGCTACACGTTGGGCGAGCGCACGCTGCCGTTCTCGGCGATGGCGGTGGCAAGCGACTCCAGCGTCAACAATACCTCCAAGAGCAGTGACCCGCGCGCGGATTTCCAGAACAACAAGTCGCTGATTTTTGCCACGGGAAGTGTGTTCGTCGCGGGCAAGATTACCGACAATCTCGGTGCGTTCGTCCAGGTTACCTACGACAACTATGCGAGCCAGTCTGACGATGGCAATTTTCATGGCCACAGCAACGCTGACAACATGGACATTCGCTACGCCGATCGCTCGATCGACGCCAATCATGACGTGATCTGGGGCGTCAGCGCCAACAACAATCCGTCCATATCGGACCCCTGGAACAGTGCTGCTGCGTGGATGCAGTACGTGCCGGTGCCGAGTCCCACCAGCAGTCGCTTCATCGACGGCAATGCACCGTATCCGGGGTTTGCCGCGGGCGGCAACATCTCCGGCATCACCGCCTATGCCTACGTGAACCAATTGTTGTATGTCGAGGCGGGCGGCTACCGAAGTGCCAAAGGCCTGACGTCGTTCATGAGCGCCGGCGTCGCCGACGCCGACAAGACCATTCTGCAAGGCACCAACCCGTACTGGCGTGCGACGCTTACCCACGAGTGGGGACCGAACAACATCATGGTCGGCACGTCGGGCATGGTCGCCGATGTCTACGACGATCCGCTGGATACATCGGACCCGAATACCGTTCATCACTTTCGCGACATCGGCTTCGATGCGCAATATCAATACCTGCTCGACCCGCACACCGTCACGGTGCAACTTGCGTACATTCGGGATCGCCAGCGGATACCCGCAGTCTTTGCCAATCTGCCAATGGTAGACGTCAACGGCAATCCGCTACCGAATACCAATACGACAGACAACACCAATGTGCTGCGCCTGAAAGGAACGTATGTCTACGAGTCCAAATACGGCGCCAGCCTCGGACTGTTCAATCAGACCGGCACCACCGACACTGCCCTGTACGATCCAACCCAGGTTTCCGGCAACATTTCCGGCAATCCGGCGATACGTGGCTGGACTTCGGAAGTGTTCTGGAATCCCGTGCAATACCTTCGTATCGGATTGCAGTTCACCGCGTATGCCAAGTACAACGGCGCGTCGCGCAACTACGATGGTTTCGGGCGCAATGCCGGCGACAACAATTCAGTTTTCCTCTATCTGTGGGGTGCGTACTGATCGTTGACTTCGGTGGTGCCGGCGGTCGATTCACTACAGCATTTGGAGAGCGGCATGTTCACGTATCGAGTTATTTTTTTGGCAGCATTGGTGGCGCTGGCAACCGGCTGTGCAAACCAACAGCATTCGCGCGATACCGCCAATCCAAATGTGACCGGCGAGACATTGGCAATGCAGGTCTGTTCGAATTGTCACGGCGCAACCGGAAATTCGACGTCGCCAAACTTTCCAAATCTTGCGGGCCAGCAGCAAGCGTATCTGGTGGCGCAGCTCAGTGGATTCAAAGCGCATAGCCGGGGCGATCCCGCAGGTTTCGAGTACATGTGGGGACTGAGTCGCAGCCTGACCGACAAGCAGATCCAGGAATTGGCCACGCATTTCGCAGCGCAGAAAGCCCAGCGAGAACCTGTCGAAGGCAAGCCGGCGCGAATCGAAGCGGGCAAGGCCATCTTCACCAGCGGCATCCCCGACAAGGCTGTACCACCCTGCGCAAGCTGTCATGGTCCCGAAGGCCTGGGCAATGCCGCGTTCCCGCGCATCGCAGGACAACACGCCGACTATCTGGAAAAGCAGCTGACAATCTTTCAGCGCACCAACGAGCGCCCATCCGGAGCCGTCATGAAAACAGTTGCGCACAATCTGACCCGCGAGAATATGGTCAACGTCGCGGAATACGTGCAGTCGATGTCGAATCAGCCATAAGTGTGGCAGAGACGAATGGCACTGACTAAGGCCGTCATTCCCGCGTAGGCGACAGGCGCTCTACAACAGCCGAAGTGCTGGTCATCCAGCGCCTTTTGCCCTTCCCCGTGCCCTTGAAGTCACTGGATTCCCGCCTACGCGGGAATGACGAAATTTGGGGGCTTGGCCTCAAGTCAGTGCCATTCGTGTCAGAGACAATTTTCTACGCTGGCGCGTCAGCAATTGCCCCTGACGGTGTTTCTCGCAACAGGAAATCAACGAAATCCGCGCTTATATCCAGCAGCAACGCGCCCCTGGTAGCGACCGCTTTCGCGCTGCAGTTGAGGATAAGTTTCGACGCTGCGCCCCGGTCAGACGAGCCAACCATCCAGCTTTCGCGAAGACAATCCTGACTCTTCCGCGCTACCCATTCTTGTATGCAGCCCTGTCAACGTTGACAGGTTACGGGCATCACGTCCTTTGTTAAAATCGGCGCAATCGGCGGATGTATTGTGCAACGCAGTAAAAGCGCCGTTTAGGGGTATCCGGGGCAGTTTTCTATAGCGGCATTTCAGGACTTGTCTCTGATTCTGTCTTCTCTTCTCCCGACTCCCGTTAGCTGCCTTCGAGCAAAACAGCAACGGGTGCGCGTCGAGCTGGAAATTTGAATTTGCCGAGGTAACTCATGAACGACGCCTCCTTTGAAGTGCACGATTCAAGACTTGTGACGCTTGTCGAAAACCTCGGTCGACGTCTCGTTTCTTGTCGGGTCGCCGGTGACTGCACCGCGCAGCGCGCAGCACAAGCCGAGTCCCGCGGACATGTGACCGCTGGATGTTGCGCGGTTCAAACGAGTGCGAGTAAACCTGCTGCCGTTCGTTATTTGCTCGGTAAGGTAGCGCACAGACTATCCATCCGCGACGTGCTAACCATCACGTTCTCTCACTATCGTTTCAGGTCGTTTGGAGGCGTTATGTTGCGTCCCAGTTGTATCAATCTCATCGCATTGGCGATGTTGGTCGCCCGCTGCTTCCTGATGCCGGGCCTGGCGATGGCGACGGCCACCGCGCCGCCCCTTGGCACCGCGCAGTCCTTTGCTGTTCTTGCTGGTTCCGCTGTGACCAATACTGGCAACACCATCATCACGGGCGATATGGGTTTGAGCCCGGGGACTGCTCTCACCGGATTTCCTCCCGGCGTCGTGGTACCGCCAGGAACGACGCATGTAAACGACGCGGTGGCGCTTACAGCACAGAACGATGCCACGACCGCATACAACAACATGGCCGGGCAGGCCTGCGACTTCGGTCCGTTCGGACCGACCGACCTGGCAGGACAAACCCTCGTCCCCGGCGTCTATTGTTATTCGTCATCTCTGCAGAACTCCGGAACCGTCACGCTTGACGGCACCCCGACGGACGTTTGGGTCTTCAAAGTGGCGAGCACACTAACAGCCGGCCCGGGCTCGTCTGTTTCGGGTACCGGCAGCAAGTGCAACATCTATTGGCAGATTGGCAGCTCCGCCACTCTGGACACCACGTCAGTTTTGGAAGGAACGATTATTTCGCTACAGTCCATCACCTTGAATAACGGCGCCACTGTCAAAGGTCGAACCTTGGCGCGCAATGGTGCCTCGACAATGATCAACGACAGTGTCGACGCCAGCGGTTGCCCCGGCGTGACGCCGCCTGGCGGCGTCGGCCTGTTCAAGTCCTTCACACCTTCCAATGTTGGTCCTGGCGGCACATCACCGCTCACGATTACACTCACCAACGCGAACACCACGCCAGCCACCTTGACTGCGCCATTCAACGACACTTTTCCTGCCGGATTGACGATCGCAAATCCGTCGAATCTCGCGACCACGTGCGGTGTCGGCGTGCCGACGGGCACTCCTGGCGGCTCCACGGTTGGCTTGCCGATAGGCACCACGATACCGGGCGGCAGCGTTGCCGTACCAGGATTCTGTACGTTGTCGGTTGATGTGACCGCGTCGATCGCGGGCTGCTACACCAACACTATCCCCGTCGGTGGGTTACAGACCGATGGCGGCAACAATACGGGCACGCCAACGACGGCAAGCTTGTGCGTGAACGCGAATGCGATTGCTGCCACGCCCGCGTTGTCAAAGTGGGCGATGATCGCGCTGTCACTTCTCCTGCTGGCGTTTGCCGGCTCCATCGCAATGGCCAAGCGCAAGTCGTAGGCGACACTGCCCGGATTCCAGTCGCTGCGACCTGTTTTTCACAACCACGCACACTGACAGCAACTCCGAAAAAGGCCTGCCAGACGCAGCGGTGTGCGAACCAGAAAAGGGTCAGGTTTCTTTTCGAAGACAAGAGCTGAATCCGACCTCTTTTTTGGTGCTGGAGTGATGCAGCGCGCGCCGGGCGACCACACAAAAAAAGAGCCCACCTAGTGTGGGCTCCCGAATGATCTATCGATTCGCAATCGTGCTTATTGTTGGTCGTCGTCGTCGTGTTCGTGTTTCTGGTCGCTGTCGTGGTTTTTGCGATAGTGTGCGATGACATATTCATTGCGTTCGTAGGGACGTGCCGTATCCAACTCGATGGAAACGCCTCCGCTACGGACGTAATTCTGCGAGTCGGCCGGCAATTCCTTTCCCGACTTCCACGTGCCGTCGGCATTCCAGTAGTAGACCTTGGTGTCAGGAGCGAAATAGATATCGTGATCGCCGTAGTACACGTAATTGTGCTTTACGGTCGTCGTGGTTGTCGTCGTGGTGGACGCGGCGCCGTTGTCGGCGGTTGAGCGCTCAACGGTTGTCGTCTCGCGCGTCGCCGGGCTCTTCCCGTAGTGCGCCACGACGTAGTCATTGCGCTCGAACGGCCGATCGGTATCGAGTTCGATATGGACGCCGCCGGCATTTACGAACTGCTGGTCTTCTGACGGCAGCGCCGTACCCGATTGCCAGGCTCCCTTGTCCAGCCAGTAGTACGTCTTGCTGTCCGGTGCGAAGTAGATGTCATGGCCGCTATAGTAAACGTAGTGGTGCGTGGTCTTCTTGACCACGACCGTGGCCTCATCGGCCAGCGCAGGCAGAGCGGCGGCGATCGCAATCGCCATGATGGCGCCGGTGAACAAATTGCGTTTGACATTCATGTAATTCTCCTTGAATCGCCTGAGGCGAGGGTCCCACCGCCTGCAAGCGTTTTGCAGGATTGGTGGGGGAAAAAGTGCACGTGTCGCGACTGAGGCAACGCCGGTTCCGCGCTCCTCAACAGGGATCGTTGTCCGGAATTCAAAAGGCCCAAGTGTCACAATCCAATCGGGTCGATTGGGAGACGTGCGCTGACTCGACGACGCATGGCGCTGACAAAGGACCTGTGAGCGATCCGTGCGAATCGGTGATCAAGATATGCCATCTGGCCCACAGCGGTCGGTACGCCGCCGCACATTGCGGCAATGGTCAAAAACGATGTCGATCCGAGACTGTGTGCGCTGACGTACAGATACAACAGCCCAATCAGCGTATCTAGGATCCCGGACAAGGAGAACATCCATGAGCACACGAGTATTTATATTTGGAATCGCTTTCGCGGCGGCAGCACTTGCACCAGTTGTTGCAGCCCATGCCGATAGCCGGCGCGGGGATCAACGAACTGTGGATTGTTCGAGTCATGACTACGAGCGGCAGCGCTGCAATGTGCCGTGGCGCGACGCGCGGCTGGTGGAACAGCTGTCCGACACGCCGTGTGTCCGCGACCAGAACTGGGGGGTCGATCGCAGAGGTTTGTGGGTGGATCAGGGCTGCGCCGGACGTTTTGTCGACAGCCGCGGCGGACGCGGGCACGGTCGGGATGATGAATACGGGAACGAGAACGCAGGCGAAGGCTGGCGCCCGGATCCGAGCTGGAATCGGCGCTTCTCGGTCACTTGCGAGAGTCAAGGTAATGCCAGTCATTTCTGTCAGGTCGATCTGGGACGCGGCGGCCACGCGTCACTGCAACGCCAGCTCTCCAACACGCGCTGCATCGAGAACCGCAACTGGGGTTCGAATCGCGCCGGCGTCTGGGTATCCCAGGGCTGCCGTGCAATTTTTTCCATCGACAGGCAGTGGCGCTGACGAACCCGCGTCGCTCAACACAGGAGGCTTCAATGCGTACCATTCCGATACTTCTATTGCTGCTACTCGCCGCTGGCGCTTCGGGTTGCATGATGAATACAAAATCACCAGACGGCGCCAAGACCTTTACTTACGACTGCTCCGGTACCGGTAACGGCTGGGACGATTGCAACAAGCAGGCTTCCGCTCAATGCGGAAGTTCCGGCTTCCACATCGTTTCACAGAACGGCAGTGCCGATGGCAAAGGGCCCAACGGCAATTCGGAAATGAAACGGACCCTCGTTGTTTCGTGCAAACAGAAATAATTTGTCGCTTCACTCATGCGACTCAGCCAAAAAGGACTAGTCATGTACAAGCATCTCGGTTACGTGGTTGCGGGCGTACTTTCATTAATGCTCCTGCAAGGTTGCACAGAGCAAGTTGATCCTGCAAAGATTCAGGCCGATGTCACCAAGGCGCAAGCCGACGGCCAGAAACTCATCGTCGACGCGCAGGCAAAGCTCGATCAAGTGGTCGCCGCGAACAACAAGGATATCGTCGGCAGCCAGGCGGACGCCCAGCGGGCAGCGGCAACCGATCCCAGCGCACCACCACCCGCTGCGGACGAAGCCGTTGCAAAAGCGCGACAGCACGCCGCCGTCATGGTTGCTGATGCCCAACTCGAAGTTGACAAGGCCAAGGCCGAGGCGCCTTACAACGTCGCCGTAGCACAATGTGGGTCGCAGCTCAGCGATGCAAAGAAGACGTGCGAGTCGCAAGCCAAGGCCACTTATGATCTGGCGGTCGCGGCAGCAAAGACCAAGCATGATCAAGCGCTAGTTTCGCACTAGCGTATCCGCGATACCGGGAACGGCCTGCTCAGGAATGCAGCCGTTCCCGTCTCGTCATGCACTGAAGGAAGCGTCATGAATTCGAAACATCAATTTGCATGGATTGTTGCCGGCATGTTCCTGGTGCTGGCGGCTAATGGCCGTGCCCAAGATCACTCCACCGCGTATACCTCCGACGACGGCACTCACGTCACCGTGAACTCGGGACAACCGGCGCCGAACCAGTACGGACCCGCACCCGCCTTCAAAAAGCTGGATGCCAATCATGACGGCTACATCAGCCGCAGCGAGTCAGAAGCGTACCTGCCGCTATTCAACGATTTCGATTTTCTCGCTCATCACGCCGAGCGCGTTTCTGCGCGCCAATACGTGAATTGGGTGCGCACGCAAACGCGCTGACGCGCTTCCATTCACCTTGAAGCAGGACTTTCCATGAAATGGATCGGTGTGTATCTGACAGGTTTCGTCATTCTCGTCGGCGGTATTCTGGCCGCCCTGTGGAAACTTGGCATACTCGGCAGCATCCAGCCGATATGGATTCTGATCGGCATGATGATCATCCTCGGGATCGGCATCATGCTTGCCGTCGGGCAAAGCGGACGCAAGGAAAACATCGAAATCGACCGCAAATAGCGCACGTTGTTGCGCTGTAGTCCAACGCGGCGGCACTCGTGTCCATGCGTAAGCTGGGCTGCAAAGCCCGGCATTCTTGCGAGTATTTACCGAGGTTTGGCTGGGCTTGTTAGCCCGGCCTACGCGCTGTATGACACGGAGAACTGCCATGCTTGAAAGACTGCTAAATCTTCCCGCCGGAATCGAAGGTCTGAAGGCGGTTGGGAAGGTCACCAAGGAAGACTACGAATCAGTCTTTGAGCCCCTGCTGGACGATGCCCGCCGCGCGGGTCGTCGACTTCGATTCCTTTACGAGATGGGGCCGGAATTCGACGGGTTCACTCCAGGCGCGGCGTGGGAGGACGCGAAGCTCGGCCTTCGTTCGATGCGGCTTTTCGGTGGCTGTGCCATCGTGACCGATGTTGCCTGGATTCGAGACTCTGCGTGGCTGGTCGGGTTTGTGTTGCCATGCCCCGTCAGGGTTTTCCACAACAAGGAACGCGAACTGGCGATCGAGTGGCTAAAAACGCTTCCCGAAGGCGCGGCCACTTCGCACCAGCTTCTTGCGCAATCCGGAGTCATCGTCGTCGACGTCAGCGCCCCGCTGCGCGCACAGGATTTCGATGCCATTGCGCTCACCGCGGATACGTGGATCGAGGGCCATGGGACCCTGAACGGAATCGTCATTCATGCGCGCGAGTTTCCCGGCTGGGAAAACCTGGGCAGCTTCTTCCGGCATATGCGTTTCATCCGCAATCACGAACAGAAAGTCAAAAGGGTTGCGCTGGCAACGCAAAGCAAGTTGGCCGATCTGGCGCCTCGTGTCGCCGGGCATTTCGTGAAGGCCGAGCTGAAAGCGTTTCCATACGACGCACTTGAAAGCGCAATTGCGTGGGCCGGGGGTTCGTCCGAATAAGCCAGGGCTTGTTTGTGGTGACGTGCGCTACCGAACGGACAGTCTGTCGAATCAAGCGCACCCTTGCGGCAAGCGTCATCGTCGATGCAGAGAAGGACAGTCATGATCAATGGTAACCAGAGTGCAGCAGCAGTTGGCGGGAGTCGCGTATCGCCTCCCATGAAACCGATCAGCCCAATTCATGACGACGTGCAATGGAGAGAGAAATTGCGTGACGGCACAACCGTGCTGATCCGTGCGATACGCGACGACGATGTGGAACGCGAGCGGCGTTTCATCGAGCAATTGTCGTCGCAGTCGCGTCGCTTCCGCTTCCTTGGGGAAATCAGCAGTTCGGATCCCAAACTGTTGAGGCAATTCACGCATGTGGACCATGTGAACGAAGAGGCGTTCGTTGCGCTGATTGCCGATGGCGCTATCGAGCGCGAAATTGGCGTGAGTCGCTATAGCGTAGTTGGCGATGGCCAGACCTGCGAATGCGCCGTTGCAGTCAGCGACGAATGGCACAACCATGGGCTCGCGACCCTGCTCATGAACCACCTGATCGACGTCGCGCGCAGGCGCGGCATCTCGCGCATGTACTCGATCGATGCGCCGGACAATCAGGCGATGCGCGATCTTGCCGAGCATCTCGGTTTCGTGCGCACGCAGGATCCGAATGATGCGAGACAGGTGTTGCATACCCTGGATCTGAACGCGCCTACGGTGTAGTGGCGCAGGCTGGGCTGCAAAGCCCAGCATCCGTGAGAGGATTTTGATAGCTGGGCCTTGCAGCCCAGTCTACGTGCTATCGCATCGATCCTGGCGCCTACGCGAACATGCCGGCTCGCTGACCTTTTTTTCCCTATGTTCGGTAACAGACGGACGCAATCGCGCCCGACGCTCACTATGGCGTTGAAGGATCTTACAGCTGTGCCATACGGAAGCGGCCACGCAGGGATCTCGCGATTGGCCGCAAGGATGCGGCCCCCCTTTCGAGCAGGAAGCTCGACACATTGGCAGGGAGCCACGTCATGCAGGATGGCTCGTTCGCCCAGATCTTCAAACGATTGAAGAGCATCATTGCCCGAAGCCATGACAATGACCTGAAAGCGCCACCGCGCGATCAGGCTGAAACCGCTGCGATGGCCGCGACCACGCTACCGACATCCTGCGCGATCACGCACCGTATCCCTAGCAATCCGATGTCGTCCTGACGGCAGCGACGCGTTGGCTATGTTCAACGAGCGCCCTGCGCGCGGAGAAATCGAGATGGCCGAGTACAGACGGATCAAGGCCAGATGGCCGAGACATGACGCGCGAAGTTTTGGGAGATCTGCATGACGCCCTCTGGCCTGCGCATCCTGACGATCAACGGCGGTTCGTCGAGCATCAAGTTCGCGCTGTTCGAAGCGCACGACCCGCCGCGACGAATCCTCGTGGGCGCAATCGAACGGATCGGACTGTCCGATGCCATCTTTTACGTCAAGCAGGCAAAGCCGACCGACGATTTTTGCCTCGGCGTAACGGTGCCGAATCACACAGCGGCAGTCGCCATGCTGATGGACTGGATCGAGAAGGACGCGCCTTGCGGCGTGCTCGCAGCCGTCGGTCATCGCATCGTCCACGGCGGCCCTGAATATTGCGAACCGCAATTCATCACGACGCAAATGCTCGCTGCGCTGCAGCGACTGACGGCGTTCGATCCCGAGCATTTGCCGGAGGAGATCGCCCTGATTGAGGCATTTCAGCAACGCTTCCCGCAACTGCCGCAGATTGCGTGCTTCGACACCGCGTTTCATCGCGACCTGCCGCGCGTTGCTAGATTGCTGCCGATCCCGCGCCACTACGAAGCCAAGGGTGTGCGTCGCTACGGTTTTCATGGGTTGTCCTATGCGTATCTGATGGAAGAACTCGCGCGCGTTGGCGATGCAGCGGCGTGCGTGGGTCGGGTGATTCTCGTCCACCTCGGCAGCGGCGCGAGTCTCGCGGCGGTGCGCGATGGCAAATCCATCGACACCAGCATGAGCTTCACGCCAACGTCCGGGATACCGATGAGCACGCGTTCCGGCGACCTTGATCCCGGACTGATCGGATATCTGGCACGCACCGAACAAATGACTGGGCAGCAATTCAACCAAATGGTTACCACGCAGTCGGGCCTGCTCGGTATCTCCGAAACCAGTTCCGACATGCACGACCTGCTGGCGCACGAGACGCACGACGCGCGTGCGGCCGAAGCGGTTGCGCTTTTTTGCTACCAGGTGAAGAAATGGATTGGTGCCTATGCGGCGGCGCTGGGCGGAGTCGACACGCTCGTATTCGCCGGCGGCATCGGTGAAAACTCGGTAGCCGTCAGGCAACGGATTTGCGCCGGGCTGGAATTTCTCGGCATCGAGTTGGACGAAAAGCAAAACGCAACGAATGAAGCCGTCATTTCGAGCGCGGCAAGCACGGTTGCAGTGCGCGTCATTCACACAGACGAAGAACTCATGATCGCGAAGTATGCCATTCGCGTCCTCGGGGCCGACCCACACGGAAATCGATCGCCATGAAAACTCACACACTCAATCCAGAACTGCTGCACAAGATGGACGCCTACTGGCGCGCCGCAAACTACGTGTCGGTCGGACAGATTTATCTGTACGACAATCCGTTGTTGAAGGAACCGCTGAAACTGGCACACGTGAAGCCGCTCGTGGTCGGCCATTGGGGTACGACGCCCGGGCAGAATTTCATTTACCTGCATTTGAACCGCGTCATCAAGAAATATGACCTGGACATGTTCTATGTCGCCGGTCCTGGCCATGGCGGCCCGGCCATCGTCGGCAATGTGTATCTCGAAGGCACCTGGACAGACGTCTATCCGAATGTCACCCAGGATGAGGCTGGGCTGAAAAAACTGTTCAAGCAATTCTCGTTTCCCGGTGGTATTTCCAGTCACGTCGCGCCGACCACGCCCGGCTCGATTCACGAAGGTGGTGAGCTGGGCTATTCGCTCAGTCACGCGTTTGGTGCTGCGTTTGACAATCCAGGTTTAATCGTCGCCTGCGTCGTCGGCGATGGCGAAGCGGAAACGGGACCGTTGGCGACCGCATGGCAATCCAACAAATTGCTCGATCCGATCACCGATGGCGCCGTGTTGCCGATCCTGCATCTGAACGGTTACAAGATCAGTAACCCAACCGTATTGGCGCGCATCGAGCATGACGAACTCGAGCAATTCTTCCGCGGCTGCGGCTGGGCGCCTTACTTCGTGGAAGGCGACGACCCGGACACCATGCACGAACTGATGGCCGGCACGCTGGATCAGGCGATCGAAGACATCCGCGCGATGCAGGCCCACGCGCGCAACGACAAGAATGCCGAGCGACCACGTTGGCCGATGATCGTGCTGCGCTCGCCCAAAGGCTGGACCGGGCCGAAGGTGGTCGATGGCCTGCAGATCGAAGGTACGTTTCGCTCGCACCAGGTGCCGTTGCTGGTCGATGGCGCGCACCCGGATCACGTGCCACTGCTGGAAAGCTGGATGAAGAGCTACCGCCCCGAGGAACTGTTCGACGAACACGGGCGATTGCTGCCCGAGTTGGCCGAGTTGGCGCCCGAGGGCCACCGGCGCATGGGTGCCAACGCGCACGCCAACGGCGGCCTGCTGCTGCACGATTTGCGCATGCCGGACTTCTGCGAGCACGCCGTGCACGTGCATTCGCCCGGTGCGGTCGATGGTCAGGACACGCTGGTGCTGGGCAAGTTCCTGCGCGATGTCGCCAAACTCAATCAGGACCAGCGCAATTTCCGCGTCTTCGGCCCCGACGAGACACTCTCGAATTTGTTGGGCGCGGTTTTTGAAGTGACGAATCGTCAGTGGGATGCGCACGAGCAGGACAACGACGAGTTCCTCGCGCCTTCCGGACGCGTACTCGATTCGATGCTTAGCGAGCATCAGTGCGAAGGATGGCTGGAAGGTTATCTGCTGACCGGAAGGCACGGACTATTCAACAGCTATGAGGCCTTCATCCGCATCATCGACTCAATGTTCAGCCAGCACGCCAAGTGGCTGAAGGTCACCAAGGAATTGCCGTGGCGCCGACCCATCGCGTCGCTGAACTATCTGCTCGCCTCTCACGTCTGGCAACAGGATCACAACGGATTTACCCACCAGGACCCTGGTTTCCTCGATCACGTCATCAACAAGAAAGCCGACATCGTGCGGGTCTACCTGCCGCCCGACGCCAATTGCCTGCTGTCGGTGTTCGATCATTGCCTACGCAGCCGCAACTACGTCAACGTGGTGGTCGCTGGCAAGCACGCGTTGCCGCAATGGCTGTCGATGGATGCCGCCGTCGTGCATTGCACCGAAGGTATCGGTATTTGGCAGTGGGCCAGCAACGACCAGGGCAGCGAGCCGGATGTGGTGATGGCCTGCTGCGGCGACACGCCGACACTGGAAATCCTGGCCGCTGTTTCCATCCTGCGCGAGCATCTGCCTGAATTGAAGATCCGCGTCATCAACGTCGTGGACCTGATGCGACTGCAGCCCTGCTCGGAGCATCCGCACGGACTCAACGAACGTGACTACGACTCGCTATTCACAACAGACAAACACATCATCTTCGGCTTTCACGGCTACCCCTGGCTGATTCATCGGCTGACCTATCGCCGCACCAACCACAACCTGCACGTTCGCGGCTACAAGGAAGAGGGCACGATCACCACCGCCTTCGACATGCGCGTGCAGAACGACCTCGATCGTTTTCATCTGGTCATGGACGTCATCGATCGACTCCCGCACCTAGGCTCGCCCGGTGCCTATCTCAAGCAGCAGATGCGCGACAAGTTAATCGAGCACAAGCATTACATCGACGAGCACGGGCAGGACCTGCCGGAAATCCGGAACTGGAAATGGACGGCTAAAAGTGGTGAAAGCGCTACCACCGCGGCATCGCGATAACAGAAGGATTATTCGTCATGAATGCGGTTGCCGACCAATCCAAATCTCCGGATGCCAAGCCCGGATCGAAACCCGAGGCGAAGGACGATCTGAAATCCCTGCCGCTGGCGGTCGTAGAGAAAAGGCTGAGCTCGTCGCCAAACGGTCTTACGCAGGCTGAAGCGCAAAAGCGCTTGACCCAATACGGCACGAACGAGATCGAGGAAAAAGAGACCAACCTGTTTCTGAAATTTCTCGGCTATTTCTGGGGGCCGATCCCGTGGATGATCGAGATTGCCGTCATTCTGTCGGGCGTCGTCGGGCATTGGCCGGATTTTTTTATCATCGCGTTGTTGCTGGTCACCAACGCTGTCGTCGGATTTTGGGAAGAACACTCGGCTGGCAACGCCATCGCTGCGTTGAAAGCCAAGCTCGCTACCAAGGCGCGGGTGAAGCGCGACGGAAAATGGATTGCTCAGCCAGCGCGCGAACTGGTGCCGGGTGATGTTATCCAGCTGCGGTTGGGCGATATTGTTCCAGCGGACGCCCGCTTGCTCGATGGCGACCCGATGTCGGTGGATCAATCCGCGCTGACCGGCGAATCATTGCCTGCGACACGCAATCCCGGTGATGCAGTATTTTCCGGCTCGATCGTCCGCCGCGGCCAGAGCAGCGCGCTCGTATATACGACCGGCACCAACACCTACTTCGGCAAGACCGCGAAACTGGTCGGAGAAGCGCATACCGTCAGCCACTTCCAGAAGGCTGTGCTGAAGATTGGCAACTACCTGATCGTCCTCGCGGTGGCGCTCGTGGCGGTGATCGTCACCGTCGCAATTTTTCGTGGCGACCACATCCTCACGACCCTGCAATTCGCGCTGGTGTTGACCGTCGCCGCCATTCCGGTGGCGATGCCCACGGTGCTGTCGGTAACGATGGCGGTTGGCGCACGCCTGCTCTCGAAGAAAAAGGCGATCGTCAGCAGGCTGGTGGCTATCGAGGAACTCGCCGGCGTGGACGTGTTGTGCGCAGACAAGACCGGCACGCTGACACAAAACAAGCTGACGTTGGGTGATCCGTTCTGCGTGGAAGGCACGACGGCCGAGCAAGTGATTCTCGATGCCGCACTGGCGTCGCACGCCGACAACGACGACACCATCGATCTGGCCGTGCTGAGCGGCGTCAAGGACAAGCAGGCATTGAAGGCCTACCAGATCGTTCACTTCACGCCATTCGATCCGGTGCACAAGCGCACCGAGGCCAGCGTCAGGGACAAGGACGGCAAGACGTTCAGGGTGACCAAGGGTGCCCCGCAGGTGATCCTGGAACTGTCGGCGAATGCAGCACAGGTGAAGGAGACGATGGACAAAGCCGTCAATGACTTCGCCGCGCGCGGATTCCGGTCACTGGGCGTGGCGCGCGCCGACGCAGACGGGAAGTGGCAGCTTGTCGGCGTCCTGCCGCTGTTCGATCCGCCGCGGGACGACGCCAAGACTACCGTTGCCACTGCACGCGCGATGGGCGTCAAGATCAAGATGGTGACCGGCGACGCGTTGGCGATTGCCAAGGAGACGGCCAAGAAACTGGACATGGGGACCAATATTCTCGATGCCAGCGCTCTCGGCGATTCGAACAAAAACGAAAGCGCCGAGGTGACGGCGGCAATAGAAAACGCGGACGGCTTCGCCCAGGTATTTCCGGAACACAAGTTCCACATCGTCGATGTCCTGCAAAAACACGGACACATTGTCGGCATGACCGGCGACGGCGTGAACGACGCCCCGGCCCTGAAGAAGGCCGATTGCGGCATCGCGGTTTCCGGCGCCACGGACGCGGCGCGTGCGGCCGCATCGATCGTGCTGACGACTTCGGGTCTTTCGGTGATCATCGATGCGATCAAGGAGAGCCGGCGCATCTTCCAGCGCATGAACAGCTACGCGATCTACCGCATTGCCGAGACCCTGCGCGTGCTGTTGTTCATGACCGCGGCCATCCTGATCTTCAATTTCTATCCGTTGACCGCGGTGATGATCGTGATGCTCGCACTACTCAATGACGGCGCCATTCTTTCCATCGCCTACGACAACGTGCATTACAAGTCGCAGCCGGAAGCATGGAACATGCGCATGGTGCTGGGTGTTTCCACGGCACTGGGCGTGATCGGCGTGGTGGCCGCCTTCGCTTTGTTCTATCTGGGCGAACGTGTCTTTCATCTGGATCGGCCGCACATTCAAACCCTGATGTATTTGAAGATGTCCGTCGCCGGACACCTCACCATCTTCCTGACGCGAACGCGCGGACCGTTCTGGTCCATCCGTCCTGCGCGGATTCTTTGGGGCGCCGTGCTCGGCACACAAATCGTGGCGACATTGATTGCCGTCTACGGCGTGTTCATGACCCCACTCGGCTGGGGTTGGGCGCTATTCGTCTGGGGTTACGCGCTGGCGTGGTTCCTCGTGAACGATCGCATAAAGCTGCTGGCCTATCGGATATTCGATCCTGCCAAGCCCAAGCCTGAAGCGAACGCAGAAGCCACGCCTGGATCAAAGTCCGAAACCAAACCTGAGGCGAAGGCCGAAGCCATGCCTGAAACTAAGCCCGAAGCAATGGCCGAAAAAAAGACCGAGACCAAACCCGAGGCGACGGCTGAAGCGAAGGCCGAACCCAAGCCGGAGGCGAAGGCCGAGCCCAAGCTTGAAGCAAAGATCGGATCCACGCCTGAAGCGAAGGCCGAACCCAAGCCTGGATCGAAAGTCAAACCCAGACACAAAGCGAAAGCCAAATCCAAACCTGGAGCGAAGGGCGAACCCAGGCCTACAGCGAAGACCAATCCGGAACCGGAGGCGAAAGTCGATACGCCCGAAGTCAAGGTGACTCCACAACTCATCAAGCGCGTTCACGCCCTCTACGAAGAACTAGGCCGCGCGGATGTTCGCGCTGTCGAGGAAGCGGAAAAAACGCAAGAGACTCCCAGCAACAATGCGACATCGGAATAGATGCACGTCGTCCATTCCCCGACATGGCCAAGACAATGACGATCAAGATCAATGCAAAGCAGTTCCAGGTGTTGCCGGGGAAAGGCGTCACGTTGGGCGACCGCCCGACCAGCGTGAAACCCATCTGCAAGTCGAAAAAGCGATACAAGAAACTTTTGCAGGAACACGTCGAATCATTGACTGCGCTACAGCGCCTTCACTACGCGTCCGGCCGCTATGCGATGCTTCTGATTCTCCAAGGCATGGATGCCGCTGGAAAGGATGGTGCGATCCGGCATGTCATGTCCGGAGTCAATCCGCAGGGCTGCGAAGTCTTCAGTTTCAAGCAGCCAAGCGCGGAGGAACTCAAGCATGATTTCCTCTGGCGCACGACGTGTCGCTTGCCGGAGCGCGGCCGGCTCGGTATCTTCAACCGTTCGTATTACGAAGAGGTTCTGGTTGTTCGCGTGCACCCCGAGATGCTGCTCACCCAGCAACTGCCGGAGGAATTGATCGACGAGAACGACATCTGGGAACAGCGCTATCGCTCCATTGTCGACCTGGAGGAGCATCTGCACCGCAACGGCACGCGGATCGTAAAAGTATTTTTGCACTTGTCGAAAGATGAGCAGCGCAAACGCTTTCTCGATCGGATCGACGAGGCCGACAAGAACTGGAAGTTCGGCGCGTCGGATATCCACGAGAGAACGTTTTGGGATCAGTACATGGAGGCCTACGAGGCCTGCCTGAACGCCACAAGCACTCACGACGCACCGTGGTTCGTGGTGCCGGCAGACGACAAGGAAAGCGCGCGATTGATCGTTTCCCAAATCGTTCTCGACGCGTTCAACGGACTTGATATGGCCTACCCCAAGACCACCGCGAAGCGGCGGCGTGAGCTGGCGTCCATCCGAAAATCGCTGGCGAAGTGACCCAACAACCGGCGAACGCAGTGCGGATTCAGATCAATACCGACAGGCATGCCGCGCACCGTATGCCACTGGGTTCGCCAGGCATGGAAATGGGTGCTCCAGTGCATTCCGGCGCACTGTTGATTGGCTCGGACGGGTTCACTCGCGTCTTTGCCAGTCATGGCCCACGCGCTTGACCGCCTGTGCTTGAAAGGACACGCCCGATGTTTCTGTCACCACCGATATACGACATTCCGGGAAAGCGATCATGCTAGAAGGAATCATGCTGCTCTGGTTTCTGCTCACAGGGTTGTCGGTGATGTATGTCGCCATCGACATTCAATCCACACCAGAGTCGCCGGTGCTCAAGTGGGGGTTTGTCCTGCTTACGGCGTACACCGGTCCGTTCGGCGCGTTTCTCTATGTGCTGGGCTGTCGCGAGCCTTTGCCAGGTCTTCATGAGCGCTATGTCGCGGTACGCTGGCGGCAGGTGCTCGGCTCGACCATGCACTGCGTGGCCGGCGACGGGGTGGGCATTCTTGCGGGAGCCGTGATTGCCAGCGTGATGCAGTTCCCGGTCGTGCTGGATGTCGCACTGGAATACGTTCTCGGCTTCGGTTTCGGCTGGACCATTTTCCAGGCGCTGTTCATGCGTGGTAGTGCCGGCGGTTCATACAAGGCCGCGCTGCGCAATACTTTCTTCCCCGAGCTGCTGTCGATGAACGTGCTGATGGCCGGCATGGTGCCGACCATGTTGCTGGCAATGAAATTTGTGCGTGGTGCGCACGACCCCGCGAGACCGGCGTTCTGGTTCGTGATGTCAATGTCGTTGTTGGTGGGATTCGTGACCGCCTATCCGATGAACTGGTGGCTGGTCTCCCGGCATTTGAAGCACGGCATGATGACCGTGCGCCCATCGACCGAGCACGAAAACCACGAAGCGCACGATGCCATGCATGGCATGAGTGGCCCCGCGTCAGATGCGGCTGCTCCAGCCGCGCACGCTGAGACTGGACAAGTGTCGCGCCGCACTCTTGCGGGCATGACGCTGCTGTCTCTGCTGCTGTTTGCCGTAGGTATTGGTATCGCGGCATACCTTGGCGGTTTTTCATGAATTCCTGGAGCGGTTGCTACTTCGCGGGCTTGGGTGCAAGGTCAGGGGCATCCGCCGGCACTGGATTGGCCTTCAAGTCGGCAATCAACTGCTTCATTTTGCCGATCTCGCGCACCCGGCGAGTGGCCAGGATCCTTTCGTCATGAACACCGTGTCTCCCGACTGCCGTTCGAGATCGCCAGATGGCGGTGCAATCGAGTCGCTTAACAGTGACTGCTTCTGTATCACGCTCGACCCAACATCTCTGCGCCGCGCATTGCAGTCGCAATTGCAGCACCCCGATCTGTTCGATCTGATCCAGACACGCTGTCCGCACCTGTTTGCCGCCAACCCGGTCTTCATTACTCCGGTCCATCACGAACGCATGGCGGAAATCGTTCGCACGGTTACGACGGTCGTGGCGCTACCAGCGTATCGGGAAGCCGTACTGGCTTGGGCGCCCGAAATCGCCCGTCATGACCCCGGTGGCGCTATCGGTGTTTTTCTTGGTTACGATTTCCACGTCACGCAAGATGGACTCGGCCTGATCGAGATCAATACCAATGCCGGCGGTGCGATGCTCAACGTCGCCCTGGCGCGTGCGCAACGCGCCTGTTGCCCTCCGCTGCACGACATGATCGCCGCGGCGGCGGCAATGGAAAACGCCATTGTCGAAATGTTCCGCAGGGAATGGCAGTTAAGCAAGCGCAGCGAACCCCTGCGCTGCATCGCCATCGTCGACGAGGCGCCGCAACAGCAATATCTGTACCCGGATTTCCTGTTGTTCCAGGATCTTTTCCGGCGCCATGGCTTCGAGGCCATCATCGCCGATCCCTCCGAGTTGTCGCTGCGCGACGGCGTGCTCCGGCACGGTCGCACGATCGTGGACCTGGTCTACAACCGGTTGACGGATTTTCCGCTGCGCGAGCCCGTCAACGCGGTCTTGCGCGAAGCCTATCTGCAGCACGCCGTGGTTTTGACACCGCATCCCCAGGCGCACGCGCTGTACGCCGACAAACGTAATCTGGCGCTGCTGAGCGACGACCGTCAACTGCAGGCGATGGGCGTACCGACGCGCAGCCGCGACATTTTGCTGGCTGGAATTCCGGCCACCAAGCGCGTCGACCCGGTCGACGCCGAGCGCCTATGGTCCGAGCGACGCGGCCTGTTCTTCAAGCCGGCCACGGGCTTCGGCAGCCGTGCCGCCTATCGCGGAGACAAGCTCACCCGACGCGTCTGGCAGGAGATTCTCGCGGGCGAGTATGTGGCCCAGGCGGTCGTCGCACCGGGAGAACGCATCCTCTCCAACCAGTCGCCCCAGCAGACGCTGAAGTTCGATGTGCGCGACTACGTTTACGACGGGCAAGTGCAATGGCTGGCGGCACGGCTTTATCAGGGCCAGACCACGAACTTCCGTACCCCGGGCGGCGGCTTTGCGCCGGTCTACGTCCAGTCGCCGTGCACTACCACCGACGCGGCAATTCCCGCCGAGACGATCGGAAAGCAATGAACGAATGGGTTCACGCTATTGAACTTGCGGTCTGCAGCCCGCTCTCGTTGCTCCGAAAATGTGCCGGCGCGGCGCGATGTCACAGCCACCGCCGCATCATCCATCGCCACGGAACGGGGGCGCACGCTCATGGCCGATCTGCTCGCGCACGACGTTGAGTAAAACCTCGCAACAAGACGCGGGCGCAGGCCATCAAGGTTGAGCGAACCCAACGCGCAAATCGTGGCGACATTGATCGCTATCTACTGTCGAAGCAGCAACACAACCGGAGAATGCAATGCAGATTCAGATCAATACCGATCACAATGTTGAGGGGCACGCGCGGCTGATCGAACACGTGCGTGGCCTGGTCGAAACCGCCTTGAGCCGTTACAGCAAACACATAACCCGCGTGGAAGTGCACCTGAGCGACGAAAACGCGGACAAGACCGGCGGACTCGACAAGCGCTGCATGATCGAAGCACGGTTTGAACATCGGCAACCGATCGCCGTGACGGATCACGCCTCGGACGTGGATGCGGCCGTCCACGGAGCAGTCCACAAGTTGGGCAGGCTCATCGAGAGCACGCTGGGACGCGTTGCGTGATAGCGCGCATCTCAATGCCGAGATCCGCGCCGAGCAGTGCTCGACTGCCTACCAACAGCGCCAATTAAGGCGTCAAGCAGGCGGCGGCGTCGCCACCACGTTGCCGTGGTCGGGGCGGCCATAGTGGTCGAACAAGCGCTGTTCCTGCTCCGGGCTCGGCAAGGCCTGCGCGTCGTAGGTCGGCGCATCCTTGACCGCCTGCCGTGTCAGATCCACGGATACGGTGGCATCGAGCCAACTGATGTCATCGATCCATGGCGGCGCGACCAACATCTGATGGCCCAGCCACCAGTCGCTGGTATTGACAACAAGGTAGCGGATCGCCCATGCCTCGTCGTCGACGAGCAGGGATTCGACGTGGCCGATGTCGCCGTCGCTGGCATGAATGTGATATCGCTCGATCGCGCGGCAACTGCGCAGATGCGGGTTGTCACCCCGGTTTCGATGCTGTTCCGCCAACTTGTCGACAAATTTCGCCTGCGCCCGCGGCCCGGTAGGCAGCGGCATGCTTGGGTAGCCTGTCAGGCTCATGCCAAATTGTGGGCCGCCACCCCAGAGTTGCCCATCGCCTCCGTCGTACGCATAGCCGTAGTAGGCGAACTGCTCCACTTCATGCTGTCGCGATACGGGCCTGCTGGTGTCGACGTCCGGGCTGGCCTTCACCCGTTCCCGCGTCAACGAAACCGACAGCGTCTTGGCGGCCCAATCGAGATCGTGAATGGCAACTGGCGGAATCAAGATCTTTCGGCCGCCTAGCCACGCACCGGTCTCGACCACGAAGAAGCGGATCGTCCATGTACGGTCGTCGAAAAAGCAATCCTTTACTTCGCCGACGGAGCCGTTGCTTGCTGCCACCTCGAGTCCGAGGAGGTCGTTGACGTTGCGTAGCATGATGGGTTCTCGATTGAGTGAGTAGCAAAGTGGCGAGCGGCCAGGTATTTCTGGCGTCCGTGTCCGGCGCGAAAAAGAACGTCAGGCCAGTCGTTGATCCCTGACTAATCTGGACGAGTTCATGGGTAGACTGTTCATGTCTTTCCGAAAACCTTGGGGGTTGCGCTGGGGGCCGCCTTGAAATGTCTACTTTGGAACGGCTGCGCGCGGGGCATCGGGCACCTGCTCTTTCACCCAATACGCCATGTTCCCGTAATGCTTGTAAACGCTGATTTCGTGCATGCGATCCACCTGGAACGACGCGTCGTAGGGTGGAGCTTGCTTGATGGCTTGCCGGGTGAGGGTGAGCGAAAGCGTTCCCTCGTCCCAGCTTATGGCGTCGATCCAATCCGGTGCGATGAGCACCTGCTGCCCGATCCACCAGTTGCTCGTGTTCACGACGAGATAGCGAATCGCCCACGTCTCTTCGTCGACCAGCATTCCCTGCACGTGGCCGAGCTCGCCATCACTGGCATGAACGTGATAGCCCATCACCACGTTGCAACTGCGCAAATGGCTGTCGTAGTTGCCCAGCGGAACGTCTGAAGCATCAATATCAACGCTGTCGGGTTGCGGCACGATAACGGACGGCGTCGATACGAACTCCGGCATCATGAGGTTCGGGTGTGTTCCGGCACCCCACAGACCCGCGCCGCCCCAATAGGGAAAGTAGGAGTAATAGTCAATGTACTGATTTTCGTGCTGACGCGAGACTGGCTTGTCCGTGTCGATATCAGGACTGTTCGCTACCTGCTCCCGGGTAATCGACACTGGCAACGTCTTTTCCTGCCAGTCCAGCGCGCCGACCGAGATGGGCGAGATCAACACCTTTCGACTGGAAAGCCAGCTTCCCGTCTCGACCACGAGATAGCGGATCACCCAGGCCTGATCGTCGATGTAAAAGTCTTTCACGTGGCCAATGTCGCCATCCGTCGCGCGGATGGCGTAGTCCTTGATGTCATGAAGATTGCGTAACATGGTTACTTCTCCTTGGGCCCGACCAACGGGTCGATGTTGACGTGCACAATGACGCCTTGAAGTACCCAAGTCTGTTCGCCAGCGAACGCATGGGATGAACGAGAGG
>JBDTLA010000041.1:0-11770 GCA_039935035.1 Rudaea sp. | reverse complement strand
TTGTGGCTGAGAATGCCGTTGATTTCTTCCTGCGCGTTCGCCAACGCGATTTTGTCGTTCTGCGACATTTCCGATTGCGCCACACCAGACTGCAACAGCTTGAGCATGTCGCCCAGACGTGCGTCGACCCGCGCCTTGTCCGGCGCAGAAATACTTTCGTATTTTCCGCCAGCTTCCATATCCTTGCGGATTCTTGCTGAGTCGGTCTGGAAGCCGTCCAAGGTCTTGACCAACATCGGATGCTCGTCGACGTTTGAGTGGGGACGTGCACTGGCTTGCATCGCCGGTATCAGCAACAGCGCGGCAATGATAATGAGTATTCGGTTCATGGGATGATCCTTGGAATAAATGGAATTGGAAACGTACTCCATGGATCGTACATAAAGCCCAACAACGTGTCAACGAAATATTTCGTAGATTAAACGAAATCGTCTGCTGCTGCGCTCAGCGGCCGGCAGCGCGGCGTTTGCGCACGCGCCGTCCCAGGTAATCGACGATTTCTCCGGCAACGTCTACGTCGGTTGCCGCCTCGATGCCTTCAAGGCCCGGGGACGAATTGACTTCCAGTATCAGCGGTCCACGTTTGGACCGCAACAAATCCACGCCCGCCAGGTTCAGGCCAAGCGCACGTGCGGCGTGCAGGGCAGTATCGGTTTCCGCCGCGCTCAACTCAACAAGATGCGCGCTGCCACCACGATGCAGGTTGGAGCGGAATTCACCGTCACGCGCCTGCCGACGCATGGCCGCAACCACGCGCCCGCCGACCACGAAGCAGCGGATATCCGCACCTTTGGCTTCGCCGATGAATTCCTGCACCAGAAAATTCGCATACAGCCCACGGAATGCCTCGATCACACCCTGGGATGCAGATTGCTTTTCCGCGAGCAACACGCCCTGCCCCTGCGCCCCTTCGTTGAGCTTGATCACGTGCGGCGGTTCGCCGAGCATGGCCAGCAGATCAGTCGTGTCGTCGGGATTGTCGCCGAATACGGTGGCCGGAAGGCCGATGCCTTCACGCGCAAGCAATTGCAAGCTGCGCAACTTGTCGCGTGCGCGCAAAATCGAATCGGAACTGTTGGGCGTGTACACGCCCATCATCTCCAATTGACGCAACACCGCAGTACCGTAAAACGAGACCGACGCGCCGATGCGCGGAATTACTGCATCGAAATCCGAAAGCGCACGGCCTTGGTAATGCACCGCGAAATCGCTTGGCGCGATGCGCATGTAGCAGCGTAGTGGATCGAGCACACGCACACGATGCCCGCGCAACCGCGCCGCCTCGACCAATCGCCGGGTCGAGTATAGTTTTGTATTACGCGACAAAATAGCAATTTTCATGGGGTGCGCCCGTTCTGTAAATTTTCTTCGCGACGATTGCCGAACACATAAGACCGTGCCGGATCTACGCGAAACCGCCCATTCAACGCCGCACGGCCGAGCATCATGGGAAATAGCATGCTGCGGCGATTGGTCAAATTGTTTTCAATTTCGAAATGGGTGCCCGCCAACTCCAGCATCGTATGCACGAACCAGCGCTGGCTGACGTGCCCGCCGGAATCGGTAACCTCACGACGGTCTGCTGCCGGAGCATCACACTGAACCAACGTCGTGCTGCGGCAATGCTTCGTTGCTGCGGACTGTAGCCAGACGATCCCATCGCGTCGATTGGCCTTTAATGAGGCCAAGCGCAACGACGGCGAACGTGTAGCCGAATCGATCTTGGCCTTGATCGCCGGCAGCCCCAGCCGCTCGCGCCATCCGATAACACGATGATCGTACATGCTGTGTTTGACCGGACAGAAACCTTGAGGTGAAGGCTGGAGCGGGCGAAGGGAATCGAACCCTCGTCAGTAGCTTGGGAAGCTACAGCTCTGCCATTGAGCTACGCCCGCGCGCGGCGGATACTCTACGTGTTCGCCCGGTTCCGGGCAATGGCGGACTCTCCTTGCGGGGGGGCGGTGTCGTGTCCAAGCTGAACGCAAGGCAAGAGCAGATTCGAATCACTGCACGCGGAAAGTCGTCATTCAGCTTCAGTGCGCTTATATTGGCACCGTAGTGAAGTGCAAGCCCGGATTCTGGCAGCTGGAATTCCACATTGGACTTGATGTCCGCATATCGACCATCGCCTGGGGGCGAAGAATCCGGCCGTTCAATCGTCAAGCCAAGGAGCTTGCCATGTTCAAATTTTTTCGCCTTGCTGTGTTGCTCGTTGGCGCGAGCTCGGCCTTTTCGCTGTTTGCCCAAAGCAACAGCGATACCAGTAATACCAGCGATCCGCCCGCGCGCGTGGCGCGGCTTTCCTATCTGCACGGCGCAGTAAGCTTCGTGCCGGCCGGCGAAAACGACTGGGTTGAGGCACAACTGAATCGGCCCTTGATCAGTGGCGACAAGCTGTACACCGATCGCGATGCGCGCGCCACGATGGAATTAGGCGACTCGGCACTGCGCATCGACGCGAGCACTAGCTTTGATTTCCTGAATCTCGATGATACCAACGCGCAGATCGAGTTGACCCAGGGCACGTTGAATCTGCGCGTGCGCCGCTTGTACGACGGACAAAGCTATGAAGTCGACACGCCAACGCTGGCCTTCGTGGCCACGCGCGTCGGCGAGTTTCGCATCGATGTGGCGCCGAATGGCGATTCGACCATTGTCACGGTGAAAAGCGGCGGAGGCGACGTCTACGGCGAAAACAATGCGCGCTTCCACGTCGAAGAAGGCCAATCCGTGATGTTTCGCGATCCGCAATTGCGCGATTACACGGTGAACGATCTGCCGCAGCCCGATGCTTTCGATGATTTCTCCAATCAACGCGATCGTCGCTGGGATGATTCGCCGTCACGCCAATATGTTTCCGAGGACGTGATTGGCTATCAGGACCTTGATGACAACGGTCAATGGAGCGACGTGCCCGAATACGGCAACGTCTGGTATCCGAATTCCGTCGGTGCCGACTGGGCCCCGTATCGCCAAGGCCATTGGGCGTGGGTTGGTTTGTACGGCTGGACTTGGGTGGACGATGCGGCGTGGGGATTTGCGCCGTTCCATTATGGTCGCTGGGCCTATGTCGGCAACCGCTGGGGTTGGTGCCCTGGTCCGCGCGCCGTGCGTCCGGTATATGCCCCGGCACTCGTGGCCTTCATCGGCGGCGGTGGAGTGGGCCTGAGCGTTTCCAGCGGTCCGATTGGCTGGTTTCCACTCGGCCGTCAGGATGTGTATTTCCCCGCTTATCACGCCAGCGAACGCTACTTCACCCGCATCAACGTGAGCAATACGGTGATCAATCACACCGTGATCAACAACTATTACGGCAACTATTCGCGCGGCCGGCTTGATTACGCAAAAATCAGCTACGCAAACCGCAACATCGCCGGCGCTATGACGGCAGTGCCTGCGAGTGCGTTTGTCAACGCGCGATCGGTTTCCAAAGCGGCGATTCGCGTCACCAATACGACGTTTGCCAAAGACCAGGTTCACGGCTTTGCCCGACTTGCGCCGACCCGCGCCAGCCTTGCTTCGTCCGTAAGCGCCCGGGCGCGACCGGTTCCGGCAGTGTTGAATCGCCAAGTGGTGGCGGCAACACGCCCGCCTTCACCGGTTGCCGCGTTCTCCACCAGACGTGCGGAAATGGCGAATAACCCGGGCCGCCCATTGGCTGCGCAAGCGTTGCGTCGCCCGGGCGGCACAGCAGTTACGGCGAAACCCGGCGTCATGTCGGCACGCCCGAACCTGCGCGTCGTGACCCAACACGGCACGCCGGTAAGCACGGTCGCCCCACGCTTGCCGGTGCGCGCGCAAGACACACGTCGTGCGACGCCTGCTACGGGTGCGCCCACCGAACGCGGCAAGCCGGCAGCGGGCATCAACCGCGGCGTACAACCTGCACGCCAGAGCCCGGCAATCGAGCGCCAACACAACAACGTCGCGCCGCGCCAACCGAATGCAACGCAAACACCGCAACGCGAAGTGCCTGCGCGGCCAGGCGCATTGAATTCCTCGCGTTTCGCGCATCCACAGGCGACTCCAGCGACGCAACCCGACCGTACGATTCGTACGCGTCCGGAGAACGTCGCGCCGCGCGAGGAAACCAATCGGGCAACACCGCGTCCTGAAATCAACAGGGCAACACCGCGTCCTGAAATCAACAGGGCAACGCCACGCCCTACTCCGCAGCGCGAGCAGTCACGCCCGACATCCCGCGAAGCGCCGCAAGCGCAACCGCGCCAGGAATATCGTCCGGAACAGCGTCAGCCACGCGAGACACGTGCGCCGACGCCGCGTCCGGAATATCGCCAAAACGCCGAGCCGCAGCGGGCGATCGCGCCGCAACAGCAACCGCGCCAGGAGTATCGTCAGGAAAACCATCCGGCGGCTCGTCCCCAAAATGACGTTCAGCGTGCGGCGCCGCGTCCCGAATATCGGCAGGAGCAGCCGCGTCCGCAGCCGGTGACGCGTGCACCGGCAGTGCGCGAGGTGCCGCATCAGGCGCAGCCCCGGCAGGAGCAAAAGAAAGATTCGGACAACGCCAACGACGATGATAAGCGCCATCGCAACTGAGTCCCCGACATTTCATGACCTTCCAAACGCCCGGCCTTGCCGGGCGTTTTTTTTGCATCCTGCTCCAGGACGATTCACGCCCACGACTACGCGACAGTCGCGCATCGGGCTACACTACCAATATGCTCCGATTTTCCTTGAATGGCGTGCAGCACGAACTGGCCGAAACGCTCAGCGTGAGTGAACTGCTGGCTGAATATGGCTATGCGCAGCGTCGCGTGGCAGTCGAGATCAACCACGAAATCGTTCCGAAAAGCGAACACGCAAAGCGGCAGTTGCACGATGGCGACCGCGTTGAGGTAGTGCATGCAATCGGCGGCGGTTGAATGGGTGTTGGGAAACGTCAGAATCGACAAAATTCTGGCACGTGCGCGCTCGATGATTCACAACCGCGGTGCTGCTGCAACGAAATGCCAGGGATCAACTCCACATATCAAACATTGACTCAAAGCCCATGAATGCCTTGCCCCAATCCATATCCGCTACACCGTCCGACGCGCTGGTGATTGCTGGACGCTGTTACTACTCGCGCCTGCTCACCGGCACCGGCAAGTTCAAAGATGCCGAAGAAACCCAGCTCGCCACCGAAGCGGCCGGCACGCAAATCGTGACCGTGGCGATTCGTCGAACCAATATCGGCCAGGACAAGAACGCGCCGAACCTGCTCGATGTGTTGCCGCTGGACAAGTACACGATCCTGCCGAACACGGCCGGGTGCTACACCGCCGATGACGCTATTCGCACCTGCCGGCTGGCGCGCGAATTGCTCGACGGCCGCAGTCTGGTGAAGCTCGAAGTGCTGGGTGATCAGAAGACGCTGTTCCCGGATGTGGTGCAGACGCTGCAAGCTGCCGAACGCCTGGTTGCCGAGAAATTCGAGGTGATGGTGTACACCAGCGACGACCCGATTCTCGCGCGACGCCTTGAGGAAATCGGCTGCGTCGCAGTGATGCCACTGGCCGCACCGATCGGTTCGGGACTGGGTATCCAGAACCGCTGGAACATTCTCGAAATCGTCGAAAACGCCAAGGTGCCTGTAATCATCGATGCCGGTGTGGGCACCGCATCCGACGCTGCCATCGCGATGGAACTGGGCTGCGATGGCGTGCTGATGAACACGGCCATTGCCGGCGCGCGCGATCCGGTGCGCATGGCCGCGGCAATGCGGCAGGCGGTCGAAGCCGGCCGCGGTGCGTTTCTGGCCGGGCGGATTCCGCGCAAACGTTATGCGTCGGCGTCGAGCCCCATCGACGGCACAATCGGCTGATCGCGATGCCGGCCGCGCAGGAAATGGACGACCGCGCCAATCCACGTTTGCGCCATATCCGCAGTTTCGTACTGCGGCAGGGTCGCTTCACACCTGCGCAACAACGCGCGTTTACGCAACATTGGTCGCGCTTCGGCCTGGATCCTGCAAACCAGTATCCGGACTGGGCAAAAATTTTCGACCGTGAGGCACCGCTGGTACTTGAGATCGGCTTCGGCAACGGCGAGCAACTGTTGCGCTCGGGCCAAAATGAACCGGACAAGAATTTTCTCGGGGTCGAAGTACACCGTCCCGGCGTCGGAAGATTGATGAACGCACTGGCGTCACATAATGTGGACAATGTGCGTTTGTACAATCACGACGTGGTAGACCTGCTCGAGCAGGTCATCGCACCCGATGCGCTGGATGAAGTACGTATCTATTTTCCCGATCCGTGGCCGAAGAAACGTCAGCACAAGCGGCGTTTGATCCAACCGGAATTCGTCGCGTTGCTGGCGCGTAGCGTCAAGTCCGGTGGGCTGCTGCACCTGGCCACCGACTGGGTCGAATACGCGCAGCAGATGCTTGACGTGCTCGATTCCGCACCGGATTGGCGCAACCGTGCCGGCAGCGGAAACTATTCCCCGCAACCCGAATGGCGCATCCGCACGCATTTCGAAACACGCGGTCTGCGTCTTGGCCACGAAGTTCGGGATCTGATTTATGAACGCACATGAACACTGAACAACACGGCAAGTAAGAAGTTCACGCCACGATGAACGCCGACCTGACCCTCACCCATGACATGATGCTCGTGCTCGGGCTGTTGTGCTTCACCGTGCTCATGCTGGTGCTGGAATGGATTCGTGGCGATTTGATTGCGTTGCTCGTGGTCGTGGTGATCGGCATCACCCAGTTGATTCCGGTGGAACAATTATTCGAGGGTTTCGCCGGCAACGCCGTGATTTCGTTGCTGGCAGTGATGATCATGGGCGCCGGTTTGGATCGGACCGGCGTATTGGGCAAGGCAGCGGCGTTCATCCTGCGCATGGCCGGCGGTGTCGAAACACGCTTGGGCATGTTAATCAACACGATGGTCGGCATGCTTTCGTCGATCATCCAGTCGCAAGCGTTGGCCGCGTTGTTCCTGCCGATCGCCAGCCGCGTCAGCGCACGCACCGGTGTGCCGTTGTCGCGATTGTTGATGCCAATGGCGTTCTGCATTCTCGCCGGCACCAACATGACGATGATCTCGAACTCGCCGTTGATCCTGCTCAACGACCTCATCGCCAGCGCCAATCGCAACCTGCCGCCAGGCGCGCAAACGATAGAACCGTTTTCTTTGTTCGCGGTCATGCCGATCGGTATTCCGCTGTTGCTGGTCGGCCTTGCCTACTTTGCGTTTTTTTCGCGGCGCCTGCTGCCCGCGGACAAGGAAAGCCAGAACGTCACGCCGGGCCGTACTGAAACCTATTTTGCCGAGACCTATGGAATCGCAGGTGAAGTATTCGAGCTGACTGTCACCTCGGAAAGTCCGCTGGTTGGCATGAGCATCGTCGAGGCCGAAGCACTGCACGACGCGCCACTGATCCTGGCGATAAAAAACGGAGACGAAACCCGCCTCGCACCACCCGCCGACACCATGATCTGGGTTGGCACCATACTCGGCGCATTGGGCAAGCGCGAACAGGTCAATGATTTCGCGAACCTGAATCTGCTGCGCGTGCAAAGTCGGCTGCGCAACTTCCGCGACATGTTCAACCCCAACCGCGCGGGCATCGCCGAAGCGGTGGTGCCGCCGAATTCGCGTTTCATCAAACAGACGGTCAGCGAGTTGCGCCTGCGCAAGCGTTTCGGCGTGAGCGTGCTGGCGGTGTACCGCGGCGGTGAGGTATTCCGCGAAGACGTGCGCAAACTTTCTGTGCGCGCCGGCGACACTTTGGTGCTGCATGGGTTGTGGCGCGATCTCACCCTGGCTGCCGAAGATCGCAACTTCGTTGTGGTTACCGATTACCCGAAAGAAGAACATCGTCCCAGCAAGATCTGGCACGCGTTGTTCTTCTTCGCCCTCGCCCTTGGCTTGGGATTGTTTACCAACATGAAGCTGTCGGTGGCGATGCTGACCGGCGCGGTGGGCATGCTGCTGGCCGGTGTGCTGAACATGGAAGAAGCCTACAACGCGGTCAACTGGAAAACGATCTTCACCCTGGCCTGCCTGATTCCGCTGGGTTGGGCGATGGATACCACCGGCACCGCCGCTTGGATCGCGCAAGAGGCCATGCGCTATCTCAACGGGCTGCCGCAATGGGCATTGCAGGCCTGCGTGGCACTGCTGGCACTCATGTTTTCGCAGATCATGTCCAATGTCGGCGCGGCGGTCATGATGGTGCCGATGGCGATCAACATCGCATTGGCATCCGGCGGCAATCCGGGCGTGTATGCAATGATCGTGGCGGTATCCACCTCGAACACCTTCCTGATCCCGAGCGCGAGTCCCGTCCTGCTCGTGGTCGCCGGTCCGGGCGGCTATACCAGTCGCGATTTCCTGCGCGTAGGTCTGCCATTGACGCTGTTGATGCTGGTGGTGATGTTGCTGGCAGTGAATCTGTTGTTTTGATCCACGCGGAAACGAGCGCTTTCCGCAACTTGTCAGGTTCAACAGGCGTAGAATCACCCGCGGAGTCTGGTCCGCAGGGACGCATCCCATGCAGTTCACCGGAGGCACGCCATGTATCGAATTCTTATTTCGCTGATTCTTTTCGTACCGGCAGTCGCGGCATTCGCGGCGGGCGATTTCTGCAGCGTATCAGGCACCGCCTACGATACCTCGGGCAAACCGCTCCAGTCCGTCGTGCGCTTGGTGGATCGGCACACCAGCGCAACCCGCTTCCTGGCAACCGATGCGCATGCCGGATTCGCGTTCGATGACCTGGTTGCGGACGAATCCGGGCAGCGTTACCAGATCGATCTGCTCAGTCCACCAACCGTAGTCACTGGATCGCGCATCCCCGTACGTTCGATTGTCGGTATCGCACCGCGATTTGCCTGCGGCGCGGGACAAACTGCACGGCTGGATGTGCGCGCCCAGGTAGAGTAATCGATGGTTCGGCGTTAACGCCGCGACCGGTTGCCGCAACTGCACGTTTCGCGGCCGGCTAACCCGCATTATTCATGACGGTGCGCGATGACGGCGTAGAGACTTGGATTCACAATGGTTTTCGAGAAGAAGGTCATAGCGGTGTCGATGGCCGACTGAGCGAAAGTTGCTGTGAGTTCAAGGATCAAGCCAGCGCGTGCAATTCATGAATAGTGTGGGTTAGGGCAAGCACACTTCTCCGTCGATCACTTCCACGTGCAGCGTGGCCAAACCAGCGCCGCGGCATGGGCCGCCATGGCAATGGCCGGACTCGATGAAGAAACTTGCTCCGTGCGCCGCGCAGATCAGCAAGCCGCTGTCGATCAGAAACTTGCCGGGCGCCCACTCCAGCCGACGTCCGGCGTGCGGGCATTCGTTGTGATAAGCGAATACCTGCGTACCCTGGCGCAACAGGATCAGGGAAAACCCGCCGGTACTGGAGTCCACGTCCACCGAAATCGCACCGCCATCGGGGATGGCATCGAGCCGACATAACGTTTTGCTAACACTCATCGCGTTATTACAACCTTTGGCACTTGTGGCCGCATCTTACCGGCCCCATTCTTTCCATCATTCTGACACGCAGGAGCAACGACGCCATGCTTTACTGGCGCTGGTTCAATCGTCCCCGACATCCGCTGCTGAGTTTGCTGCTCGGCGTACTCGGTGTTGTGGTACTGGTCGGGATACTCATGCTCGGCTTCTTCGCGTTGGTCGCGTTTGCGTTCATCGGCGGCATTGTCGCATTGATCCGTGCATTCACGCGTGGACACATGGCGACATCAAACAGTGCGCAGCGTCCGGCAAATGGGGCTACCGATTCGCGCGTCATTGAAGGCGAATATGTGGTCGTGCGTCATGATGCCCCTGCTTTGAAGCATTGAGTTTTTGGCTTCCTTCGCGCAACCGCAATAAACGGATAGCGACACTCCACCGCGCGACGTAATCTGTGCGCAAGGAGATTCCAATGCGCGCCAAATCCGGTACCAACAGCGGCGATCCACTGACATTGGCTCGCGGACTTCTCGACGCGGCAGGCGACACACCACTGCGACTGGCTGAACTGGCACAGCGCGTAGACCTGAGCGCGACTCATCTGCAGCGCGCATTCCGCAAGCGCTTCGGAGTAAGCCCTTCCGAGTACGCACAAGCGCTGCGCGTGCAACGACTCAAATCGGCATTGCGCACGCAACCGCGCGTGACAGATGCGATTTTCGACGCCGGGTTCGGTTCCGGCAGTCGCGTGTATGAAAAGACCGGACAACTGCTCGGCATGACCCCGGCGCGCTATCAGCGCGGTGGCGCGGGTGTGGCGATCCGCTACACCACGCTAGACATTCCGGTCGGGCGCGTGCTGGTCGCAGCGAGTGAGCGTGGCATCTGCGCGGTGACGTTGGGCAACAGTGACGCGACCTTGCTCGCCGATTTGCGCGCCGAATTTCCGGATGCGCAAATCACGCGCGTCGACGACGGTCGCGACGAGTGGCTCGCCGCCATGATCGCGCGAGTCAATACCGAACTCGGCTTCAACGCAAAGCCTGTTGGTCCGCTTCCCCCCATGGATATTGATGCCACTGCATTCCAGTGGCGCGTATGGCAGGCGTTGCAGCGCATTCCGGCCGGCCAGACGCGCAGCTATTCGGATATTGCGTCCGCCATCGGCGCGCCCAAATCGGTGCGCGCCGTCGCCAACGCTTGCGGTCGCAACCGGCTCGCTATCGTGGTGCCTTGCCATCGAGTGATTCGCGCGGATGGTTCCCTGGGAGGTTACCGCTGGGGCATTCAACGCAAACGTCGGCTGCTTTCATGCGAAGCCGAATTGGCTTGCCCGAAGAGGTGACTAGTGGCGCTATTGCCGCATGCGTGCAACGGATATTCTTCGCACCATGAACGACGCCACGATTGCCACGAATCCACCTGCCGCAAGAAACACCTCGCGCGTCTTGATCCCGCTGGCCCTGATCGGGGTGTATCTGCTATGGGGCTCGACCTACCTGGCTATCCGCGTTGCCTTGGTCAGCTACCCGCCGTTTTTGATGGGTGCGTGTCGATTCTTCATTGCTGGCTTGTTGCTTTTCACTTTCCTGCGTTGGCGCGGATTCGCCATACCCAACGCCAAGCAATGGTTCAATTGCGCCGTTACCGGTACCTTGCTGCTTGGCGGTGGTAACGGGCTGGTCTGCTTCGCCGAACAAAGCGTGCCGTCGGGAGTCGCCGCCGTCGCTGTCGCCAGCATGCCACTGTTCGCTGCGTTGTTTGCCGGCATGTACCGGCAATGGCCAAACCGGCTCGAAACCTTTGGTCTTCTGATCGGTTTCGCCGGCGTCATCGTGCTTAACCTGGGTGGCAACCTGCGCGGATCACCGCTTGGCGCGTTGGCGCTCGTGGGTGCCGCGGCTTGCTGGGCGTTTGGCTCCGTGTGGAGTCGTCGCCGCAACATGCCCCATCCAATCATGAGCACCGCCGCGCAAATGTTGTGCGGCAGCGTGGCGCTGGGCTTCTTCGCATTGCTCAGTGGTGAACGCATCAGCAGCGTGCCGCACCTGGATGCGACGCTGGCAGTGGGCTATCTGATCGTGGCCGGATCGCTATTGGGCTTCAGCGCGTACGTCTACTTGCTGCACCATGTACGGCCGGCGCTTGCAACCAGTTACGCGTATATCAATCCGCCGATCGCCGTGTTGCTCGGCGTGGCTCTCGGTGGCGAGGCGGTGCATGCGCTGGACCTGCTCGGCATGGCGGTGATTCTCGCCGGCGTAGTGGCAATAAGTCTGGCAAAAAACGCCGTACCGGGAACCGGCGCATCCAAGCTTGCGCGCTAGGCTTCG
>JBDTLA010000040.1:0-4391 GCA_039935035.1 Rudaea sp. | reverse complement strand
ATCGACCCGGCATCGCTCGATACTGCGCAGCGCAGGATGCGCCGCCAGGTCCACGAGACCGTCGCGAAAGTCAGCGATGATTTCGGCCGTCGTCTGGCATTCAACACGGCAATCGCCGCGCTAATGGAATTGCTCAACGCACTGGGCAAGTTCGATGATATGAGCGACCAAGGTCGCGCGGTGCGCCATGAAGCGTTCGAAGCGATCGTGCTGCTGCTCAATCCGATCACACCGCACATTTGCCATGCCTTATGGCTGGCATTGGGACATGCTCAACCCATCATCGCGCAGGCATGGCCGCACCCTGATTCGGCTGCGCTGCACCGCAATGCTGTCGTATTGGCCGTGCAGGTCAATGGTAGATTGCGTGGACAGATCGAAGTCGCTGTCGATGCATCAAGCGAAGATGTGCAAGATGCGGCAAAATCCGAAGCGGGAGTGGCAAAATTCCTGGGCGATGCCACCATTCGCAAAATCATCGTCGTGCCCGGGAAAATCGTCAACATCGTGATCTGAAACCATGCCGATACTCTACTGTCACCACGAATCCGGACATTGCTACAAGGTCGCCCTGACGCTCAAATTGATGGGTATCAGCTACGAGCAGCGTTCAGTCGATCTGAACCGCTTGCGCGAGGCGCGCGGCGACGATTTCCGTGAGATTGCGTTCTTCGACGAGGTGCCGGTACTGGTCTTTGATGACGGTCTTGCGGTATGTCAGTCCAACACAATTCTGGATACGCTTGCGCGTCGCTATGTGCGCCTGGATGGCAGCACCGAGGCAGAAAGAATCCGCGTGCGCGAGTGGCTGGCGTGGGACCATAGTCGCATTTCCCTGAATTTGTCGTACGTGCGCTTGTCGCGAAGTTTCAAGCCGCTGGATCCCGCTGTTGAGTCCTGGTACGCCGATCGTCTACAGGCCGATCTTGATCGCTTGAATCAGAATCTGTACAGCGCGGATTTTCTCGTCGGCGATGCGCCGACGGTCGCCGATATTGGCTGTTGTGGCTATTTGTTCTGGGCCGATCAAGCGCGCATTGATCTGGGCGGATGGCCGGCTGTCAAAGCATGGCTGGAGCGGGTGCGTGCGTTGCCGAACTGGCAGGCACCCTACGATTTGCTTGAAGCGCGCTATCCCATCCTTACCGGAACCCGCACATGACGTTTTTTCGAGCCGTTGCGATTGCGACCGCACTGTCGGGGTTGACAGCCTGTGGATTCCACATGCGCGGCGAAGTCAAACTCCCAGCCGGCATGCAGCGCGTACATGTGCAGATAGCCGATCCATTCAGTCCGCTCAAGCGCGACGTTGAAGCTGCGCTTGCGCGATCTGGCGCCGTGGTCGAACCCAAACCCGGTACCGGTATTGCCGAGGTCAACATCAGCGCAGTGTCGCTGGCGCCGGTGGTGCGTTCCGTCGGAGGCAATGCCTACGTCAATGAATTCAGCATGGTCTATCACGTCGAAATCCAGATTGACGCGGCCGACGGCAAGATCTTGCTGGCGCATGAAGTGATCGAACATTCGCGCGACTATACGTTCGATCAAAGTCAGGCCATCGGCAGCAACGCCGAGCAAGACGAAATCAAGAAAGAAATGGAACGCGAAATGGTGCAGGCGGTGATGCGCAAAGTTGAAGCGGCAGAGCATCACCTCGAAAAGTAGCCGGGGCGCGTTGCTGGCAATGTCGACCACGCTCGATCAATTCCAAAAACATCTCGCTGGCAGCGATCTGAAGCCGGTGTACCTGCTCGCCGGTGAAGAGCATTTGTTGTTGCTTGAAGCCGCTGACGCCTTGCGCGCACGAGCCCGAGAGCTAGGTTATAGCGAACGCGAAGTGCTCGACGTGGAAGCGGGTTTCGATTGGGATGGTTTGGCTCGGGCCGGTGCGTCGCTGTCGTTATTTTCGACGCGGCGCGTGATCGACTTGCGCCTGCCGACTGGCAAGCCGGGCAAGGAAGGCGCTGCGGCGTTGCTTGAGTACTGCGCTGCGCCGCCCCCGGATACGGTCTTGCTCATCACCTGCACGCAATGGAGCAAGAAGCACGAAACCGCATGGGTTGCGGCGGTGCAGAAGGTCGGCTCGTTCGTCGCCCTGTGGCCGATGAAACCCGATGAATTTCTGCGCTGGCTTGGCGCGCGCATGAGCGCTCGCGGGTTGAAACCCGATCGCGCCGCCATCGAGGCGCTGGCAGTGCGGGTGGAAGGTAATTCGTTGGCCGCTGCGCAGGAGATCGACAAGCTTGCCTTGTTGCACGGCGACGCACCATTGGATGCCAAGACGCTCGAAGCGCTGGTTGCCGACAGCGCGCGCTTCGACGTGTTCAAACTTGTCGACGCGACGCTTTCCGGCGACGCCGAGCGTGCCCTGCGTATCCTCAGTGGTTTGCGCGCCGAGGGCGAGCAGGTTCCGGCGGTGATGGGTTGGGTGCTCAACCAATTGCAACTGGTTGCGCGCCTCGCCGCTACAGGAAGTAGCCTTTCCGCAGCTTTCAGCGCCGAACGTATTTGGCCAGCACGGCAAAAGGTCTATCGCCAGGTGCTCAATCGCGCTGCGGCCGAACATTGGCAAAACTGCTTGCTGCAAGCCGCGCGCGTCGATCGCATCAGCAAGGGCCGCGGATATGGCAACGCCTGGAATGAATTGGAACGTTTGCTGGTTGCCGTCGCGATGCCGCGGGCACGCTGGTTGGTGGCGGTGGGTGGGTGAGAACGGGAGCCGAGAATCGGGAATCGGGAATCGGGAATTCAAAAGCCCGTCATTCCCGCGAAGGCGGGAATCCAGTTATTCCTTTTCTCTTTTTGACACTGGAATCAAGAGCAAGGACTGGATTCCCGCCAGCGTGGGAATGACGAGAAAAAATCAACGCGTACCCCAATGAACCCCATCGCAATCCTCGGCGGCACCTTCGACCCGATCCACATCGGTCACCTTCGGGTTGCGTGGGAGGCGGCCGAGGCACTGAACGCAAACGTGCGCCTGATGCCGGCCAACGTGCCGCCACATCGGCCCGCTCCGGTGGCTGCTGCGGGGCAGCGCGTGCGCATGCTCGAAGCGGCATTGGCCGGACAGGATCGATTGCTGCTGGATACGCGCGAACTGCGCCGCGAGGGACCGTCCTACAGTATCGACACGTTGCGCGAATTGCGTGCGCAGACATCGGCAGCGCAACCGTTGATCCTGTTGCTAGGTGCAGACGCGTTCGCCGGTCTTTCGAGCTGGCGCGAGTGGCGCGGCCTGTTCGACCTGGCCCATATCGTGGTGCTGACACGCCCCGGACATGCGCCGGCGTTGCCGCAGGAACTGGCGACAGAAATTGCGCCGCGCAAGGTTGCATCGGTGCAGCCGTTGCAGCAGTCGCCGGCCGGCAAGGTGTTGGATTTACCGGTGACCGCGCTGGAAATTTCCGCCAGCGCCGTGCGCGCGCTGCTCGCAGCCGGGCATGAGCCGCGCTGGTTACTGCCGGATGCGCTGTTTGCGGATACGCAACTTCTGGCCCCTTATCGCAAGCCCGCACTTTAACGAACCGGCACCAAAGCGCACACACCCGTTCGCGCTGAGCGTAGCTTGCGCAGCAAGCGGAGTCGAAGCGTTGGAACGGTACCCTTCGACTTCGGCGTTTCGCACCGCAGCCTGTCGTGAGCGTAGTCAAAGGGCTCAGGGCGAACGGAAGTAGCCACAAATTGTTGGCGGTTCATTTGTGGGGCTTCGTAGGTTTGCCGGTGTCGCGACGTTTCGGCTTGTCGAAACCGCCCGGCTTGAAGTCGCGCGACTTGAACGGCTGCGGCTTGCGCGGCTTGTCGAACTCGCGCTTTTCGGCACCGTGTGTTTTCCCCTCCGTTGCTTCGCCGCCGCGGCTGATGCGCAGCTGCTGCCCGGCCACGCGCACGGTCTTCAGGTGGGCGAATATTTCCGTCGGCATGCCTTCGGGAAGGTCAATCAGGCTGTGATCGGCACGAATCTGGATGCGGCCCATGTACTTGCTGTCGATGCCTGCTTCGTTGGCGATCGCGCCGACAATATTGCCGGGCTGCACGCCATGCTGTTTGCCGACTTCGATGCGAAAGGTTTGCATTCCCGCTTCGACAGCGTGCGGGCGTTCGTCCCGGTGCGGGCGTGACGTTGAGTGGGAATCTTTATCTGTCCGTGCAGTCTCGTTGCGCGGCGCTGGTCGGTCGCGCGGCGGTTTGCCGGGCGCGGACGTATCAGGTTGCCACATGGGGCGCGAATCGCGACTGCGCGTGTCGCTATGCGTGCGCTCAACGCGCGCCGCTGGTTTGAGCAATAACGGTTCCTTGCCTTGCACCAGTTGCGCCAGTGCGGCGGCGATTTCCACCGCCGGTACATTGCATTCGATTTCGTATTGTTCGATCAACTGGCGGAATGGACC
>JBDTLA010000039.1:0-3588 GCA_039935035.1 Rudaea sp. | reverse complement strand
GATTGCTGCTGGGCGAGTTGATTGGTCAATTCCGGACTGTCCAGAACGGCCAGCACTTGATCCTGCTTGACCGTGTCGCCGGCACGCGCCTTGAGCACCACGGTGCCGGGCGACAAGGCGTACAAGGTCGGGCGCACTGCCGCGACCACGCGACCTTCGGCGGCGATGTCGCGCACGAAGCGACCGCGTTGCACGGTCGCAAACGCGAGCCGCGAAGCACTCACGGAAGCATCGGCAGACATCATGCGCTTGACTGCGGGTGCGACGAGCGCGATAAGAATCAACGCCAGCACGCATCCACCAATGATGAACGCACGACGACGATGCGGTTTGACTTCGACCAAACGGTCCTGCGCTGAAGTATCACGAATCATTGCTTGTTCCCGACGCGCACCAATGCACGATCCACGGTCTACTCAGCAAGTGCTGTGCCATCGCGCAACTCACGCTTAAGCACATGACGCGCAAGAAGAAATTCTTTTGGCAAAGGCCGACGACGCGTGTCCGCGGACACCCGCGCGGACAAGTCGGACGGCGCCAGGATGGTGTCAAAGATTCGTTTCGAAAGGCGACGCGTCGTCCCGTGACATCAGCGCGCGAAGACGATCGCACCGCTGACAGCCGCCAACGCTTGGCGCGAACCCGCTTGCCGAGGTATCATGCGCGCCCCTCACGGGCGCGTAGCTCAGCGGTAGAGCACTACCTTGACATGGTAGGGGTCACAGGTTCGATCCCTGTCGCGCCCACCAAATTCCTGCTTTCGCGCCAGAGGCTCCCCGAGCTTCTGGCGCAGCATTGCGCGCGAATCAATCAGCCCACTGATTGATTCGCGCAACTCCGATCATGCCCTACAGATGCAGGCTGTTGCCAAACAGTCCGATCAATCCGATGACGATGAGATAAATCGCCACGATGTAGTTCAGCAGGCGCGGCATGATCAGAATGAGGATACCGGCGATCAGCGAGATGATCGGTGCAAATGCTACGTTCAGATGCATGTCGTACTCCTTGTGGTTGGGGAATTGCGGCGGTGTTCATGCCAGCCGGGATCGTCGATGTCCAGCAATGCCATGGCGCATGTCATTTTGGTCGGTACCTTGTTAGGAATTGCTGCACTGCATTCAAACATACGTTTGATTTTTATTTTTTGATCGCGTAGGCTCCGCCAGTCGTTGTGAGGTTCCGGGAGGGTGACCGCACATCGACACGGCACGGAAACGACGCGATAACTATACAAATCAGCACTACCACACGCATCGATTTCCGACTTCGCCCCGTCTGGCTACGGTGGCGGCATGGAGGCTTCCCCACCTGCGCCCGTACGGGGCGACATTGTGGTTCGCCATTGCGAACTGCGTGGGAGGGTCATCATGTTCCGATCGCTCGCAAGTCTTGCGTTGCTGCTGCTGTGTGGCAACGTCTTAGCCAATACCGGCGTGGCATTCGTCCACGGCACCGGCCATCAAACCGATGCGTACAACGACTATTGGCAACCCGCCATGGTCAATTCCGTGCGCAAGGGGTTGTCGAATCAATCCAACTACGTCGTCATCAATTGCGACTTCACGCAGTACATGTGGGACAACGCCGCCGCGGGTTGCCTTGCATCCCAACTGACCAGCTTCATCAACGCCAAGCAAATCGACGATCTGGTCGTCATCACCCATTCCAACGGCGGCAACGTCATGCGTTGGATCCTGTCGAATCCAACCTACGACAGCCGGTATCCCGGCATCATCAGCAAGATTCGCTGGGTTGATGCGATCGCCGCGTCGAGTGCCGGCACACCATTGGCCGATGCCGTCATGGCTGGAAACGTGTTCGAATCGTCGCTGGGCTGGTTGCTCGGCTACAAGAACGATGCCGTGCGCCAGCAGCAGAGCAGCTGGATGGCCTACTACAACGCGAATTACCTGCTGGGTACATCGGGCCGGCCGGCATTGCCGAAGGGCTTCTGGGACGTCGTCGGAACAGACGTCACCTATGCACCCTGGAATTCGGATGCCTACTGCGGCGGCTACACCCTCAATGTCGGTCTTGAAATCACCAAAGCGTGGCTCTCCAGTTGCGCTGATGGCTTTATCGAATGCAGCAGTGCCAGCGCGGCGGGTAGCCTGTGGTTCTACGATCACAACGCGCTCGGCGGCAAAACCCTTTCACACAACCAGAGTCGACGCGCCTGCTTCGGCCTGGATGTTGTGCTGCGCAACGACCTTTGAGCGGAGATGCCATCATGAAACAATTCATTCGATTACTCGCGCTCGCCTTCATCACGCTCGCCGCGAATGCATTTGCTGCTACATCACTGACCCTGCTCGCGCCGGGCGCGCACGATCAGGTGCCCACCCACGTCATCGCACCTGTGCAAGCCAAGGCATTGGCGTCACCGGCGCATGCCGCAGCCACACTGGATCACACCCCGGTGCATGTCTCGCGCGTATTGAGCGGCGATCAAGCACTCAACATCGAACCAACTCCGTATCAGGCGCAAAGTCGCGAGTTCTGGTCCGATGTCGGTGAATCGCAACTGCATTCGGGCGTTGCCTTCACCACCACCGCACCCGGCGCATTGATCCGAATCAGCCCGCAAGGCGACAGCGGTGCCACGCTCGATCCGGCGTCGCTGATGATCCGCAGCAATGGCCGCGTGCGTAGCGCGAACGCCATCAGCAGCGCCGTCGCCGATGCGGATGCACTGCAAAGCGTCGGTATGCCTGTCGCCAAGGGCACGTTGGCGTTTCGCCTGGCCCCGAGCGCCGGCATGGGCGAAATGCAGCTGAGCACGCAACAGGCACACGGACGCTTCCTGGTGCAGGTACTCGATGCCGGCAGTCCGCTAGTACTGGATTTGAGTGCGGATCGCGACACCGTGCTGGTCGGATCGACAATCACGTTCCGCACGGCACTGACCAACGCCGGCGCGCCGCATGGGCTGGCATTGGCATCCGGTATCGTCACCGCGCCAGACGGCTACAGCGCCGATCTGCAATTCGTCCGCAACACCGATGGTAGCTTCAGTGCGACATTCACACCGGACGCCGCGCACTCGGTCGGCCCACAATTGTGGGAAGCGCAGGTGTTCAGTGCGAGCCACTCAGGCAAGCTCGTCGTTCAACGCGATGCCAAGACTGCGTTTGCGGTGAGCGCGCCAACCGCGCAATTTGGCAGCGATGTACAACTGACCAGTGATGCAAACGGCATGCAAATCGACTTGCCAGTCAATGCTGCTAGTGCCAGCCGTTATCAGGTCAGCGGCGTCCTATATGGCACCGGCAGCGACGGTGCACTGCATCCGGCCGCGCTCGCACAATCGGCACAATGGTTGACGAGCGGCAACGGCAGCATCGGCTTGCATTTCGACGCGGCATCGCTCAATTCTGCCAGTCTGCACGCACCGTACGAGTTGCACGACCTGCGCCTGATCGACCAGGCCAACATGGCCGTGATCGAGCGATTGCAGCGAGCACTTGCGATCGACTGAAGTTGCTTTTCGAGCCCCTCTCCATCCGGAGAGGGGTTGGGGTGAGGGTCAGCATTTCTATTGCCCTTCCCCCGCGTACGGGGCGTACTTCTATCGCCCTTCCCCCC
>JBDTLA010000038.1:0-5488 GCA_039935035.1 Rudaea sp. | reverse complement strand
CCCCCTTCGTGATAAAGTAGCCGCCCGATTTGCGTGCGAGCGTATGCCCTTGGCTGCTTTGGATCCCCGACAAAACCGCTTGCTCGCCGCGCTGGCCAACTCGGAGTGGGATCGCTGGTTGCCAATGCTGGAGCCGGTCTCATTGCCGCTGGGCAAGGTGCTTTACGAGTCCGGCAAAAAGCTCGCGTATGTATATTTTCCGACCACCGCAATCGTCTCGTTGTTGTACGTGATGGAAAACGGTGCCTCGGCCGAAATCGCGATCGTCGGGTTCGAAGGCATCGTCGGAATTTCGCTGTTCATGGGTGGAGATTCAACGTCCAGCCGCGCCGTGGTGCAAAGCGCCGGGGAGGGATTCCGGCTCAAGTCCAGCGCGCTGATGCTGGAGTTCAACCGTGCCGGCCCGGTGTTGCACCTGCTGCTGCGCTACACCCAGGCCCTGATCTCGCAGATGACGCAAACGGCAGTGTGCAACCGCCACCATTCGCTGGATCAGCAATTATGCCGCTGGCTGCTGCTGAGTCTGGATCGGCTCGACTCCAGCGAACTGGTGATGACCCAGGAATTGATCGCCAACATGCTCGGCGTGCGCCGTGAAGGGGTCACCGAAGCCGCTGGCAAGCTGCAAGATGCAGGTTTGATCCGCTATCAGCGTGGGCGCATCAGCGTGCTTGATCGCGCCGGTCTGGAACGGCGCACCTGCGAATGCTACGGCGTGGTCAAGAAGGAATACGATCGCCTGCTGCCGGCGACGCTGGCGACTTGAGCGTTGTCGATTCGGAATTTCCCGGATGCCAGTGCGGTCAAACCGGCAAGCGCCGAAAAAGCGCGATGTCCGGGAATTTCAATGAGCACTGCGTCGTATAAAACCCTGCGCCTGATTGCACTGTACAAATGGTTCAAGACCGTTTGTCTTCTGCTGGTCGCAATTGCATCGTTCGGCCTCGTGCACGCTGCGTATCTGGACGCGCTGGCAGGCTGGGTCGCGCAGTTGCCGATCCAGCACGGTCATGCGCAATTGATCCGCCTGCTCGACGGGTTGCTGCGCCTTGGCCCGCGCCAGTTCGTCGCCATCGGCGTGGCCACTTGTGTCTACGCCGCGCTGTTCGCGATCGAAGGCTGCGGGCTATGGTTCGGCAAACGCTGGGCTGAATATCTCACCGTCGTCGCTACCGCGTCCCTGATCCCGTTCGAGGTCTGGGAGATGGTTCATCGTTTCGCTACGCTGAAGCTTCTCGCGCTGGCGGTGAACGCCGCCATCCTCGTTTATCTCATTGCTCTGCTGCGCCGGCCGCGATGACGGCTGCGGCGACGCGCGGTTCGGGGCGTTTCGCGCCGCCGCCTTGTCGAGTTGATCGTGGAGGAATTGCGCCACAGCAACGATGTGACCGTCACCGAATCTGATCAGGTACTTTTCTCCGGTCATCGACGATGCGGTTGCGCAGCAGGCAATGAAATCTTGCGCCGTGTTTACGCGATTGCCGGCATAACGAAGTTTGAGCCGCAGATGATCGGCCGCGCGTTGCGCATCATATTCGACGCCATTGCGGATGAACGCCGCATGCTGCAAGGTTTCGACGGAGTGGATCAGATATTGGATCTTCTGCTGTTCGGCATCGCTGCGGCCGAATGCCGATAACGTGCAAGCCATCAGGAGCAGCAGGAATATGGCGATTTTGTGCAACCCAGGCTCCTTCGATGCGGCCCGTTTAAGGGAGCATGCAAGCCCTGCACTGCGCATTCACGCACCGGATCGCCGTGCAGGCCTCACTGTTTGTGCGCACTGTCGGCGCCGCGCTGGGCGCGCCGCGTGGGGCGGCCGCCAAGCAGTCCTTCGTAGTCCGCCAGCATCAGACCAATCTTGATGCCGCCGTCGTCGATATGAAACAGGCGCAGCTCGTCCGAATGCGCGCTGGCGCGCACCTTGACCACGGCCAGCACACGTTGCAGGCAGCTATCGACCTCGATGTAGCGCTGCACGATGATCGCGTCGGTCAGAAACGCCGTGCCATACGGACTGAAGCGCAAGTCGTCGTAACGGTCTTCCAGTTCCGAGGTCATCAGTACGGTGACGCCGGTACTGGCCAGCGCCATTACCATACGCGACAGAGATTCGCGAAAATCCTCGCGGAACGTGGGCGCCAATGCCAGTTCGAAACCCGAGAGCGAATCGATGACCACACGGCTGGCCTTGAGCCGGTGAATCTCGGCGATGAGCAGCGTGGCGATCTCGTCGACCGACAGATCTGAAGCACGGGTGTTGATCACGCCGATACGGCCGCTCTCGATCAGATCGGCTATCACGCGACCGCGCGACTGGTTCGGGCGTTGCTCGAACGCGGCGATGACGCCGGTCTCGCCGACGCGCGCGCCTTCGGTCAAAAACGCTGTCGCCATGATGCTCTTGCCCGATCCGGACGGCCCGGCGACCAATAACGAGTAACCGCGCGGCAAGCCGCCGCCCATCATCTCGTCGAGCCCCGGCACGCCCATGCACAGGCGGCCACTTTGTTGTGGCCGCGCCGCATTCGACGCGATCGCGCGCGCCGGCGCAAATACCTCGATGCCGGCATCGTCAATGCGGAACGTATGCAGCCCGGCCAAGGTGGCCTGGCCACGCATCTTCATGACGTCCAATTTACGCACGACCGAGTTGCCTTGCACGCTCTGGCTCAACCAGATCAATCCGTCGGCAACGGTGAGCACGGGGTTCGGATCGTCCGCAGTCGAATATGCTCCAATCAGGAACGTGGTCGCCTGCCAGCTCGTCATCAGCACGCCCAGATTCTGGACGAACCGCTGCACGACGACGGACGAAACGTGGCCATCCATGCCGGCCAGAATCAGCGAGTGGAAAGAGTCGACAAACACCAGGCCCGGGCCACGCGCGGCGACTTCGGCGACAATGCGTTCGAGCACCTTGTCCAGATCACCAGCGGACTTGTCGTCGGCCAGATTGATGACGCGGATACAGCGGTTGAACTTGTCCAGATCGAAAAAATCGAATTGCTGCTGATAGCGCAGCATTTTCAACGGCGGTTCACCAAATACGGTGAAGTACAGTGCCTGGCACTCGGGCGTAGCCAGCGCAAACATGAGCTGATGCGCCAAGGTTGTCTTGCCGCAACCCGGCGGCCCGCTGATGAGATTGAACGAGAACTCGGGCAGGCCGCCGCCGAGTACTTCGTCCAATCCCGGAACACCCGTCTCCAGGCGCCTGATGATTGGCTTGCCGGTAATCATGAAATTGCCGCTATCCATAACGGTGCCTCCTATATTGCGTCGTCGTCCCAGACGCTTTTGAAAATCGAATGCTGTAGCCGCTCGCCACAGGGTCGCGCAAACCACGATGCGTCTACGGCTTGCGCTTTGAACGCTTTGTACGGTCTCAGATCACGCTGTCACAGTCGGTGCGTAGCCCACACAGGTGCGAATGCGAGCGATACGCGCTTCGAGATCGCCTTCCGATTGTTACCCGACTGCACCACGCACCCGGTGCAAACCCAGCAGTTCGCCATGCAGCGCAACGAGACGGGCATAACCGGCGGCAGCAACAGCGAAACGCCACTGTTCCCGATCGAGTTGCTCGCACTCGAACCACACGCCCGTGGCGACAAGACTCGCAGCCAGGCGCGCTGCAATCTCGGAGCCTGCCACTGCTAGCGATTTCGCGGCGAACCCCGACGTATGCAGAAAATCAGCCGCCTTGTCGACGTTTCCGTTTGATGCCGACAGCGCATGCATCGCCTCAAGCGAAGTGACTGAAGTTCGGCTGCGCAACTCGTGAATGGTTTCGATGGACATCATGCGCGATATTCCTGGTGAACCGGCGCAGCGCGCCGGTGTGGCAAGCAGCGACGAACCTCAAAATCGTCCCATCAGCACCAGCGCCAGGACGATGACCAGGACGATGCCCAACCCGCCGCTGGGGCCGTAACCCCACGACCGGCTATGACCCCAAGTGGGCAACACGCCGATCAGCAGCAAAACGACAACGATCAAGATAATGGCGCCAAGTGACATGGTTTTCTCCAATGATGGTTGAACGGACGAAAAACAGAACTGAAAAAAAATGACGAGCGTTGCGTGCGTACCCAGCCGCACCAGATCATCACGCGCTTAACGCGCCAAATGAAAACCGGCGCCGCCGAACAATCCGATCAGGCCGATGACGATCAAATAGATGGCGACGATGTAATTGAGCAGGCGCGGCACAAACAGAATGAGGAGTCCGGCGATCAACGAAATGATCGGCGTGAGACTGAGCTGCATGTTCATGGTCATGTTCCCTGATGCAAAACCGGTCACCCGGTGGACACGACACAAATACGCCGTTCGTGGCGCGATCTCTGTACGCCGCCGCACACAGCGCAGCGAGAACCCGGAGGTTCACGTATGTGAAATCAGAATGGAAGCGAGACATCGAACTTCGCCTCGGAGCAACACCCGAACGATCAACGTCGGTAGAACTTCCGCTGGTAGGTTAGGCTGACGAGCGAACTCCAAACTACTGGCTTGCGTGAATATTCGGGCATTACGCAGCCATCCGATGCTGGTAATACGGCCGCGCACGATCGTCGAGGATGGCGTACAGCGCATCGAGATTATTCGGATCGGGGTTCAACCACGCGTCGATGTGTTCTGGCTTGATCGGGATGATGCAGCGATCGTGGCCGGCGGCAGCAATCTCGGCAGGCGGTTCGTCCGTGATCGCAGCGAAGCTGTCGAGTTGATCATCGCCATGTTGCCAGTGTGACCACAGACAGGCCACGAGCATGTCCTGCGGCGGCGTGGGTCGGAATTCGAGGATGACGTTTTCTTCCTTCTCACCGGGTGCGAGTTCGCGGCCCTCGGCTTTGTGTCTGCTGACGTTTTCGTAGAACGCGTTGACAATCATCAAGCCGTGGCTGTGGCCGAACTGGTTTTTCCAGAATCCTTCGAGGTTGTCGCGACGCGCGTTGTAGGTGCCGGGAAATTTGCGATCGTAAAACACCGGTTTGCCTTGCGGTCGGCATTGGTAACGCATGGGCTTAATGACGCGCTTGCCATTTTCGACGACGATCACAGGCGCGTACCAGCCGGGAAAAATGCGCGCATCCTTATCCTTGATTTGCTTGCGTCGAATATCATTGAGCTTGCCCATGGCCCACTCAATCTTGTTCGTGGCGATGCGCTGTTCTTCCAGTGCCTTCTTCGTCGTTTTCGTTTGCAGGATGCGCTGGGCATCAGCAAGGCGCTTCTTCTGCTTGAACAACTCTTGTTCCAGTTGCGTGATTTGTTCCGTATTGAAGTCGCTAATCAGTTTCGCGACTTTCGCCTCGTCGTCGGTTGTTTGTTTGGCAAACCACGCATCGATCGCCTTGGGAATCTTGATGCGGGAGTCGCGCGAACGCTCCCAGTACAACGCCAAGAAGTCGCCGATGTTCAGCGCCTTCTCGCGTCCGACCGCATGCAGGTAACTGGCGTAATCAGCCTTGATTTGAGCGGA
>JBDTLA010000037.1:0-4487 GCA_039935035.1 Rudaea sp. | reverse complement strand
CAGGCATCAACGTGAGGACGTTGCAGAATGAACTCAGCCACGTGCGGAGCATGCTGCGCGAAATGGGGCGCGCTTCTATCGCGGACGCGCCTGAATTGAGCAATCGGGCGCTCGGCGTCAGCGGTGGTTCGCGAATCGGCAAGAAGAGCGCCATGACGCAGGGCGGATATCACGCGGCTCGGCAACGTGCAGTTTCGGTTGGGCGAGAGGGCATGGCGTCGCTGTTGCGATTGGAAATCGAACTCGGATTGCGAGGCAACGAGGCATTACATGCACGATCGGATACGCTCGCCAGGTGGCTGCATGAAATCATCACCTCCAATCGCATACTTGTTCTGGATGGCACCAAGGGCGGCCGACAGCGCTTCGTCACCATACGAGACAAAGACAACGCTCTGGACGCAATTCGTGAAGCTCAGATCATCGCGGGCAAACAGGGCGGCTTCCTACTCGTACGAAGCGACGGAAGTCCGGCGGGCGGTCTAAAGGAGGCGCGTCAGATCTATCATTCCTGGATGTCGCGCGCACGCGTAACACCACATTCAGCCCGGTACGCGTGGGCACAACGAAACTACTTGTTGCTGATCAACAGTGGATTCAAGGAACGGGAAGCTCTGCTTACCATCGCTATTGAGTTGGGGCACGGAAGCGGGCGCGCGCGATGGGTCAAGAGCACTTACTTGCGTGAGTTGCCGAAGGATCTGACGACGGAGCAACTCGTGGCGTTGCTGCGAAAGATGGTTTGGAACTGAGCCGAGGCGGCGGCGCGCACGGATACGCACAAATACGCACAAATACGCACATAAATACACAAATTCGCACAAACTTTTCCGCGATTTTTCGTATTTCGACCGGACACCGGGGAATTTGTGCGGATATGTGCCGATATGTGCTGATTTGTTTGTTTTTGTGCGCGTGACGTGTTGGCGCTTGCGTGAATTTGACCAGCCTGCTCGTTTTCCACTGACCAGCCGCCTGATTCTATGGAGTGCATGGCGGCGAAGATGGCTTAGCTCGTCGGCTGGTCAGTGCAAAATGAAAATTCTGGTCAATCTGACGCGCAATTCAACATCGCTACGTCAATGAGCAAGGCACCGACGCCAACCGATATCAGGCGTGAGCGCGCAACATCACCTATGCTGCTGACAAGCATCAGATTGATAGTCTTTACCTCTCCGGCTCAATTCGGATCTTTCTACCATTCCTAGTTTTCATTAACCTGACCGCACTATTGTGCATCTGGTTGCGCACACGCTCTTCATGCACGCTCTTGAGCATGAGGTTGTGCGCAGGCCTGCTGTTGCGCATCAGGCGCGTCCTCGATGGTGTTGGCGATCGCGCGCTCAATCGCAACTTCCGCACGTAGACCTGCGAGGTCACGATGGATCACGGCCACCGCCAGTCGCTTGCCGTTACGCGAGTAGCTGATCTTGCAATCACGCTTTTCCAGATCACCGTCGATGTGCACTTCATCGAAAGACGCGGCGAGGCCCACGTAAGCCAAACCAAAATCGTATTGCTCGGTCCAGAAGAATGGCACCGCCTCGAAACTTTCACGCATGCCGAGCATGTTGCGCGCTGCGGTCTGGCCCTGGCGCTCGGCTACCACCCAATGCTCGACTCGGATGTTTTCATCCGTGAGCCGATCCGGCCAACGCGCAATATCGCCAGCGGCGTAGATGCCGGACACGCTGGTTTGCAAGTATTCGTCCACGGTCACACCATGATCGGTGACAAGACCGGCCTGCTGCGCCAAGGCGATGTTTGGTTTGACGCCTACGCCGATCACTAACAGATCGGCGTCGAGCCGTTTGCCGTTATCCAGGGTCACGCCGGTCGCGTCGATCGACGCGGGCGAGGCGCCAAGATGGAAGCTCACGCCGTGCTGCTCGTGCAAGCGACGGATGAAACCACCGACTTCGGCGCCGAGGATCTTTTCCATCGGTATGGCTTCGCGTCCGACCACCTCAACGATGAGCCCGCGTGCGCGCAAGGATGCGGCGACTTCCAGACCGATGAAGCTGGCGCCGATCACGACCGCGCGTTTGGCCTTCTTCGCGCCGGCGATCAATGCATCGCAATCAGCACGGGTGCGCAGGTAATGCACGTGTGGTAGATCGGCGCCGGGCAAGTCCAGACGCACTGGATCAGCGCCGGTGGCGAGCAGCAACGCGTCGTAATCGCACGCGCTGCCATCTTCGAGTTCGATCCGTTTGTGTGCCGTGTCGATGCGGGTGACGCGCACGTTCAAGCGCAGCTCGATTTCGTGTTCGCGATAGTACGCCAGCGCGGGCGGCGGTGTGACCACGGCGTCGCCGCTTCCAGCGAGGGTTCCCTTGGACAGGTTGGGCCGATCGTATGGAGGCGAATTGTCCGCGCTGAGCATCGTAATTGCCCCGGCGTAACCTTCCTGGCGCAACATCAGCGCGGCTGCGTTGCCCGCGCCGCCGCTACCGACGATCACGATGGATTTCGGCGCTTCGGATGTGTCGGTCGTCGTTATGTTATTGCCATGCGTCGGTTGCAGCTTTTCACTCACATACACGGCGCTGACCTTTCGATCGCCCGGCGTGGACATGCGCGCCGCGTCGCGCACTTGTTTGACGCGCCACACCGGCACCGCACACAGCGCTGGCGCGCGTTCGACCTCGCCGGTGTCCAGGCGGAAGCAGGCGTGGTGCCACGGACAACGAATCGTGTTACCCACCAGCAAGCCGTCAACCAGCGGAGCACCATAATGCGTGCAGGTGGCGCCGATCGCGAAGAATTCCTCGCCACGCCGGACCAGCAACACCGGCTCGCCGAGCGCGTGACCAAGCAACATGCCGCCATCCGGAACGGTCGCCGTATCGACGCCTTGGGTGAAGTCGGGGCCGCTCAGTTCGGGTTTGTCTTGGCTCATGTCGTGCTCCGGAAACGTTGCGTTGGCGCCAGGCGATCGCGGCTATTCGCGGCCTTCCACGCCCACGCCATAGACGTGTACCATCTGGCCGCCCAGCCATCCCGACACGGCAATTGCGCATACGCCGATGGCCGAAAGGATGATCGGCACCTGCATGCTTGCCGAACCGTGGAAGCGCAGACCGATATTCACCGCGTACAACACCACCACACTCAGATTGATCGTCATGTGCGTGAGAGCGATTTTCTTCACCGGCGCGGCGCCGCCCTTGTAGTACAACAGGTCGATAAAGCCCGGCACCGCCGCCGCCAGCGCACCGATGAAGCCGCCGACCATCGTGTAGAAGGCGACGGTGAACCAGACGCCAGGAGTGGCCACGCTCAAGCCAATCAGATCGCAAGCCAGCGAGAAGACCCATAGCCCGATCGGAAAGTTGACCAGCATGGGATGGATGGGGTGCTTGGCGATGCTCGCAGGCGTTTGCATGGCGTTGTCCTTGCTGTCGGCTTTGAAATTGCGTCTTCTGGCGTATTCAGTCCGCCGACAAGCGCGTTACGTTCAGGCATGTTTCGGCGGCGTGATGGAGACCGGGTCGCTGGCTGGAAACGTTTCGTCCAGCGCTTCGTCGAGTAGCGCCTCGGTCCTTTCTCGTGCGATATCTCCATCCAGATCCAGCTCGCGAAGCTGCGGTGCCGCCGTAAACGTAGGTCCACATTCAATGCGACGTTGACGCTCCGCTGTGGCTTCGCTGCCTGAATAAGTCGCTCTGGTCATCGTGCATAGCCTCATTTCCCATTGGACGCTTTCCAATGCGCCTGCTCCGTTCGGTAGCGCACGGAAGAAACTTGGGCCGAGCGCGACGATTGAACAAACGTGGCCGCGGCGCCGTTCACCGCGAGCGCCCGATTGACGGGTGAGGTGCCGCGCACTTGTCACCGCAGGTCCACATGGATGAGTGGCAGGATGCTGATTTATCAAAAATGAGGAAATCGTTATGCCAACCAAGAAAGCCACCAAAAAAGCAGTGTCATTCAAGACCATACCCACTGGCACCGCCGTAACCTGGCACTATCGCAGCGCCATCGGTCACGGCACCGTTACCGGCATCCACAAGCACGGCACGACGGCCGACAACACGATGTACTCCGTTACACAGCATGACCATCATCCTGGCGAACCAGCCGTAGTTCACCATTCCGGCAAAGCATTGACCCGCGCCGCGACGTAGAGAACGGAACCTGGCGCGTTGGCGCAGGCCCACTTCGCTTGGTTGGCGGCTCCATTGGTCGGCTTATTTGCGATCCTGGTGGCTCAGCCAATATAGGAGGTCGACCGTTTCCAATGACTTCCGGACTGACGTTCTCACGCGTCGAGCGGAGCACCGACAGGCTCTCTCGAAAGGTGCTGTGCCATGACTTCGCGTCGCTGCCTGCCCGCTACTTTTGCAAGCGCACTACGCGGCCGCAGCGACAGCGCTAAGGATGTGATTGAGGCCTGACATATGCTCGGAAAGTCGTAGCCAAATCGACGGATTGCACCATGAAAGCAAGGAATCCCATGTCACGCGAAAAATTCTGCGCTCAAG